>WLJI01000048.1 GCA_009701845.1 Actinomycetota bacterium
CATCAGAAGATGTCATTACTTCAATGCGCAGAGGGTCGAGGTCGGATCGCTCAAGCCTTGTTGTCCAGCCGCTCACAACGAGTTCTACAATCCAATCCAGGGTTTCGCCGTGGTCGCCACCTGGCGTTCCACTGGTACCGCGCACGTCTTGTTCGTGGCTCCATAAGTCGATAACAAGACGAGGATCGACCTGATCGGCCATCGGCATAAGCAGTTCTTCGAGCAGCGGTGCTGTGGACTCCCACTCGGTGACCAACTCGCTGAGTGAGTTCCCCTGACGCGCCTCAACCTGCACCGCAGTCCACGGGTCGGTTGCAACCCCCTCGAGCCTTCCAGAGAGGACATCATCAGCAACTCCTGCCATGTGCGCAAAGACGTCTCGTATCGTCCACTCTGGTGTAGCTGCAACAACGAAGTTCTCTTGGTCTTGGTTCAGGCTGCGACCAAGAAGTTGGAAGCTCTGTCGGTTCAAGCGGTATCGCTCGATCAGGTTCATTCAAACAAACCGTACCCTTAGCGGTGCGTCCTTGTTGATTCGATCGACCGAGACATCGATACGCAGGTCCGTCTACGATCCTTTGTTCAGCAGACGAGATGTAGGGGATCTGATGTCAGACGTAACGAATGAACCTGTTGGAAGCGCTGCCGGGAACGCCACGATCGAAGATTACTTTCATGAGGACCGCACCTTCGCCCCATCTGAGGCTTTTGCAGCGGCAGCGAACCTGTCGGACCCCGGTATCTACGAGTTCGCTGCCCAAGACCCAGAGGCTTTTTGGGCGGCGCAAGCCCGAGACTCTCTGACTTGGTTCGAGGACTTTCACACCACCTTGGAGTGGGAGCTTCCCAACGCCAAGTGGTTTCTCGGAGGCAAGCTCAACGTTTCCTACAATTGCCTCGATCGTCACGTCGAGGCCGGGCTAGGCCAGAGGGTTGCAATCCACTGGGAGGGCGAACCTGGCGATACTCGGACCCTGACCTATGAGGATCTCTTGGATCAGGTGCAGCGCTTTGCCAACGTGTTATTGGGCCTGGGCGTGCAACGCGATGACCGAATTTGTCTCTACATGCCGATGATCCCAGAAGCCGTGATTGCCATGCTGGCCTGCACCAGAATCGGCGCTATTCACACGCTCGTCTTTGGCGGGTTCAGCCCCGATTCGCTCGTAGATCGCATCAACGATGCTGGCGCAGTCGTGGCCATTACTGCCGATGCTGGTTATCGGAGAGGTCAGCCCTCGCAGCTCAAGAACAACCTTGATCAGGCGCTTCCTTCTTGCCCCACGTTGCGCAGCGTCGTGGTGGTGGATCGCTGTGGCACCGAGGTCGAGATGACCTCTGGACGCGATCACTGGTGGGACGAGTTGGTCTCGGAAGCCAATCCGATTTGCCCACCGGCGCATCTCGACAGCGAGCAGATTCTGTACATTCTGTACACCTCTGGCACCACTGCCAAACCAAAAGGAATTGTGCACACCACGGGCGGCTACCTCACTCAAGCCGCATGGACTCACCGACAGGTCTTCGACCTCAAGGCCGAAACTGATGTGTATTGGTGTGCAGCCGACGTTGGTTGGGTGACGGGGCACAGCTACATCGTGTACGGGCCGCTAGCAAACGGGGCCACCTCGGTGATGTACGAGGGCACTCCCGATACTCCTCGTCTGGCTGAACGCAGTGAGGACCCTGCGCTGTGGCCCAAGGATCGTTTCTGGGACATTATTGAGCGCTACAAGGTGACGCAGTTGTATACGGCACCCACGGCAATTCGCACCTTCATGAAGTGGGGGGAACAAGAGCCCGCTCGTCATGATCTGAGCTCGCTGCGAGTTCTTGGAAGCGTCGGTGAGCCAATCAACCCCGAGGCTTGGATGTGGTATCACCGCAACATTGGCTCCGAGCGTTGCCCCATAGTTGATACCTGGTGGCAAACCGAGACCGGGGCACACATGATTACTCCGCTGCCCGGAATCACAGCCACCAAGCCTGGCTCAGCCTGCGCTGCGTTGCCCGGTATTGGGGTAGAACTCGTTGACGACGCAGGAGAGGTGCTTTCTGTGGGTGGCGGCTACCTGACGATCTCTCAGCCCTGGCCGGCCATGTTGCGCGGCATCTGGAATGCTCCAGAGCGCTATGAAGAGACCTATTGGTCGCGCTTCCCTGGCCGCTACTTTGCAGGTGACGGGGCCAAGATCGATGAGCAGGGTTATCTCTGGCTGTTGGGCCGTGTCGATGATGTCATGAACATCTCGGGCCATCGAATCTCAACCACCGAGGTTGAATCTGCCCTCGTTGATCATCCTGCCGTGGCCGAGGCTGCAGTGGTTGGTGCATCAGACCCGACAACTGGCCAAGCCATTGTGGGGTACGTCATCTTGCGAGCCTCCTTTGAGCCGAGTGATGAACTGCGCGAGCAGATTCGCCGCCATGTTGATACCAAACTCGGTGCAATAGCTCGGCCGCGTGCAGTGATCATTGTGCCGGACTTGCCGAAGACCCGCTCAGGTAAAATCATGAGACGCCTGCTACGTGATGTGGTTGAGGGCCGAGTACTTGGAGATACCACGACCTTGGCTGATGCCTCGGTTGTAGATGCAATCCGTCAACGTGCCGAGGCCGACTCCTCGGACGAGGACTAACCCTCAATAGGGCACACTCACCGCACCCCCGCCCATACCCCCCCCCAGATCCGCTTTGTCTTGCGTCAGACCCCCTCCAGCGGGTCTGGCGCAAGACGAAACAAGACTGTTGCTGAGCACCACTAACGTGTGCATCGTGCCGACCTGGGATCAGACATATTCAAACTGGCTCTGGCGAGAGCAATCCATGAGCGAGGGCCCAACGGTCGTGTTTGATATGGACGGTGTGCTGTCGAATGCCAGCAGCCGTCAGCACTACATCGACGAGCCGTTCGCCGACTGGGATGCCTTCTTTCACGCTTGTGGCGAGGACGCACTCATCGATGAAGTAGCCCGACTGCTCGAAGTGATCGATGCTGATCACCGCATTGTTTTGCTTACGGCTAGGCCGATGAAGGTGCAGCCGCAGACTCTGGGCTGGCTTGAGAGGTACGGCCTGCGTTGGGATGCACTCATCATGCGTGAGTTCGGCGATTACATGGCAGCACGCTCCTTCAAGCAGCGCACTGTGCGTGAGTTGCGACAGCGTGGGTTTGACCTTCGCCTTGCCTTTGAAGACGACCCCCGAAACGTGCACATGTTTCATACCGAGGGAGTTCCTTGCGTGTATATCCACTCGGGCTACTACGAGTGAACTGAGCCTCAGCAGCAGAAATCCCGCACCTCTCTGAGGATTGGTTCAGGGGCTACTGAGTTCTGCGCCAGCTTTGGGATCAGATCGACCTAGTTTGACGAGTCTCCAAAGCCTCGACCCGATGAGCCGTTTGCCCTCATGATGAACAATCTGAAAACAGCAGTTCTGCTAGCCGGCTTAGGTGGGCTTTGCATGGCCGTTGGCTACCTGATTGGCGGGCCCGGCGGAATGACAATCGGCCTGCTCATCGGTTTGGTCATGTGCGGCGGGTCCTATTGGGGATCAGAGAAGCTAGCCCTGCGGTCGGCCAACGCTGTGCAAGTAAGTGCTGAACACATGCCGCAGTATCACCAGATTGTTCAAGATCTCTGCCGCAGCGTAAATATGCCGATGCCCGGTCTCTATGTGTCGAAGAACCCTCAACCAAATGCCTTTGCCACAGGTCGAAACCCGCAGCACGCTGCGGTCTGCGTAACCGAGGGACTGCTGCAGACGCTGACCTGGGAGGAGATTCAGGGCGTCTTGGCGCACGAACTTTCACATGTGCGGAATCGGGACATTCTCATTGGGTCTGTGGCGGCAGCTATTGCAATGGGGATCACTTTTGCTGCCAGCATGGCTCGCTGGGCGCTCATTTTTGGGGGTCGCAGCAGCGGCAATGGCCGTGACGCAAACCCGCTTGTTGCGCTGCTCATGATGATTCTGGCGCCCGTGGCAGCCGCGCTGATTCGCTCCTCGATTAGTCGCAGCCGCGAGTATGAAGCTGATGCCTCTGCCGCTCGCATGCTCGGCACGGGCGAGTCGCTTGCCCGGGCATTAGAAAAGCTAGAAGCCGGTGCAATAAGAATCCCCTCGCATGTGAATCCGGCCGAGGCATCTGCCTACATCGTCAATCCACTCCGCAGCGAAATGTTGGGAAATCTGTTCTCAACTCACCCGCCCGCTGCGGACCGAATTGCGAGACTCCGCAGCAACTCTTGGCTCGGCTAGTCGCGAAAGTTTCCGAATTGCAGTGGGATTTCGAAATCGTGTTCTTTGCATGCTGCGATCACGGCTTGTAGGTCATCTCTTTTTTTCGCTGTCACTCGAACCTGCTCGCCCTGAGTCTGAGATTGCGATCCCTTGATGCCAAGTTCCTTAATGAACTTGTTCAACTGTCGGGCCTTATCGGAGCTAATACCGGCTACTAGGTTGACCACTTGCCGAGCCGTGCTACCCGAGGCCTCTTCCACCTTGTCGTAGCTCAGGGCTTTGAGGGAAACCTGTCGTTTCACCATCTTTTCTTCAAGTACCTGTCGAACAGCCCCAAGGCGATCAGTGCTTGCAGAGCGCAGAGTGATGGTTGATTCGTCAAGCTCAATTGTTGAGTTGGTGTTCTTAAAATCAAACCGATTGACGATCTCTCGCATGGCCTGATCCACAGCATTGCGGATCTCTTGATGATCTACTTCTGATGTGATGTCGAAGCTGGGCATAAACGCTTGGCCTCCAATTGGTAGGGGAACGGGTGAAGACGTTGGTGGTGCGAAGGGTGCTCTGATCTTGTCAGAGAACGGCGAAAATACCCCGGATTCTGGCGGTATTCAAAGAAGACTCTGAACTCGGCTTTCTGCATGAGCCTGACGAACGCTATCGTGACCGCCCACTGGGTCGGTGCCCGAGCGGCCAAAGGGAGCAGGCTGTAAACCTGCCGGCATTGCCTACGAAGGTTCGAATCCTTCCCGGCCCACTACGACGCCCCTTCGGGGGCGTCGTTTCTTTTTACCCAGGAGTGCCGGTCTTCGCCGGCACACTCACAACAGCAACTCCATCAGCGTGACATCAAGCCACTTAGAAAACTTTCTCCCTACTTCACGTTCGTAACCCACCTCTTCAAACCCGCACTGGGCGTGCAACGCAATCGAGGCTTCATGGCTTGCAACGATTCGGGCCATCATGGCGTGGAACCCATGAGAGCGTGCTGTTTCAATCAAGGAACCCAAGAGCAGCTTGCCAACACCAAGCTGTTGGAACTCCTCATGGACATAGACCGAGTCTTCGACCGTGGTTGAGTAAGCAGCTCGATCTCGGTAGGGCGAGAGGGCCGAGTAGCCAACGACGCGGCCGTCACTATTGACTGCCACAAGAACGATTCGCGCCCCTGACCGGTCCTCGATCCATTCTTCTTGTTCGGCCAAGCTGCGCGGAACCAAATCGAACGTCGCAGTAGAGGTAAGCACCACAGGGTTGTAGATAGCCATCATCTCTGAGGCGTCTTGGGGGACGGCGGGTCGAATCTGCACCAATGAAAGGTACCCCCGCTGCGGCGGGAAATGTGGTTGCGCCTAGAGCGAGTTTGCGGTGGCGCTCAAGATGGCAGTGGGCTCGATGATGCTCAGCGCCCCTGTCATCTCTTCAAGCTGCGCCCATGCCGTAACACTCGGAGAGTCAGTCAGCAGGATGATCTGTTGATGCTCCGACCCTCGGACCATGACCTCGAGTAGTGCAGGAAGAACACCTGACTCAATATTTGCGAATGGCTCGTCAAACAGCGCAGGAAAGCTCTCGCCTGAAGTAGCAAGGTTGCGAAGGTTCCCGAGATGCGTGACTACTGCGTGTGCCGTGGCGGCGGTGTCGTCAAGGGCGTGGTGATCCACCTCGCCAACTGCTGGGTGAACCTCTTGACGAAGCTTGGCAGCAGCGGAAATCTCTTGGTGGTTCGTATCAGCCCACTCCACATCAACGCTGCCTGCTAGTGCAGCCCAGCGCTGAGCGGCATCTCGGTGCTCCTCGGCTGCTGCTATCAGTCGCCGACGGCCGGTGTCGGATGAGAGCAGGCTATTGACCCGTTGAAGGTGAAACCCCAGGTAGGAATGCGCTCCGGCCTCGGCAAGAGCGGCGGCCTCTCGCTTTCGAGCAGATTCCATACGCCGCCAGTACACAACAGAGACCAGCACGGCGACACAGGCAACAGCGGCAAGCGAGATCACTCCGATGGTTCCGGCAACTCCGGCAAGCGGCACTGAAAGCAGGGCTGCAAATCCAGCCACCATAAAAGTGGCTCGACGCACTGTCTCGCTTTGATCTTGCGATCGCTCGAAGGTCTCGTGATGACTTTCGATACGTTCGATCACAGCTGCATCTTCGACGCTCGAGCCAACAGCATCTGCTTCCTCTTCGAGTCGCTGCTGAGCAGAACGCAGAGCTTGCGCTGCTACCCACAGTTGCTTCTGATCGACTCGTGAGAGCAATTGAATGAGTTCGTCTCGAGCAGCTGACTCTGCCAAGTCCTGTGCGTTAAACCTCATGGCACGTCTGGCCTGATGATGATTGAGAGCAGCTCGAGACAATAAGTTGATCGCTCCGTTCTCGTCTGTGAACTGAGCAGTCACATCAAGTCGAGCATCAACGTCGATCACCCGGTGAGCGGAGTTATTTGGCCGAAAAATTGCGAATCGATTGCCGTTGGCCGCGAGCAGTTCAAGGTGTACACCGCTGCGAGAGCTTCCAAGAGCGCCAACAAACTCATTGACTAATCCGTCTCGTTCCATCTGCGACAACCCTGCAATGACTGTGAGACGCGGGTGAAGATCAAACGAAATGCTGTTGTCTCCAGATTCAATGACAAGGCGTTCGAACTGCACCGTGGGTGTATCGACACGAAGGCCCTTTTCCTTGAGTGCTTCTGCCATGGGTGACGAATCAGTCCGGGTTCTTGTCGGCCCGGACCTTGTCCCGCTAGTCTCGGCATCCGGTCCTACGCCTTGTGCTTTGACCACGCCCCCTTAGCTCAGTCGGTAGAGCGCTTCCATGGTAAGGAAGAGGTCGTCAGTTCAATTCTGACAGGGGGCTCGCAGTTCGGCCCGGAGCGTCTCGGGGCCATGAGTAAAGTGGACTGTGCCCATAGGGCGGCGTAGCTCAGATGGTCAGAGCACTCGGCTCATAATCGAGGGGTCGCCGGTTCAAGTCCGGCCGCCGCTACTCAGACAGTAATCAAGTCCAGATGAATAATCCTTTGCCCGAGGTTTCGGGTACTGGGTTATTCCTCTGGCTGAATCTCTTGCTTTTTGGACCAATCAGCCGCCTCGAAAAACTTGGGTTTGTTCTTGAGCGCCAATGCCGCCACACTATGTACCTGCCTTGTAGCCGATCGGCCAGGCTGAACTCTCTTTACAGGAGCAATACCAGATGGCCTCCGACAAGCGCATCAAAGTGACGCTCGAGTGCACCGAGTGCAAGCGTCGTAACTACATCACCAAAAAGTCCAAGGTGAATGACCGCGAACGCATTGAACTGAACAAGTACTGCAGGTTTGATCGCAAGCACACCATGCACAAAGAAACTCGCTAGAGATCAGATTCGTTAGCCACGCCACCGATGAAGCGTCGCGGCGACAAATCTTCAGAGGCAGACGTAACCCCTGCACTCTCTTCTGAGTCGAAACTGTTGGTTCAAGACGAACTCGCTCAATTGGTTGAATTGGCTCAGGCCGGTGACACAGCAGCCTTCGAGAAGCTCGTTCAAGCCACGTACGTGCAGACGTACACGTTGGCATTCCGGCTGACGGGTCATCAGGAGGATGCACGAGACGTGACTCAAGAGGCGTATCTCAGAGCGTATCGAGGCCTCTCCAAGTTTCGAGGCGAGTCCCAGTTTTCTACCTGGATGTACCGCGTCACCGCGAATTGTGCGGCAACGCAGATGCAACGCCGCAACCGCCACCGCCATGGGGATCTGCGAGAGGGGGACGAGTTCATCGACACAGCAACCGCGTACAACCCTGAGCTTCGAGCCGAAGCGGGGGATTTGCGCAGCCGGCTCTTGTTGGCCTTAGACACTCTCCCGGCCAAACTCCGAGCAGTTGTGGTTCTGCGAGATGTCTACGAGATGTCTCATGAAGACATTGCTTGTGAACTTGGTATCTCGACTACGGCAGCAAAGGTCCGTTTGCATCGGGCCAGACACCGCTTGCGTTCAGAGCTGTTCCCCGATCTTGATCAGGTGGAATCTCGTGCGGTGTGAAGAGGTAGCAGTAGCTGTATCAGAATCGATTGAGGCAGAGATGCCGATGCCGAAGCCTGCGGCCCGCCACGTTGATCGGTGCCTTCGCTGCCAAGCTGAGCAAGCTCAGTACAAAAAGGTCTTTCGCAACATGGGCGGTTTGCGCTCAGCGCAGATCGATCCAGGGCCCAACATGCTGAGCGACATCCTTGACTACGTGCAGAGTCAAGGCTCGCGTAACCCCATTCTGATGGCACTAGATCGGCATCGGGTGGTGTATGTGGCAGCCGCTACTGCAACCGCTGCGGTAGCAACAGCAGCTGGAGCAATAGTCATCGCAGGTCGTGTTCGCAGGCCCGCCTCGGCCTAGGACTAGCCCACTCGCGTAGCAGGATTGGGTCACCTAGAGCGCTCGTGTAGCCCTCGGGCGGTTCTCGGTCTAACCTAGAGCAGTCTGAACTGGCTCGGACTCGGAACCTTGGTTCTGCCATGGGCTGGAGCAGTACAAAGGGCAGTGGCTCAATTGGCTAGAGCACCGGTCTCCAACACCGGCGGTTGTGGGTTCGAGTCCCACCTGCCCTGCTCACTTGTTGCTGTTGTTTAGTGGGGCTTTCGGGCCTTGAATTCAACAGAATTATTAACTTCCGGAGAGGTACTCGCCGTGTCGATGAACCGAGAGCAAAAACGAGCAGCACAAAAGGGCGGTCAGGTGAATCCTGACGGCTCACAGACTGCTGTGCGTGACCGTAAGGCACCCACTCAGCACCTGAAGTCTGAGCGCACCAAGCCAATGCAGTTCCTCCGAGAGGTGAGAGCTGAGCTCAAGAAGGTTGCTTGGCCAACACGTGACGAGGTTCGTCGTTATTCGATCATTGTGCTTGCAGCGCTGATCGTCTTTACGGCCTTCGTCTTTGGAATTGACTTCCTCTTCGAGCGGCTCTTCAGGTTTATTACCGATCCAGCAGCTGAAGGCGCTGTCGGAGCCACGGTAAGCCAACTCTCGGCACTGGCGAAAAGCCACTACTAACTACCCTGAAGCCCCCTGCCTGTAAGCCTGAGAATAAAGACAGTGCTGACTACGGAGAACAAGAACGAATGACTGATGATGACGGAGCAAGCGTGACTGATAGCGAAGAAGAGATCGTCGAAGAACTAATCGAAGAGATGGTTGTCGAGGAGTTGATCGAAGAAGCGGTCGAGGAAGCGGTCGAAGAGATCGTTGTCGAGGAGATGGTCGAGGAGTTGATCGAAGAAGCGGTCCTCGACGAAGAGGCCGCAGAGGTGCTGGCAGAGGAGGAACTGCTCGCTCAGGCAGCCGCTGCTGCAGCCGAGGCAGCGATTTCTCCCTATGACAAGCCCGGTAAGTGGTACGTCCTGCATACGCAGTCGGGGTACGAGAACAAGGTGCGCCAAAACATCGAAGCGCGTACTCGTTCGATGGCCATGGACGCAAAGATCCACGAGGTCGCCATTCCTATGGAAGAGGTGACCGAATTTAAAGCTGGCAAAAAGGTCATCGCACAGAAAAAGATGTTTCCCGGTTACCTCATTATTCGTTGCTCGCTCGACGATGACAGCTGGTACGTCATTCGTAACACCCCAGGAGTAACCGGCTTTGTGGGTGCTGGCAATAAGCCTTCACCGTTGTCTCGCAGAGAGGTTGAGGAGTTCATCCGCACCGCAGACAGCCCCGCTGATGACTCTCCTAAGCGTGCTCGGCCCCGTCTTGAGTATGAACTCAACGAGACTGTTCGCGTCAAGGAGGGCCCATTTGCCGACTTCTCTGGCTCTGTGGTCGATATCGATGAGGACCACATGAAGATGAAGGTGCTCGTAAACATCTTCGGTCGTGAAACCCCCGTTGAACTCGAGTTCTCTCAGGTGGCCAAGCTCTAATCTGAGCGCCTTCTGGCACCGGCAACTCGCCGGGTTGCCACAAGGGCACTCTATGCACCACACTTACACGTCGTCCCCGGGCACCGTAACGCGTTCGCTTACGGATAGTTGCCCTTCTGCAGGAAGTGAAAAATGGCCAAGAAAAAGGTCGTAGCCCTCGTAAAAATCCAGATCCCCGCCGGTCAGGCCTCGCCTGCACCGCCCGTTGGAACCGCGCTTGGTCCTCACGGTGTGGCAATCATGGACTTCTGCAAGGAGTACAACGCAAGAACCGAAGCACAACGTGGAACCATTGTTCCGGTCGAGATCTCGATTTTCGAGGATCGCACGTTTAGTTTCGTTACCAAGACCCCGCCGGCACCTGTGCTGATTCGTGAGGCCCTTGGTCTTGCGAAGGGATCAGAAACCCCGGGCCGCGGATCGATCGCAGAGATCACCGATAGCCAGCTTGAAGACATCGCCAAAATCAAGCTACCCGACCTGAATACTGACGATCTCGAGGCTGCAAAGCTGCAGATCGCTGGTACCGCTCGATCAATGGGTATCCGCATCGCCGAGTAATTTGTTCAAGCAATACGTTCATAGCAGTACGGCCCCGAGAGGAAGACCTCGCCTCCAGCCCCGCCGACATGAGGGAGACCATCCACTCAGGAGATCGACATGACATTTCATGGCAAAAAGTTTGATGATGCAGCAAAGCGTTTCGACCGCGATAACTTCCACACGCCCGCAGAGGCAGTGGCAGTAGTCAAGACAATCGCTACCAAGAACTTTGATGAGTCAATCGACTTGGCAATCCGTCTTGGAGTCGACCCTCGCAAGCCTGATCAGATGGTGCGAGGAACAGTCGCTCTGCCCGCAGGAACTGGTAAAGACGTTCGCGTCGCAGTGTTTGCTCAGGGTGAAGCAGCAGCAGCAGCAACAGCCGCTGGCGCAGAGTTTGTAGGCGCCGAAGACCTTGCTGCGCTGATCGAGGGCGGCATGATGGACTTTGACGTCACGATCGCCACACCAGATCTCATGCCCCTAGTTGGACGTCTTGGTAGAGCACTCGGCCCCCGTGGCCTGATGCCAAACCCAAAGACGGGGACGGTAACCGCTGACCCTGCGAAAGCAGTTGAGGAGTTCAAGGGCGGCAAGGTTGAGTACCGCACAGACCGTCACGGCAACGTGCATGTGCCAATCGGGCGTGCCAGCTTTGAGCCCTCTGCGTTGAGTGACAACTTCTTGGCAGTGATCGAAGAACTTCAGAAGGCGAAGCCCTCCTCCTCGAAGGGCCGCTACTTCAAGAAGGTCACCTTGTCCTCAACCATGGGTCCTGGGATTCGGGTTGACGTCAACAAGTTGGATCGGCCCGAAGCCGAGTAATCGAGACTCGCCGCAGCGCCGCTTTTGCTGCAGGAATGTAGTCCTAAATGACCTGAGAGCCAGGTTGATCAAACGCAGCAACTCTGCGTTTTCCTTGGGCCTTGGCTTGATACAGCGCAGCGTCCGCCGAGCGCAGAACAGAGGCCAAGTCAGTATCGCGATCGCTCAGGGCTAAGCCAACACTGGCCCCAATGCTGACGCGAGCGTTGCCAATTTTTGCGAGCTGAGCCACCGATTGAATCAGGCGTTCCGCAACAACTTTTGCCTCGCTCAGGTCAGTGATCTTGGGGCAGAGAACGGCAAACTCATCTCCGCCTAGGCGAGCAACAAAATCAATGTCTCGGACTGCTTCACTGATTCGCCGGGAGATCTCAACGAGCATCAGATCGCCTACTTCGTGGCCAAACTCGTCGTTAACGGGCTTAAAATCATCAAGGTCGATGTACAGCATGGCCGCTGGGTCTTCTTGTGATTCGAAGGTTTCGCTCAAGCCTTTGCGGTTCAGAAGCCCGGTCAGGCCATCGTGAGCAATATCCCATCGCAGGGCAGCCTTTGCACGGTGATCGGCTACAGCGAGTGCTGTAAGGCGCACTGCTTGATGAACTAAACGCTGCGGGCCAGAGATCAACCCCATTGCGGGCTCGCTCCAGAGCACAATGCATGCTCCGATGGTTTGTGAGCCCGGCAATTGAACGGGAACCACGATCACTGCGCCGAACTTGTCAGTTGCTTGCGCATCGGAGCTGCTCAGAAGATCCAGACGCTGCTGAGCCTGGCCTGTCTCTCGAGCTAACTGCAACAGGTCAGACGGGGCGTCCGGCAGGTCCTCGGAAGCTGCCGCAGCATGAACGCTGGCGACATCGTCATCCCAATAGACAATCTGCGTGCGGGTACCGTCAACGCTGCAGTCAATAAGGCTAGCGAGCACTGGCAAGATGCTGACGAGCGGAGCGCTTTGCCCGAGTAGGTCAATCGCAGTTGCTAGGTCGCTCAGATCGCGACCGAAGCGGCCCAGGCCGAGCAACCCTGAAATCTCTGGATCTGCTAGGAAGTTGCAGAGTTGGACGTCTGCCCGGATGTAATCGCCCTCTGCTGTTGCAATTCGAATACTTGTGGAGTCTGGCCGCCAAGCAGGATTGAACTTTGAGTCGTAGTCAGATGCGTGGTCAACGTGAAATTCAATGGACCGGGCTGCTAATTCAAAGTCATCAGGGTGGATTAACTCGGTCATGTTTCGACCAACCAAGGTGGACCAGCCAAAGATGAGGTACGAGGTCTCAGAGGCCCACTCAATCGTAAAATCTTGGTCGATCATGACCGAAAAATGGCCATTTGCGCGAGACACTGCTCGACCGAGCCGCAGCAGCTGAATTTCTGATTCGCCTTCTCCTGCTCGTGGCACCTTCAAATTATCGTCCACTTAGTGCGGGTTCCTTATATTTCCGCTGAGAAAGTTCATCGACACCGGCTCAGCAGCGATTCGTCTGGCCTTCAACTGTCTGTATCTGACAAGACTTGCAGAGGCGTTCAAGTTATTCCGAGCGGCTAGATGTGCTTCTCGGCCATGCAGTGCGTAAGTTATGTGCCAATGGAAGCAGTCAAGGCAACCTCGGCCGAACAACTCACTCCGCAGCGTTCCGCAGCTGATCTGGCGATGCTCCGTTTCTTGCGGATCAATCCAGAGGCCCCACCAAAGAGCATCTTTGGATCAGAGAATGCGTTTGGGAAATCCATTGCGGTCTCAGCTATGCGCTGCACCGTGACGTATCTGTTGTTGCCGCTACTCGCCCCGATTGTTGACCTCACCCATGGGGTCACAAAACCCATTGTTGGCCTGCTGCTCGGCGCCATCTCAATGACTGCAATTGCATTATCAATGCGCAGGTTCTTCGCTTCTAATCATAAGTGGCGGTGGGGATACTCGATCGTTGGCGGCAGCATCTTTGTAGCGCTCCTGGTTATGGCTGTGTTCGACCTCCGAGAGCTGTTTCTTCTCTAAGTAGACCCACGGGCTACGGTTCGGACATGAATATTTATGGTCGCAATGTGCTCTTGACCGGTGCGAGCGGGGGGCTGGGTCAGGCCATTGCCAAAGAACTGCATCAGCGCGGGGCCAGACTCACGTTGACTGGTCGACGTGTTGAAGAACTCGAGGCGCTCGCCGAGCAAACTCAGGCACAGGTTCTTGTGGCCGACTTGTGTGATCCTGCGGGCCTTGAGCTGCTCCTTGAGGCGTCTCGCGACTGTGATGTCTTGATCGCAAATGCGGGCATGGGTTCTGACGTCTCAATCGAAGAGATGACTGCGGTAGATGTCGATCAGTCGATCAACGTCAACCTGCGTGGGCCGATTCTGATGGCAACTGAATTTGCCAAGGCGCACCTCAAGCGAAAAGCCGCTGGGCAGATTGTCTTTATCGGCTCGTTGTCTGGCGTGGTGGCAACTCCAAGTACGCGGATGTATAACGCAACCAAATTTGGGCTGCGCGGGTTCTCGCTGTCGTTACGAGAAGACCTAGCGAGTGCAGACATTGGGGTGTCGATAGTCGAGCCTGGCTTTATTTCAGAGGCTGGAATGTTTGCCACCTCGGGCATTGATCTGCCGGCTGCAGTGCGTAAGAAGACGCCCGCCGATGTTGGTCGCTGTGTGGCCAAGACCATTGAGTCGAACCCGGCCGAAGCATTTGTTGCGCCAATTGAACTGCGCTTGGCAGCAACCCTCGGCAGCTTGGCACCGGGGATCTCCTCGATGATTCAGCGGCGAGCAGGAACAGCCGAGATGAAAGATACCCGCAGCAGCAACTGAGGGTGCCGAGGCGGTTCGGCTCAAGGAAACCTCTGCAGAGTGTCTTGTGGAGCGCCTAGGGCGTGTCGTGCATGAGGTCGCCCATGCCAAGGCAGATCTCGGTAGCCATGGCCATGCCTCCGGGCAGGATCCCCATGCCAAAGAACCCGTGCACCATGTCGTCGTAGCATCGGTAGCGGGTGGGAACCCCGGCCTCCACGAGTAGCTCTGCATAGCGCCGCCCCTCGTCCCTGAGCGGATCAAATCCGGCAGTCACGATGAGCGCAGGAGCTACCCCCGCAAGGTCTTTTTGCTCAATCGGTGACGCAAGTGGCGAGTCCCAGTCGCTCGGGTCGGGTAGGTACTTCGAGCGGAACCATTCCATAGATTCGCGGGTCAGGAAGAAGCCTGTGGCAAAGATCTGATGTGATGCTTCACGAAGGTACGCATCAGTGGCTGGGTAGACCAGGCACTGTGCCACCGGTGCTGGCACATCAGTGTCTCGAGTCACTTGCGCAATCACGGCAGCCAAGTTTGCGCCTGCGCTGTCGCCCATCACGCCAACTCGCCCTGGCTCAATCGACAGTTCGGTCACGTGATCATGCACCCATCGATATGCGGCCACGGCATCATCAATCGCCGCCGGAAAGGGATGTTCAGGAGCAAGCCGGTAGTCAACTGCAACAACGATGCATTCGCTCTCGTCGGCAAGTAAGCGACACGAGGCATCGTGTGTGTCAAGGTCACCTGTGACCCAGCCACCTCCGTGTAGGTAGACGATTGCTGGGGCTGATTCGGGCAAGCCGAAGCGACGATAGATGCGAATCGGGATTTCACCTGCTGGGCCGGGAACCCTTCGGTCAACCACATGGAGCCCAGTGCGCACCGGCATCGCAAGTGCAGTCGCACGTCGCATTTCAACCCGGCGTTCAGCTACAGACCCTTGTTCGCCGTCTGCTCGAATGCCGAGACGCTCTGAGAGAACAATCATCGCTTGCAAGCGCCGATTGAGTACACGCCCATCAAGCGCAACGGGCGGAGCGCCAATCAAGCGGTCGATGATGGGGTCAGGCAGAGCCAGTACTGCCTGAATGACACGTGTTGCCAAGCTTCTACGTTCGCTCATATTCCCAAAGAGTAGGCCTGTTGAGTGTCCTTCGGCACGGGCGAACTGCGAGATAGCGTCGCGGGGTGAGCATTCGTGGAAGGCACTTGTAAGCGTGAAGCCACTCTTTGAGTTTCTTGACATCACAGTGCATGCGGGAGGAAGCGAGTTTCTGCACAAGGTCAATTTGATTATCCCTGACGCAAAACTCACCGTCATTGCGGGCGCTTCCGGCTCAGGAAAGTCCACGTTGCTGCGCTGCTGCAATCGTCTTGAGGTTCCGAGTGCTGGAAGCCTTCGCTATCTCGGAGACGAGGTCTCTTCGCTTGACCCGCTGATGCACCGGCGCAGGGTGGCAATGGTGTTCCAGCACCCAGTGGCCTTTCCGGGCTCAGTGCTTGAGAACCTTCAGGCTGCCTGCTCAGGACTCTCTCGCGAGGAGGCTGAGCGCTTATGTGATCGGGTAGCGCTCAACGCGGAGCTACTCGATCGAGAGGCAGATACTCTTTCTGGGGGAGAGGCTCAGCGAATGGTGATCGCTCGCGCGCTAGCCACCGAGCCGACAGTGCTGTTGGCCGATGAGCCCACCTCTGCTCTAGATGCCGATGCCACGAGTCGGCTCGAGGGGCTCGCTCTCTCGCTAGTTGCAGATGGTATGGCAGTGGTGTGGGTCACCCACGACAACGATCAGATCTGGCGATTGGCACAACATTTGATCGTGCTCAAGGCCGGCAAGGTGCTGTTCTGCGGTCCAGCACAAGACCCAAAGGCTGCAGCGGCTATTGATGATTCATGGTTCAACAACGAGCACTAACGGAGCAACGGTATGACTGATCAAGTAGTGGGCTGGAGTTCGCTCGTGGTATCGCTGGTATTTGTGCTGATTGCGCTAGCGGTGACTGCTAGCGAGCACTTGGGTTTGACCCGGCCGATCTTGATTGCGTTGGTCCGATCCCTAGCGCAAATGACCCTGGTGGGCTTTGTTCTGGTACCAATTGTGAACCCCGAAACACCGCTGTTTTGGTCCTGGCTCTGGGTGCTTGTCATTGTGATCTTTGCTTCAGTCACTGCTGCTCGAAGAATCGGCGACGTCCCAGGGATTTTCCCAATCGCTCTGCTGGCGCTCAGCGCCGTTGGGTTCTTTGGGTTGGCCATTGTGTTCGGATTGGGTGTGCTTGAGCTGCAGGGCCGAACGCTGGTTCCAGTTGCAGGGATGGTCATTGGCAACTCCATGAACTCAGCAGTAGTAGCTGCCAACCGGGTGCGGGAATCTGCAGCAGATCAGCGAAGCGAGATTGAAGCTGGAGTGGCACTCGGAATGACGGTCAAGCTGGCATCTCGTAGGTTCGTTCGCTCCTCGCTACGAACAGCAATCTCACCCCAGGTTGAACAAACTGCGGCGCTCGGAATCATTGTTCTACCAGGCACCATGACTGGGCTGATTCTTGCTGGGGTTGAGCCCTTTGCGGCAGTACGCACCCAGCTAGCGCTGATGTACGTCATCCTGGCCGGGGTTGTTATTGCGGCAAGCATCACTGGCGTTGGAACTCTTGCGCGGCTCACAACGAGCGATAACCGTCTCATCAAGGTCGCCCGGTCGAACTAGCCGAACCCCTACCGAGTTAGGGCACAACTCGTACCGGCTCAGGTAGTTGCAGGTGGGTTGCAAA
>WLJI01000049.1 GCA_009701845.1 Actinomycetota bacterium
ATTCACAAGTCCTAGTGCCCGACTCATATACCCGCAAGATTGTGATGGGTGTTGAACAGCACCGTTTCGAACTCACCGAGATTATTGGCCGGCTTGCTCGGGGATGGTCCGTGGAGCGCATGGCCACACTAGACCTTGCACTTTTGCGCCTTGGTTGTTTTGAGCTGAAATACTGCCCCGAGGTTCCGAGAGGAGTCGTACTCTCTGAAGCCGTCGGGCTAGCAGGACACTATGGAACAGAGGATTCCTCGAAGTTCGTCAATGGCCTGCTGACGGCTGCTGCCGATGAACTTCGCAGCGAGTAGGCAAGCTCTGAGCAGATATTGAGAGCACCTGCGTTGGCTCAACCCAAGTGAGTGGATTTCAGGTGAATTAGCGTTTCTGCTCTTCACACTGAGCCGGCATCATGTAACACTTCAGGTTTCATCGGCAGATGGCGGCGATGAAACCATGCGACCACACAAGCGGCAGGGGATTTCAGTTGAGCATCACACCTATGACAAGCATTGTTTCTTCTGGGCGTGGCATGACACGCAGAGAGATGCTCAAAGGCTTGGGCTTTGGCCTTGGTGCAACGGTGCTGATTAGTGGGTGCGTGGTTCCCGCTCCGAGTGAAGACCCTCGCCTGCCTCCTCCAGGGACTCCCGATCTTTCACCGTTCTTAGATGGTGTCATCGCTGGCGATCCAGCGCCCGACGGGGCTTTGATTTGGACTCGTGTAGAGCCCCGAGTTCCCGGCGCAGAGATGCCGATTCTGTGGACAGTTGCAGATGATGCAGCGTTTACTTCGATCCGGGCCGCTGGTTTGGTGACTGCTTCTGCCTCCGAGGGGTACGCCGTGACCGTGCCTGTGTCCGGACTCGATCCGCATAGCTGGTACTTCTATCGGTTCGAAGCCGCTGATCAGAGTGGAACTCAAGTTGTCAGCCGCTCGGGACGACTTCGCACCGCTCCCGCTGCCGGGTCATCTCCCGATCGCTTGCGGTTTGCCTTTGCATCTTGTCAACAGATAAATGACAGCTGGTTCAACGCTCATTCGGCAGCGGCAGCCGAGCCCGATCTTGACTTCTTTATGCATCTTGGCGACTACGTGTACGCCTCTGATACCAACACGCTCACCCGTGAAGATTATCGACAGACCTATCAGCGCTGGCGGAAACAACCCCTCTTGCGCGACCTGCATGCGGCCCTACCGATGGTTGCTATGTGGGACGACGGCGAGTTCTATAACGGGATCAGCAAGAGTGGCCCGCCAGAGCGTCTGACGGCGGCTAAACAAGCATGGTTTGAGGCGTTCGCAGTTCTCGACCCCGGCGGCCTGCAGGCATATCGTCGATTTGGATGGGGAGACTTGGTCGATCTGTCGATGATCGATGTTCGTGCCTACAGAGATGATCCTCTCGAGAACATTGTCTACACAGACTCCGGTGGAGCGTACGATCCGAGTCGTACCACGCTCGGAGCCGAACAATATGCGTGGTTCACGCAGGGTCTCGCAGCTTCTCAGGCCACTTGGCGCATAGTCGGAAATCCCTACAACATCAGCCCGTGGAAGCTGGTCAACCTAGAGTTCCTGAGGGCATTTCGTCCCGACCTTCCACCGAATGCTGGCATCTATGCACCTAATGAGGCCTGGGACGACTACCTGCAGGAGCGTCGGGACCTGTTGCAGTTCATCCTTGAGGCGGGAGTGACCGACACCATCTTTACGAGCGGCCACACGCACACTGCTTTGGTCAGCGAACTACGAGTCGATTACGACCGTCCGAGCACACCGGTAGCGGCCTTCGACTTCTGTACGGGTTCGCTCACCGCAGATCCAGACCCGCGAAAGTCCTTCCTTGGCGACCTTCCTGAAGACGCGGCAACTGAGGTTCTTCGTGCTGCCGAGCGCTTTGTCCTCAACTCAAACGCCCCAGCGCTACGGCATATGAACCTCATTGATCAGGGATACACCGTGGTAGATATCACCCCCGAGGAAACGCTAGTAACGATTCGCAATATTGATACCACCAACCCTGATGCGGAAGCAGTAGACGGCGCACGGTTCCGGGTCAGGAAGGGTGCTCAGCGCATCGAGGTGTTGCCGACCCCGACTCACAAGGGATCATTTGCCTAAGCCGGTCCCCAGTGACGTTCGCTGTGAGCACCACAGTTGCAACCTGCTAACATAAAAACCTGTACGTCAAGGTGGTCCCGAGAGGCCACTACGCACAGAAAGGCCATGCCTGTGGCAGAACGTGAGCGAAGGATGTCGCGCCCCTACGGGGGCGTTTTTGTTGCCAGGTCTCGGATCATGGACGCAGACGACATCACCCGTGCCTTGCGGCGAATGGCTCACGAGATCCTCGAGCGTAACCATGGCAGCGAGGAACTCATCCTCATTGGTTTACAGACCGGGGGAGTGCATCTTGCGCATGCGCTCGCTGCAACGCTCGAAGACATCGAGGAACTCGACCCAAGAACCTTGCCAGTATGCACACTTGATGTGGCGCTGTATCGCGATGACATTGGGATTCGACCAGTCATCCCAGAGGAAGTGACGGACATCCCCTTTGACCTTGATTCGAAGGTCGTGGTGTTAGTAGATGACGTGCTCTTTACCGGACGCACCATTCGAGCAGCACTCGACGCAGTGATCGACTTTGGGCGACCAAGGATGGTGCAGCTAGCGGTCATGGTTGATCGAGGTCACCGAGAGCTGCCGATTCGGCCCGACTTTGTTGGAAAGAACCTGCCAACAAGGCGACATGAACTCGTCAATGTGACCATCGACGGGGTCGAACTTGGCGAGCTGCAAAAGCCATGACGAGCAGCAGAGCTACACGAACAGATACTGAGAGCCAGGGTGCAGGATCACGAAGCAGCGCGCACTTGCTTTCGATTGCAGATTTAGACCGAGAAGAGATCGAAGAGCTGTTGCGTCTCACCGATACTTTCGTTGAAGTCGGTCGTCGCCCTATACCGAAGGTGCCTGCACTGCGGGGCCGCACAGTGGTGATGCTGTTCTTCGAAGACTCAACTCGAACCAGGCTGAGCTTTGAGACTGCTGCAAAACGGCTCTCGGCAGACACAATGTCTTTTTCCGTGTCGTCTTCATCGCTCAATAAGGGAGAGTCAGTTCGCGACACGATTGAAACCATCGAAGCAATGGGAATAGACGCAGTAGTTGTTCGACATAAATCCTCTGGCGTACCGGCACAGATTGCTAGGTGGACCTCGGCCTCCGTCATCAACGCAGGAGATGGGTGGCATCAGCATCCCACTCAAGCGCTTCTAGATGCCTATACCGCTCGCTCACACCTTGGATCCCTAGAGGGCCGAAGAATCGCCATTGTCGGAGATATCAAGCACTCACGCGTGGCTAGGTCGAATATCGAGATCTTCACATCACTCGGAGCGCAGGTCACACTCGTTGCCCCTCGGACCTTGCTGCCGTCCTCAACGAACTCTTGGCCAGTGGACGTGACTCAAGATCTTGATTCGGTTCTGCCTACCGTTGACATCTGTTACCTCTTACGAATGCAACAAGAGCGCATGACCGAAGCTCTCGTGCCGTCGTTGCGTGAGTACACCGCTTCTTACGGGCTGACCTCGGCGCGTGCAGACAGGATGGCGGAGAGCGCAATCATCATGCACCCTGGCCCCATGAACCGAGGCGTTGAGATCGCCAGTGAGGTCGCTGATCGGCCGAGCGCAGTCATCACCGAACAAGTTGCTAATGGCGTTGCGGTTCGTTCGGCGGTGCTCTTTGCTCTCTTGAGCGCTGCTCGACAGTCGAGCAACAGTTCCCCGGATCAACTGATCTCGCATGAAGAGCTGATCTCGCCAGAAGAACCAGCGAGCCAAGCAGAGTCATTAGTGCCCGAAGAAACTGCACACGTAAGGAATTCTCAGTGAATAGTCACCCAGATACTGTCATCAAGGGCGGGCGCATCATCGATGCGTCAGGGGAACACTCGGCAGACGTCGTCATTTCTGAGGGCCACATCGTTGCAGTTGGGCCGAACCTCGATGCAAAGAGAGTGATCGATGCTGCCGGCTGCATCGTCTCGCCTGGCCTGGTCGACCTTCATGCGCATCTTCGTCAGCCCGGCAAGGAAGAGACAGAGACAATCGCTAGCGGTGCACGCGCTGCTGCACTTGGCGGCTACACAGCAGTGCTCGCCATGCCGAATACCACACCTGCAATTGATTGCGCCGCAGTGGTCAGAGAAGTGCTGGACCTTGGCCGAGAGTCTGTCTGCGACGTTCATACCTCTGGTGCAATCACTGTTGGCCGCTCTGGCGAGCAGCTTGCGCCAATGGCGGAGATGGCTGCGCTCGGAGTGCGTATCTTCACCGACGATGGGACTGGCGTTCAAGATGATCGCTTGATGCGAAGAGCCATGGAATATGCAAGTGGCCTTGGTGTAACGCTGGCTCAGCACTGCGAGGTGAACTCACTTTCGGAGGGAACCTGTATGCACGAAGGGGAATGGTCTGCGCGCCTCGGACTTCCAGGGCAGCCGAGCGAATCCGAAGAACTCATGGTCATGAGAGACATCGCTTTGGCCCGGATGACTGGGGCCAAAATACACTTTCAACCCATGTCTACCTCTGGGTCCGCTGCGTTGATCGCAGCGGCAAAGGCAAAAGGTATGACAATTACTGCAGAGGCAGCCCCACATCACTTCACGCTGACGGATGCGTGCTGTGAGAACTACGACGCAACCTTTAAGGTGCACCCACCGCTGCGAACACAAGCAGACGTCGATGCAATCAAAGCCGCACTAGCTGTTGGTTCCTTAGATGCGATTGCAACTGACCACGCACCCCATGCTGCTGAAGACAAGGAACTTCCCTTCGATCAGGCTCCTCCTGGAATGCTGGGTCTTGAATACGCACTCGCTCTGGCATTTACCGAGCTAGTCGACGGGGGAGCGATGACCGAGGCAGAGGTTCTTGGAGCGATGTCCTCGAAGCCGGCAGCGATTGCTGGCATGCAGAACCATGGTCAGATTCTTGTTCCAGGGGTTTCGGCAAACCTTTGTGTGATCGACCCAACTCACCGCTGGAGAATCGATGCAACAGGTGGCGCGTCGCTCAGTCGCAACGTGCCGTACGTGGGACGAGAAGTCCGAGGAAAAGTTCGCCACACGTTCTTGTTTGGTGAGTCAGTAGTCCATGACGGAGAGGTACAGAGATGAGTGTTCAATCAGCGGCGATAATTCTGGCGGACGGCACGGTCTTCGAAGGTGAGTCATTCGGTGCCGCTCCAACTACTGGGATCACAACCGGCGAGTTTGTGTTCAACACGGTCCTCTCTGGTTATCAAGAAGTGATCTCGGATCCTTCGTACGCAGGTCAGATCATTACCTTCACTGCACCCCATATTGGTAACTACGGGGTCAACAGCACTGATAACGAGTCCGAGAAGCCTCAGTGCGAGGGAATTGTGGTTCGCGAAATGTCCCGCAGGGCAAGCAACTGGCGCGCAGAGAGCGACCTTGTGTCCTACCTCGAGCTCCATGGGATTGCTGGAATCGGGGGGATCGATACCCGAAGGTTGACTCGTCATCTACGAGACAACGGCGCGCTTCCTGGTGCATTCGGAACTGCATCGGAGTCTGCACTTCGCGAAGCAGCTCTTGCAGCAACTGGGACAGAGGGAACGGACCTTGTCGCACGAGTCACCACACCGCATGCCTATTCGGTAGCCGCGACGAGTTCAGCTTCGCGAACCATTGTTGCACTCGATCTAGGAATCAAGACCACAATCCTGCGAAACCTGTCGCAGTACGGATCCATAGAGGTGGTGCCGGCTTCTACCAGTGCAGAACAGATTCTCTCTCTGTCGCCTGATGGCGTGTTTATCTCTAACGGTCCGGGGGACCCTGCAGCTGTGGCAGATGTTCCAGACACACTTCGTGAGCTGCTTGGCAAGGTTCCATTGTTTGGCATTTGCATGGGTCACCAGATGCTGGCCACCGCCCTTGGTGGTACCACCTACAAGCTGCCGTTCGGCCACCATGGCGGAAATCACCCAGTTCGAGACCTGACCACAAACAAGGTCGAGATCACTAGCCAGAATCACAACTACTGCGTGGACGTTGACTCACTTGCACATGTCGAAGTGACGCACCGCAACTTGAATGATTCAACAGTCGAGGGGTTCGAGTGCGCTGAGCTTTCGGCGTTTGCAGTACAGCATCACCCCGAGGCCGGACCTGGTCCTCATGACAGCAGGTATCTCTTCGAACGCTTCGCCGAGCTGATGGACAGGTCTGCATCGTGAGTTCAGCTCAAGCGGTCCTCAACCGCAGCGGCTTCTTCTTTCAAGTGGTCTTGGACCCCTTGGACAATGACCTTTTCTACCCGGCTCCCCAAGAGCGGAATATGTACTTTGACATCGCCACGAATCGATCGCACCGCCGAAGGCCCGTGTTGGGCAAGCCCGGCCGAAGCAGAAGCTTTCATCAACTGCGAGGCTTGGTCGGCCAAGAAGCGCACCTCCGCCGACATGTCCGACAGGCTCCACGTAGTTTCCTCAACCCAGGCAACGTCGTTTGGGTTAATGAACCGAGAAGCCTCTTTAGGAAGCTCAACCGACAGCACATAGTGGAGCCGAACCACCGCAGTGCGGGAATCTCTCTTGATGTCGAGTACCTCAGGGCTGCTCGTGGCAGACAGGTCAGTCAACCCAGTCCAGAAACTGGGATCGAGGTAGACCTCAAGCACGTCTTGAGTAGTGGCCGACCATTTTTGTTCCTCAGTAAATTTCACCGTTACAGAGTTGCACACTCACAAGCAACAACTCGGAATTTTGTTGCTCTAACACCAATGAGTCCCGCAAGCCGCAGTCAGTCCGTCTGCAGCACAGCATTTTTTAAAGAAGGGTTATTTCATGCCGCGCCGTGAAGATATTGAGTCCATCCTGCTGATCGGTTCCGGTCCGATTGTCATCGGTCAGGCCTGCGAGTTCGACTATTCGGGAACGCAGGCATGCCGTGTATTGAAGGAGGAGGGCTATCGGGTCATTCTGGCGAATTCAAACCCAGCGACCATTATGACCGACCCCGATTTTGCGGATGCGACCTATATCGAGCCGCTCGTAGCCGATGTTCTTGAGCGCATACTCGACAAGGAACGGCCCGACGCTGTGTTGCCAACGCTTGGTGGCCAAACTGCCTTGAACCTCGCTATGGAACTCTCCGACACAGGTGTACTTGATGCCTACGGAGTTGAACTGATCGGCGCTGATGCTCAGGCGATCCGAACTGCAGAAGATAGAGACCTCTTCAAAAAGGCAATGATTGAGATCGGCCTGAACGTTCCCGAATCTGGCATCGCGCATGATATGACTCAGGCTGCTGCCGTGCTCGGGCAGCTTGGTCTTCCGGTAGTGATTCGCCCGGCCTACATCTTGGGAGGAAAAGGAACCGGGATTGCATCCACTCAAGCCGAGTTTGAGTTCATGGTGGCACGTGGCCTTGACGCCAGTCCGATTACCGAAGTGCTCATCGAGAAATCAATCGCCGGATGGAAAGAGTTCGAGCTTGAAGTCATGCGGGATAAAGCTGATAACTGCGTGATCATCTGTTCGATCGAGAACTTTGATCCCATGGGCGTACACACTGGTGATTCAATTACGGTGGCTCCCGCTCAAACGCTGACCGACGTCGAGTATCAGCTCATGCGAGATACTGCGTTTCAGGTCATGCGACGAGTGGGCGTCGAGACTGGCGGCTCAAACGTGCAGTTTGCAGTGCACCCAGAGACCGGAGAGCAGGCCATTATCGAGATGAACCCTCGCGTGAGTCGCTCCTCGGCGCTTGCATCGAAGGCCACCGGCTTTCCGATCGCAAAGATCGCAGCAAAGCTTGCAGTCGGCTACACCCTCGATGAGATTCCCAATGACATCACCAAAATGACGCCGGCAAGCTTTGAGCCTTCTATCGACTATGTCGTGACCAAGGTGCCACGTTGGGCCTTTGAGAAGTTCCCAGGCGCCGAACCCACCCTAGGGACACAGATGCAGTCAGTGGGCGAAGTGATGGCGATTGGGCGCACCTTCCCTGAGTCATTGCAAAAAGCAATGCGCTCACTCGAACAAGGCAGGCAAGGCCTGAACTGCGATTCAGCCGAGCAGCAGTTCGACCAGATAGAGACCGCCGAGCTCATGGTTCAGGCGGCAATCGGTACTCCAGATCGCATCTTCCAAGTCGAATCACTGCTGCGTCGCGGCGTGAGCGTCGAGGATGTGTTCCAAGCAACGAAGATTGACCGTTGGTTCCTCGATCAGATTCTGATGCTCTGCGAGGAGCGAAGTGCCCTTGCGGCGCATCTCGGCCCAGAGGAAAACGGCAGCGAGGCCCTTGCTTCTTTGGACCGACAGGATTGGCGCCGTGCAAAGCGACTTGGGTTCGGCGATGCGCAGTTGGCCTATTTGTGGAACCTTGACGATTCTGTGGTGCGCGCCGCAAGGCTCGCAGCGGGCGTTGAAGCCACCTATAAGACCGTCGATACCTGCGCAGCCGAGTTCGAAGCAGAAACCCCGTATCACTACGGGACCTATGAGGATGACAGCGAAGTTGCACCCTCGGGTAGAGACAAGGTCATTATTTTAGGGTCTGGACCAAACCGCATCGGCCAAGGGATTGAGTTCGATTACTGCTGTGTTCACGCATGTTTCGCCTTGTCCGAGGCCGGCTTTGAGACGATTATGGTGAACTGCAATCCAGAGACAGTCTCAACCGACTACGACACTTCTGACCGCTTGTACTTCGAGCCACTCTCCACTGAAGGCGTGCTGAACGTCATTGATGCAGAGCAAAGATCTGCAGAACAGGGAGGAGGCAAACTCGTTGGTGTCATCGTGTCGCTCGGCGGGCAAACCCCCCTCAAGCTCGCAAACGTGTTGCCGCCTGAACTCATCCTTGGGACCTCGGCTAAAAGTATCGATGCAGCAGAGGATCGCAATCACTGGAGTGCCCTGTGTGCACGACTCGAAATCCCTCAGCCTGCGGGGGCGACAGCAACCACGCTTGAAGAGGCACTAGCCACGACTGATCGCATTGGGTTCCCGGCGCTGATCCGGCCGAGCTATGTACTCGGTGGTCGTGCAATGGAAATTGTGTACGAGTCAGAAGACCTTGAGCGTGCATGGATGGCAATAGCTTCGAACGGCTCGCTCGGAAGAGAGGGCGGGCTCTCTGCCGACCGTCCAGTATTGATCGACCGCTTCTTAGAGGACGCAACTGAGGTCGACGTAGATGCCATTCGTGACCACACCGGAGAGGTGATCATCGGCGGAATCATGGAGCACGTTGAAGAGGCGGGCGTGCACTCAGGGGACTCTGCTTGTGTGATCCCTCCAGTTGGTCTGAGCGATGCAACCATTGCAGTCATTGAGGACTACACGAAGCGCATTGCCACCTCGCTCGACGTGAAGGGCTTGATCAACGTTCAGTTCGCCGTCAAAAGGTCAGACGAGATTCCCGGAAGCGGGCAGGTCTTTGTGATCGAGGCAAACCCGCGTGCATCACGAACAGTTCCGTTTGTTGCCAAAGCCACCGGCGTTCCGCTCGTGAAAATCGCAGCGCGTGTCATGTGCGGTGCCACTCTCGAGGAGCTTCGCGTAGAGGGACTCCTTCGACCCAAGGTGCAAGGGGACCATATTGCCGTCAAAGAGGCAGTCCTGCCATGGAGTCGTTTCCCAGAAGTCGATGCGGTGCTTGGTCCAGAGATGCGCTCAACCGGTGAGGTAATGGGAATTGACACCTCCGTTGGGATGGCCTTCGCAAAGTCTCAGCTAGCAGCAGGGGATCGCATGCCCACAGAAGGGACCGTGTTCTTCTCGCTTGCTGATCGAGACAAAGTTGTGGGAGCCCGCGCGGCCCAACGATTTGTCAGCCTCGGGTTCCGAATAGTTGCAACTTCCGGTACTGCGGCGTACCTCACCGAACAAGGTGTAGTAGTAGATCAGGTCGTGGCCAAGATCTCTTCTGACCGCACAGGTTCCAATGATGGAGAGGTTGATGGCGTTGAGCTGATCTCGAGCGGCGGAGTTGATCTGGTGGTGAATAGTCCGCGCGGCCGAGGTCCGCGTGCAGACGGCGCTCATATACGCCGTGCAGCGGCAACTCATCTTGTGCCATTGGTGACGACCGCCTCAGCTGCACTCGCAGCGGCCAATGGCATTGGGGACTGGGCGCAGAGCGATCTGCAGGTGCGAAGCCTGCAGGAGTTCCACGCAGGAGTCTGGGTGTCGGAGGAGTCTGCTAGCGAGAGCTACCAACGAGCTCATCCTGTGGAGCTGAGGTAGTGAGTCGCCGTGCAGCAGCCGCAGGCGCAGCAGCTGTAGATATGTCAGTCCGGGTCGGTTCCGTAGAGCTTTCTGCGCCCGTCATGACTGCGGCAGGGACAGCCGGGTATGGCTCCGAGCTCTCTGCCTTTATGGACCTTTCACGCATCGGTGCTGTCGTCGTCAAGTCGCTCTCGGCAGATCCTTGGGCTGGCAACCCTGCTCCAAGAGTTCATGAGACTCCCGCCGGGATGCTCAACAGTGTCGGTCTGCAGGGGCCAGGAATTGCCCACTGGCGCAAACACGAGCTCCCCGAGCTGATCGCAACAGGTGCCAGCGTTGTGGTCAGTATCTGGGGCAGAAGCGTTGCTGAGTACGCCCGAGCAGCAGAGGCTCTACATGATTGTCCGCCCGAGGTTGTGGCAGTCGAGGTGAACCTTTCCTGCCCTAACCTCGACGGTGGGACCCACCTCTTTGCACACGACCCACAGGCAACTGCCGATGTGCTGCGCGCTGCATCGCAGATCGGTTTGCCACTCTGGGCAAAGCTCAGTCCCAATACTGACCGTCTGGTGCAGGTTGCGGCTGCTGCACAAGAGGCCGGGGCAGAGGCGGTGACGCTCGTAAATACGCTCCTTGGAATGATCATCGATACCGAGTCGCGCAGGCCACTCCTTGGAGGCGGCGGGGGTGGGCTCTCGGGTCCGGCGATGCGCCCAGTTGCAGTTCGAGCTATTCATGATGTGCATCAGGCGTTACCAGATTTGCCCATCGTAGGAGTGGGTGGATGCGCCACCGCTGTGGATGCCGTTGAACTGATGTTGGCCGGTGCAAGCGCCGTTCAGGTGGGCACTGCAAACTTTGTTCGGCCGAGTGCGGTTGAGCAGGTACAGGCCGATCTGAGACACTGGTGCTTCTCCCACGGGGTTGTGCGAGTTTCCGAACTCACCGGCGGAGTGAAACACTGATGAAACCAACCACGTGCACAGGAGTGAACTTGTGAATAGCCAAGAGGCCCAGAGCGGTGCAGTAGATGACAGCATTCGTCGGCGACTAGCACTAGCACTCGATGTGGATGATCTTGTCGCAGCCCATCGCCTAGCCGTCGCCATGAGGCCATGGTTTGGAGTGGCAAAGGTTGGCCTTGAACTCTTCAGTGCTCACGGCCCCGATGCCGTTGCTTCGCTTCGAGACCTTGGTTATCAAGTCTTCCTTGACCTCAAATTGTTTGACATTCCCACCACCGTGCAGCGCTCCACCCGGGTCCTTGGTTCTCTAGGGGTTGAATATCTCACCTTGCATGCACTCGGCGGTACAGAGATGTTGAGCGCTGGTGTCGAAGGACTGCATGAGGGCGCCGAGCGGGCGGGGCTGCCTGCTCCAACTGCACTTGCAGTAACGGTACTCACCAGTGACGACTCAGCGCCGCCACATATCGTCCCCAATCGAGTTCGCCTTGCACTCGAGAGCGGATGTGGAGGCCTAGTTTTGGCTGCAGAGGACCTGCAAACGGCGAGGGAACTCGCTCCGCGCCTCAAGCGAGTCGTGCCAGGCATTCGCCTTGCCGGCGGCCAGCGTCACGATCAAGCACGAGCAGCGTCACCGCAAGAAGCAATCGCTCACGGGGCCGACCTTTTGGTCATCGGTCGTGCAGTGACGAATGCTGAAGATCCCTCAGCAGCAGCGGCTGCAATTGCAGCGGCAATCTAGTGCTCCAAGAGGGTGGGCTCCTTCCATGACACATGACGAAGCAGTTGGATGGGCCCAGACAGTGCGAACTGCTCGTTACTCTTTGCGAGAGCAGCTCGGTGCAGCTGAGTTTGATCTGTGTGAGCTACTCGAAGTTGGGCAGCGGAACTCTTTAGTGGGGCAGGTCAAGCTGCTTTGGGCGTTGGAATCATTTCCGGGGGCTCGAAAGGTAGATACCCGGAGGCAGTTAGCCAAGATGGGAATATCTGACTCAGTTCGAATCAACGAGCTTCAGCAGACAAGCATCGAGTCGCTTGTTTCGAACTTTGCTCCACAGTCGCAGACAGCGGCCACGAGATGAACGTTCATGGCGGACCAATCACACCTGAACTGCCGGCAGGCAGCAACGTCATTGTGATTTCAGGCCCAGGCGGAGTCGGAAAGGGGACGCTCGTCGAGGCCCTGTTACGCCAAGATCAGCGACTCTGGGTCAGTAGATCATGGACTACGCGTGCGCCGAGAGTGAACGAGTCACCAGACGCCTACCACTTTGCCACCCGAGAAGAGTTTCAAGAGCGTATTGAGGCCGGCGGGTTTCTTGAGTGGACGGAGTTTCTTGATTACATGCAAGGCAGTCCGTTACCTCAGCCACCCGCTGGGCGAGATGTGCTCTTTGAGATCGACGTTCAAGGTGCGGCCAATGTTCGGGATCGTTACCAAGATGCGCTGCTGATCTTTGTGGATGCACCAAATCGGGCCGTTCAGGAGCAACGTCTACGAAGCCGCGGTGATAGCGAGCCTCGAATACTCCAACGGCTCGAAAAAGCCCATGAAGAGATCGAGAGAGCCTCGCATATGGACTTCATTCATCTTGTGAACGACGATCTGGCTACTTCGATTCAAGAACTTCAGAAACTGATTGAGCAGCACCGCTCCCGCTGATCTCTAGATAGGCGGCTTTCTCTGCTACCATTGTCCGCTGGTTCCTCTAGCGAAGACCCAGCTTGAAGTTAGTTCCCCACCACACTGTTGGAGTAAAGAGTCACATGGCAGAGCGTCTCGACACAATGATGGATCCTCCAGTTGAGGAACTCCTTCTCAGAAGCGGATCCAAGTTCTCTTTGGTGACTCTGGCGGCTAAGCGAGCTCGTCAGATCAACTCGTATTACGGCAGCCTCAAGGCTAAGAGCAGTGTTGGGTCTTTGGTGCCCCCACAGGTGACATCTACGGCACGCACCTCTTTGTCTATTGCTTTCGAAGAGATCGATGCAGACATGATCGAGGGCGTTGGCGGTGCTACAGGACGACCAATTCCAGGCGCCGTAGAGGCTGAAACCGCCGAGGATGAGGACTGAGCTTCCGCTTGAGCGGTTGCTGCAGACTCTCCGAGATACGAGCGCGTAAGTGACTACCTTTCAGGGTCAGCGAATTGTTCTCGGGGTGTGTGGCGGAGTTGCTGCATACAAGGCTATCGAGCTGTGTCGGAAGCTTGTGGATGCTGGTGCGTTTGTTAGCGTTGTGATGACGAGGAGTTCGAAGGAGTTTGTCGGGGAAGCAACCTTCTCGGCGCTTTCCTCTGAACCTGTTTGGTCCTCGTTGTTCCATGAGCGTGACGCAATCCCGCATACCCGCCTCGGCCAAGCGGCTGATCTTGTTCTCGTGGCCCCCGCAACGGCACGTCTGATCTCTGCCTATGCAACTGGGTACTCTCACGACTTGTTAACAAACGTGTTACTAGCTACGAGGGCTCCAGTAGTGATCTGCCCAGCTATGCACACCGAGATGTGGGAGCACCCCTCGGTTCAAGACAATCTTTCGGTCCTGGCTCGACGTGGGGTACACGTGGTGGAACCAGAAGAGGGACGCCTCGCAGGCGGCGATGTTGGATCTGGCCGGCTGGCCTCCTCGGAGTCAATTCTTGGCGAGGCTCAGCGAGTGCTTTCTCTTTCTCCTAAGAGCAACACAACTGACAACAGCGACCGGGCAGTTCAATCTGAGCGAGAGCATCCGGGATCGCTTGAGGGGCTACAGGTTTTGGTCACTGCCGGTGGTACTCGAGAGCCAATCGACCCGGTTCGCTATATCGGCAACCGTTCTTCAGGCAAACAGGGTCATGCTCTCGCTGAAGAAGCGCTCCATCGTGGGGCTCTGGTTACGCTCATAACGACTGCTCAGATTGCTACGAGCGCTGCAATTACTGCTGTTTCGGTCGAGACAGCGCAACAGATGCACGACGCTGTCATGAGCCGTTCGGAAGCGGCTGATGTCATCGTGATGGCAGCGGCAGTAGCGGACTTCGCACCAACTCAGGTTGCTGCTGAGAAGCTCAAAAAACGCGATGGTACCCCCGTCTTTGAAATGCACCCCACGGTTGACATTCTGGCTGCGCTAGGGTCCTGCAAGCCAAAGGGGCAAACGCTCGTCGGGTTTGCAGCAGAAACAAACAATGTTCGCGAGAACGCCCAGCGCAAGCTGCAAGAGAAGCAAGTAGATATCTTGGTTGTGAATGATGTTGCCGCTCCGGGAGTCGGTTTTGAGTTCGATACAAATGAAGTAGCAATTTTGAGTGCCGCAGCGCAGGATCGAGTAGTTCCACTCACCGATAAGCGTTCCGTTGCGGCCGCAGTTCTAGATGCAGTAGTCAGCACACGATCGGCACAGGCTTCTGTGCCCTCATCAGGAGAATAAGAAATGAACAACTGGACCTTTACCTCGGAATCAGTCACCGAGGGTCATCCCGACAAAATGGCAGACCAAATCTCAGATTCGATCTTGGACGCAATCCTGACCGAAGACCCAGACGCCCGTGTTGCTTGCGAGACCATGGTCACCACCGGGCTCTGCATCGTTGCCGGAGAGATCACCACCACCGGCTACGTCGACATCCCCTCTATTGCAAGAGACACGATCTGCGATATCGGCTACGACCGCGAAAGCTTTGGTTACGACGGTCGCACCTGTGGCGTGATGGTCGCCGTTGATGAGCAGTCACGTGATATCGCTCAAGGGGTTGATGACTCAGAAGAGGTCCGCTCTGGCACCGCCGGCGAAGAGGACCAGCTTGATAAGCAGGGCGCTGGCGACCAAGGAATGATGTTTGGCTATGCAGTAGACGAAACTGATGTTCTGATGCCCTTGCCTATTCACCTAGCGCATCGCTTAGCTGAGCAACTTGCAGAGGTTCGCAAGTCAGGGACTGTGCCGTACCTGCGCCCAGATGGCAAGACCCAGGTCACCTTCGAATACGAAGACAATCGCCCCGTTCGTCTCAAGACGGTTCTTATCTCCACCCAGCACAATGATGGGATCGATCGCGATACTGAGATTCGGCCCGACTTAATTGAGCAGGTCATCCGACCAGTCATCCCAGAGGCCTTCGCCGACGACGACTACGAAGTCTTTATCAACCCAACTGGAAGATTCGTTATCGGTGGTCCCGTTGGCGACGCTGGTCTGACGGGTCGCAAAATCATTGTTGATACCTACGGTGGGGCAGCCCGTCACGGCGGGGGCGCCTTTTCGGGCAAGGATTCTTCGAAGGTAGACCGCTCCGCTGCATACGCCGCTCGTTGGGTGGCCAAGAACGTTGTTGCTTCAGGAGCGGCGACTCGATGTGAGGTACAGGTGGCGTATGCAATCGGCATGGCTCATCCGGTCTCTATTCTTGTCGAGACCTTCGGAACCGAGACGGTAGATCCATTGCAACTTGACGTCGCAGTGAAAGACATCTTCGATCTTCGGCCCGGTGCAATTGTTCGTGATCTGGAGCTGAAGCGGCCTGTGTTCCGCAAGACTGCGGCATATGGTCACTTCGGTCGCACAGGAGACGGCTTCACCTGGGAGCGCACTGATCGTGTTGATGCGCTTCGTTCTGCACTCGGCCTGTAAACCCAGGTTCACGACTTCTCTTGAGTCGCAGTGAGTCCCTTCCTCAGTTGGGTCCTCTGTCGGCTACTCATGCCCCAATGAGGGTGATACGAGTTCTCCCGGATGTCCCAGCAGTTGATCGCGCCTTTGATTACTACGCACCCGACGACCTAGCCGCCACTCTCAGTGTTGGCAGCATGGTCCGCATCCCGTTTAGCGGACGCCGTGTTGCAGGGTGGGTCATCGCTCTTGATGTCGAACCCCCCGAGGGAGTCACGCTCAGTACCATTTCTAAGCTTGTAGGTTGCGGGCCAGATCAGTCGACCATTGAGCTCTGTCGCTGGGCTGCATGGCAGTGGAGCGGAAGGCTGGCCTCGATGTTGCGAGCAGCCTCCCCGGAGCGTGTTGTGAGCAGACTTCCGCCGGTACGTGTCCGCGCAGCGACTACAGGCGCAGCGAATGAACTGGCAGAGTCCCTCCTGCTTCTTGGTGCCGGAACTCATGTCTTGCAGATCTCGCCCACGACTGACCCATTAGGAGTGGTCATAGCTGCTGCCCGATTGGGGCAGATTTTGGCTCTGGTGCCGAGTGTCGCAGAGGCTCAGCGCGTTGCCCGCGGACTCCGCTCGGCGGGGGCTGCAGTGGCATCGTGGCCTTGGGAGTTTCAGGCTGCGGCGGGGGGCGCGAGTGTTGTTGGTGGTCGTGGGGCGGCATTTGCGCCATTACCCATTTTGTCTGCAGTTGTAGTGATTGACGAGCATGACGAGATGCTTCAGAGCGAGTCCTCTCCAACGTGGAATGCGCGCGAGATTGCAATTGAGCGTGCCCGAAGAGCACAGGTGCCATGCCTCTTGGTCTCTCCATGTCCGTCCCTTGAGGCTCTCGTTGCTCAGGGTACCCAGGGCCCACAGCTAGCCCAGGGAAGCCAAGAGGTGGGCTTGGCTCCGGCAGAGGACCTGCAGAGAAGCGAGGCTCCGAAAGGAGCACCAGAGGATCGCTTCGCTCTACGACCACTCCTTGAACCCTCAACCGTTCTCGAGCCACGGGGACGTCTGGGGCGCTTGGAAGAGCGTTCCGGGTGGGCTCAGCTAACAGTTATCGACCGACGTGGCGAGGACACGGGCAGAACTGGGCTGTTCTCATCGCAGCTCATCGAGATGATCCGGGAAACTGCTCGGTCGGGTGAGCGAGTGGTCTGCGTGTTGAATCGCACAGGGC
>WLJI01000005.1 GCA_009701845.1 Actinomycetota bacterium
CTGACGAACCTCGGTTGGGTAGAGAAACTTCCTCTCGACAAGATTCCCAACTCTGCGAACCTGATTGAATCACTCACCAAACCACCATCGGACCCAACTGGCGAGTACTCACTCCCGTGGCAGGCCGGTATGGCAGGGATTGCCTACAACAAGTCCGTGACTGGCCGTGAGCTGAACTCTGTGAATGATCTCTTCGACCCGGCGTTCAAAGGCAAGATCGGCATGCTTTCCGAGATGCGCGACACCATCGGACTGATTGCAATGTCGCTTGGAATTGATCTGGCAACGCCCACGTTTGAGAAGTTCCAGCCCGCCTTCGACAAGCTGCAAGAAGGCGTAGATTCCGGTCAGATCCGGCAGTTCACCGGAAACGACTACGTAGACGATCTTGAACAGGGAAGCTTTGCGGCATGCATCGGTTGGTCTGGCGACGTGGTGCAACTCTCGGCCTCGAATCCAGACATCGGGTTCTCGATTCCTGAGTCGGGCGGAACCCTTTGGTTTGACACCATGCAGATTCCAGTTGGCGCAAGCAACGTCGAAGGCGCAGCCGAGTGGATGAACTATGTCTATGACCCAGTGAACGCAGCAAAGATCACCGCAGAGGTGCAGTTCATCTCGCCCGTTCAAGGGGTGCAAGAGGAACTGCGCAAGATGGGCGGAGATGCGGCAGCGCTCGCAGACAGTCAACTCATCTTCCCCGACGCTTCAACCTTGGCCACGCTGCAGTCTTGGGGCAACCTTGACGAAGAAGAAGAAGCACTCTTCGACGCCGAGTTCGCCAAGATCACCGGTGCCTGACCAAGGGTTCTGATGGCAGCAGATACTGACTCAGACGATCGCGGTCTCCGGAAAGGAAAGTGGGCCCCATACGGCTTGCTGAGCCCTGGCATCTTGTGGCTGGTGCTGTTCTTTCTGGTGCCCGTGATGATTCTGATTCGTACGGCTTTGTCTTCTAAGGCCAGTCGCTTTGCCAACCCAGAGTTCTCTTGGCAGTTCTCAAACTTCAGTTCGGCCTTCACCGACTACGGGCCACAGTTTGCAAGATCATTTCTCTTCGCCGGCATCGCTACCGTCTCTGCAATCCTGATTGGCTATCCCTTGGCCTATTGGATTGCTACTCAAGGCGGCCGATGGAAGAACTTGCTGATCGGCCTAGTGGTTGTGCCGTTCTTTACCTCGTATCTGATTCGCACCATTGCATGGACGTCAATCCTGAAAGACGATGGCGTGCTGCTCAATATCATCCATGCGATCCCGTTTGTTCCTCTGGACTTTCGCTTGCTCGCTACCCCAGCAGGTGTGATCGGGGGTCTCACCTACAACTTCTTATCGTTCATGATTCTGCCGATCTACGTCAGCCTCGAAAAGATTGACTTTCGTCTGACTGAAGCGGCAGCCGATCTGTATGGCACCCCTTGGCAGGCATTCAGAAAAGTCGTGCTTCCGCTGTCGATGCCCGGAGTGTTCGCAGGCAGCCTGCTGGTGTTTATCCCAGCTGCCGGCGATTACCTCAACAACCGCTATCTCGGCTCACCAAAAACCTCGATGATTGGAACCGTGGTACAAGACAAGTTCTTGGTGCAGTTTGATTACCCGGTAGCCGCAGCACTGTCGCTAGTACTCATGGCCATTATCACCACGATGGTGTTGATCTACTCCAAGTTCTTGGGCACAGAGGGGCTGGCGGTATGAAACTGCGCAGAACGGCGGTTTCCGCATGGTGATGTCCGAGGGCGTGGCCCCGCCATATCTACCGCGTGAGCTCGAAGAACCAGGTAAGCCGCGTCGAGGATCGAATCCAACAGGGCGTGCCGGGTCAAAATGGGGACGCAGAATCCTGACTGCCTTCGCGTGTTTGGTCTACTTGTATTTGTTCTTGCCACTCATCAACATCATCGTTTTTACCTTTAACGATCCTGCTGGCCGGTACAACATCAGCTGGGACGGGTTCACCCTGAATAATTGGCTAGACCCGTTCAAAGATCGTGAACTCACCGATGCCTTCGTTCGCAGCCTCGAGGTTGCCGTGCTCTCGATCAGCATTGCGCTCATCATGGGTTCGCTCGTTGCTATTGCGCTGGCCCGTTATCGCTTTACTGGCTCTCGCGGAATCGAGATTTTCCTGGTTCTGCCGCTCACGACGCCAGAGATAGTTCTGGGAGCTTCGCTGTACCAGCTCTTCCTAGGACGCAACGTCGTGTTTGGTTTCTCTACCGTGGTCATTGCCCATGTGATGTTCTGCGTCAGTTTCGTTGCGCTCACCGTCAAGGCAAGAGTCCGCGGGTTTGACTGGACTCTTGAAGATGCTGCAATGGATCTTGGCGCATCGCCCTGGCGGAGCTTTCGCAAGATCACCTTTCCACTCATCCTGCCAGGAATCGTGGCGGCTGCACTCCTGAGCTTTGCGCTCTCACTTGATGACTACATCGTGACTGACTTCACCAAAGGCGAGTTCACAACCTTCCCGATTCAAGTCAATAACGCGTTCCGAGTCTCATTCCCACCACAGGTCAATGTGCTTGCGACCATGGTCTTGATTGTGAGCGTGTTACTGCTGGTGCTCACCTCGGTACGAGGAGAAAAAGCAGCTAGCCGCTAGGTCTTTTATTCGATGAGGCTGGCAGCTGCCGTTGCCTTCGCCCACCGGTAATCGGCCTTACCCGACGGTGAACGCACTATTTGATCAACCACAACCAAGCTTCGCGGAATCTTGTACCCCGCAAGCTGGCCGCGGCAATGCGCGTCGAGCTCTTCAAGAGAAACGCTGGTTCCTTCTGTGAGCTGAACAACGGCAGTAACGCGTTCACCCCAACGCTCGTCTGCAACGCCAACCACTAACACGTCATACACCGCCGGGTGCGCTTTCAGCAGGGCCTCAACCTCTTCCGGGTAGACCTTCTCGCCACCGGTGTTGATGCTGACTGAGCCTCGACCTAACAACGTGATTGAGCCATCAGCCTCGACGGTGGCCATGTCTCCTGGCAGCACGTACCGAGTGCCGTCGATGGTCACAAAGGTTTCAGCTGTTTTCTCTGGCGCGTTGTGATAGCGAAGCGGGATGTAGCCCGAGTGAGCAATGCGGCCGACGACCCCAGAACCCGGCACCACTGCATGCCCAGATTCGTCGAGCACCGTGGTTCCGGCCTCGACGTTGTCGAAGCGAACTCCCTGACCGGGGTCCTCACCTGGAGAGAGCCGACGACTGCCTTGAATCCCCGTCTCAGAGGAACCGAAACCATCGGTGAGCATCGCATTCGGTGCAATCTCACGCAGGCGATCACGAAGGGAGGGTGCGAGCGGGGCACCACCATTCGATAACGAATACATGCTGGAAATCTCGAAGGGCCCGTACTCATCCCAGGCATCAACGAGAGGACGTGCCATGGCATCGCCGACCACGGTCATGATCGAGACCTTCTCGGCATCTACGGTTTGCCAGATTTCTACCGGGTCAAACCCGCCCGAATGCAAAATCACCTTGGCTCCGCACAGAAGCCACATCAATGAGACCCACTGAGCGGCTGCATGCATGAGCGGGGCTAGTGCGTAGAAAACAAAATCAAACTCGATGATTCGCTCAAGCGTTTCCTCAGGCGAAGAGACCGGACCCGACATCCGCATCGGGTCTCCTCCGCCGATACATCCAAAGAACGCATCGGCCTGTCTCCAGATCACACCCTTCGGCATCCCAGTGGTTCCACCTGTGTACAGCAGATAGAGATCATCATTCCCTCGGCCAAGAATCTGGGGGCGATCACCACTCGCAGCCTCAACAGCCTCATCATAGAAAATCCCATCGGGAAGCGCCGCAAGATCTACCGACTCAGCCTCAGCGCTCAGAGCAGTCGAGCGAACAACGATGCAGTGCCGCAATGCCGGCACCTCGGCTGTGACGCTGCCGACGCGCTCGGCAAACTCTTCATTGCAGACCAGCACAACAAGGCCGGAGTCGAGCAGCAAGTAACGCAGTTCTTCAGTCACGTAGCGGTAGTTGATATTGACCGGAATGGCCCGAATCTTGAAACACGCAAGAAGAACCTCGAGGTACTCGGTGCAGTTCGTCAGATAACAGCCCACAAACTCGCCCGGCTGCACTCCCTGAGCTAAGAGGTGGTTTGCCATCCGGTTCGCCCGCTCTTCGAGCTGCGCGTAGGTCAGCCGACGATCCCCGCAAACAACTGCTTCGCGATTCGCTACTCGGTCAGAGACTGCCTCCCACAAGTCAGCCAGGTTGTAACTCAGTGAGGACTCCGCTGCATTCGCTGTTGTATCGCCCATATGGCCAAATAACGTAGTCGCGCTAACGAGAAATGACTTGCCCCTGCTTCGTAAGACGATGCACCGCAGTGCGTTGCACGATCCCGACCCCGTCTCCCGAGGAATCAGTATTTGCGCAGCCACCATCTTGATAGGACTGATAGTTCACACCGAACCCTGTGACTTGTAGCCGCGTTCCGTCGAACGACTCAGCCTCGGCATCCGACCATCGAATTGCAACCGATGGGTCATCGCAGCGGGCAAAAACCTCTGACCACATGGTCACGCCGCAGATGTGATCCCCCGGGCTGTAGAGGTCTCGAACCACGGTGGTGACCTCAGTGGAGAGGTCGGTCACGGTTCCTTGCCATGCGCTGTGTCCCTTCCTGCTGATTCGCTCGACCTTGAGTCGATATGGCACTGCGGCCCGCCAGAGAAAGTCTCTGGTATGTGGGTTCGCCATCTTCGATGCAAGTTCCGACTCGGAGCCAGACAGGATCTTGCCTTGCTGGTCGTATCCACCCCAGTTCACCGCTGTTGATCCGGGGTGACCAGGATGCCATTGCAAGCCGAGGTGCGCCCCACCGGCGCGGCTGCCATCCCCCTTGGCAAAATCAGTCTGTAAGGCCCAGAAGTACAGCCGGTCCACCGTGGGTTCAACGAGTATCTCAAGAGTGACTGAAACTGCCTGTATCGCAGCTTGGGAAAGATGCCAGTTCAGATGAAACGAAGAGGCCCGGTTGCTCGAAGTCGGAAACCCCGACACTCGGCCCGATGCGAGACTATTTGGAGAACTCCCTCTCGCTGCACTTCTGATGCTGCTCCGTACCTGCTGCCACCAAGACTCAGCCATCATCCAGTATCACCCAAGACGCCCAGTTGTGAGACAATTTCGACGTGCGCGATACGTCTGCATCCTTGCCATTTGCCCCAGACCGCAGGCGACCTAGGTACGTCGCTCTCATGGCAGCGGTGTTGATCACCGTGTGTGCAGTAGCCGGAGTTTCGAGCCCCGCCGAAGCAAGTCGCTCAGAGCAGGTTGACCCAGCTGTGCTGGCTGCTGCGACGGGACCGGATGGCGTGTTGAACATCGCCGTGCGAGAGATCGAGCCCTTTGCCTTTCAGACCACACGAGGTTGGTCTGGGTACAGCATAGAGATGTGGGAGGAGGCTGCTCAGACCCTAGGCATTCCCTACGAGTACAACGAAGTCGCTTCAGTGGCTGAACAACTCGAATCAGTTCGAACAAGAAAGACCGACACAGCGCTCGGAGCTATCTCCATTACAGCCGCTCGCGAGGCAGAGTTTGATTTCAGCATTGCAATGTACGACTCCGGTTTACAGATTCTGACCAAACCCTCATCCGGCAGCGCGTGGTCGTTAGTGGCAAAGCTGTTCTCTTCAACGGTGCTCTTGCTCATTGTTGGAGTTATTGCTTTGCTGATCATCGTTGGCCACATTGTTTGGCTTGTTGAGCGACGCCGGAACGACCACTTTCCGCGCAGCTACCTAGCAGGCGTGTGGGAGGGAACCTGGTGGGCAATGGTGACGATGTCCACTGTGGGCTACGGGGACACAACGGTGCGAACAAAGGCCGGACGAATCGTTGCCATGTGCTGGATGCTTCTTGCTTTGGTTCTTGTTGCTCAGTTCACAGCCATCATTACATCGACACTGACGGTGAACCGTTTGGAATCCGAGGTGAAGAGCTTGGGAGATCTCAAAGGCAAGAAGGTAGTAACTGTGGCAAACACCTCGTCTGCCGAATTCCTGAACAGCGTGGACATACCAGCGATTTTGGCCAAAGACATTGACGCAGCATTTGAAGTCATTGAGTCGGGCAAGGCCGTTGCGCTTGTATTTGACTCGCCAATACTGCGCAGTTACGTAGCTCGCTCCGAGAATTCATCTCTAGAAATCGTCGGACCAGTCTTTCAGCCTCAGGGCTACGGCATGGCCTTTCTTGATCCAGCGCCGATTCTTGGACCGATTGATCTTGAGTTTCTGAAGCAGCGAGAAGACGGTTTCACTGCTGATCTCAGCCGTAAGTACCTCGGCGAATAGACCCACGGACCTCTGCCCGGAACACTCTCAACTGGAACGCGTTCTACTGAGTGGACCTAGAGTGCAGGCCATGGCCATGCCCAGCGATATTGCAATCATCGACACCATGATCGGATTTCCCAGCACAGACCGAAGAGAGGTGTACAAGTTTCTTGCACCCTCGCTGCGCGATGCTGAGTCAAAAGAAGACTTCAAAATGCCAGCGCAATACATGTTCAAAGACATCCCCGGAGAGATTGAACACGGGGTCGATGCAGTCGCTGTCACCCTCGACAACATGGACCGATTTGGCGTGGCTCAGGGGTTGATCAACGTTGGCAACGAGACTCGCGATGAGCCTCGTCGTGCAATCACCGATCACCCCGATCGCTTTTTGGGACTAGTAGATGTTGACCCCAGACAAGGGATGGATGCGGTCCGAAAGATCCGCAAGTACCACGACGAGTACGGCATCGTTGCCGTCTCAAGCTTTCCTTCTGGTTGCGAAACTGCGATCAACGCTGCTGCGTACTACCCCGTGTACGCCACCTGCGCCGAGCTTGGCCTGCCCATCTTTCTGACTGCTGGCGTGCCTGGGCCGCGCGTTCCGCTAGGTCCGCAACGAGTGGAATACCTAGATGAGATCTGCTGGTTCTTTCCGGAACTGACTGTCGTGATGCGCCATGGAGCCGATCCGTGGACTGAGTTGGCGGTCAAGTTGATGTTGAAATGGCCAAATCTGTATTACTCAACCTCTGCTTTTGCGCCCAAGCACTACCCCAGAGCCATCATTGATTACGCCAACACCCGAGGCGCAGACAAGGTGATCTACGCCGGCTACTTTCCAGCGGGACTCACCTATGAGCGCATCATGGCCGAAATGCCAAACATCGGCCTGAAGGACGAGGTGTGGCCAAAGTTTCTTCGGGGAAATGCCGCGAAGATTCTGGGACTCAGCAGCTAAGCAACGCCAACTGAGCAACGGTGCCCTAAATCTTTAGGTGACGCCTGAAACTGCCGATACATGCTTATGTCTTTGGTGAGCTGTGTTTCAACTCCTCTGCGCAACACCGCAATCTTGGTGTGCGGAGCGATGTTGTTACTCAGCTCCTGTGTTGCATCAGCGCCGCCCGTAGAACAGCCCGTTTCAACTCCAGCGACCACCACGGCGCCGCCAGTTCCAACCATTCCGCCTGCAATACAGCCTGGACCAGACCCACTGAGCGCATGTCACCCCATTGGCGCCGCGGCAGCAGCTCTCCCACCAGCCATCTCGCTCACCCCTCAGCAGGCCGGCGCGGATGCAGGCACTGCCTTTGTGTATGGAATGATCGACCCATCGGTTCTCGGTGGACCAGGCTCGGTACCCGTAGTAGTGACCTCAGTGGGTCGCCAAGGCCGACCAGAGATCCAAGAAGTCACGGCTTCGACCTTGGATGAGGCCCGTAGCGAGGTTGCAGCACTTGCTTCCGAGAGCATCGCTCAGGGTCGACAGGTTGTCTCTGTAGAAACCGACGTGCGAGTTCGCGCCGTTGGGTCGCCAGTCACGAACGACCCATGGAGGCCCTCACAGTGGGCACTCAATCAGTTCCATTTTGAAAGCCTTTGGCCAACGAGCAACGGAAGCGGTGTTTGCGTTGCTGTCGTAGACAGCGGAATAGCGCTCAATCATGTGGACCTAGCAGCAAAGGTAGCGGCTTCGGCCGACTGGACCGGCGAAGGAACAGCTTCGTACGGAGACCACGCAACACACGTAGCAGGGATCATCGCAGCGACCCCCAACAACTCTGTTGGCACAGTAGGGGCGGCACCCGGGGTGAGCCTGCTCAATGCAAAGGCACTCACTGCTGTGTCCGGCGAAGGAACAACCACTGGAGTTGCTCAGGCCATTATTTGGGCAGTGGACAACGGCGCACAAGTCATCAATACCTCGATCGGCGGAAGCTCAGGCTCTTCGGCCCTCTTGCAGGCAATCAACTATGCACAGGCAAACGATGTTGTGCTCGTGGCCTCCGGTGGCAATGAAGGGCTCAAGGGTAATCCTCCGAGCTGGCCCGCAGCCTATGACTGGCCGATAGCCGCCGCGTCGATTACCGAAACTGGTGAGCGGTCCTCGTTCTCGACTCAGGGCAGTTACATCGACGTTGCCGCTCCGGGAAGCTCAATCATTTCCACCATCACTTTGAACCGCTACGCATACATGTCAGGAACCTCGATGGCCGCTCCACATGTGACTGCCCTCGCCGCCCTAGCCCGCGCAGCGCATCCCGCAGAGTCGGCGGCCCAGATCCGTTCCCGCATCATGACAACTACAACCGACACTGGTAGTGCTGGATGGGATTCCAGCTTTGGGTGGGGAGTTATCAATCCAAGCGCAGCGGGCTGAGCTCCCCGCTGACGGAACTAAGTCTGGGTTCTAACCTGCGTCGCGATGTCACGAATCGGCGCAGACCCTGTTGCACTCCGGCAGCTTGGCGTAGCGGCGAAGCGACTCGCTGATCAAGCGGAACACAGCGCCTTCTTGCTTGATCGAGAAGTCCGACACTGCTCGTGGCGCGGCCCAGATGCAAGAAATTTCGCTCGAGACTGGCGCCAGATCCACCAACCAGCGCTTCGTCACATTGCAGCGGAGTGCAAACGCTTCTCAAGTCAGCTGAAGCAGCAAGCCCAGCAACAGGAACAAGCCTCGGATGGATCATTTGATTCGGGCCGCGCTGTCAATGATCAAGCGCTGCAGAATCAGGCACTGCAGAATCAAGCACTGCGCAAGCCGAATGCTTTTGCTACATCAGAGCTGCGTGTGCTCTCGGGTGCGCAGATCACCGCTGGTGCCCTAGTCGTTGGCAGCACCCACAATCTGACGATTCAGCAGTTCCCGCATGGTGTCGTCAAAGTAACAAGCACCGAGCGAAACCAAGCTGGGCTTGCCGCAACAGCTGGTGCTTCGCTCACCCTCGGCACGCACAGTGCGGCACTCGGCGCCAACTTGCGCGCGCAGGTGAGCGTTGGTCAGCTCACAAGGCGCGAATACGTAACGACGCACAGCAACCTGCCTGCAGAGATTGCACTCATCGAGGCAGAGGCTGCAGTTCGACGCTCAGCAGTCGCTAGCAGTGCCCTGCCAGGGTTTGGTATCGCAGCGGGGCTACTCACTCACTTCGCGCCAGAAATCGCCCGTACAGAGCAACTCACAGAACTCAGCCTGACAGCGCAGGGAACGGCATCTCTGGCATCTTCTCTGGGGGTGCAGGGTTCAGTTCGAGGCGGGGGCAGCTTTCGGTTCGGCCAAGGGCATCATGCACAGATTCTTGAACTCGAAGGAACTACTGCTTCGCTCATCTCGGGGCAGTTGTTGCAGCGGCTTCGATTGGCCTCTGTAGGAGATGGGGGAACTGAGGTTTACCTCTCTCGGCTTCGCATCGAGATTCCTGACAAACCCCTCCACGGCGCCGATCTCATTGTGAGCAGCACGACCACGGACGGCCATCGCGAGTTCCGCACCGTGAGCAATGTGAACCTGTCGGAACCCGGAAGCATCCGGGGTGTCGAACAAGTGCAACGGGCAATTGAGCAACTCAAAGACACAGAGCTTGATCAGGCAATGCGGTCGCTTGCAGAGATTGATCTTCCCATTTCCGAGTCTCTGACCCGATCCGGCGAGTTTGTAGTCAGCGAGCACACGGGCATCTTGGGTGCAACCGTTGGAGCTGGCATCGGTCTTGGCATCTCTGGAGATGGCGGCTATCAACAGCTCAGATTGGTGAGCTAGCGCGCTGGTGAGAGCAACAACTGGCTAGCCAATTCAAGCTTTGGCATAACAGAAGTGTCTGGTTCTACTCCAGAGATCCAGCTCACTAGGGCGGCCAGCCAGACATCGCTGAGTAGATCGATTCTCATCAGCGCGCTCTCATGATCTTCACCTACGTCGATTCCATCAGCACCTAAGGCGTCACTAATGATCCGTCGCATCAGCGCACGAGTCTCTTTCACCGCTGGGGCGATCTCTTGGTTGCCCGAGACCAACGCTCGAATCATGGCAACGGTGATCTGCGGGTGCCGCTGCAGCGCTCGATTTGATCGGCGCAACACGTCAATCACACGCTGAACTGGGTCTGTTCCCTCTGCGGGCCTCACCACTAACCGATCCGCTAAGCCCTCAATATCGGCGATCATGACCGAGACCAGCAGATACTCCTTTGAGGGGAAGTAGCGGTACAAGGTGCCGAGGGCAACGCCTGCGCGCTGGGCAACCTCTCGCATCTGCACTGCATCCCACCCACCTTCAAGTGCTAGCTCTGCTGTCACTTCGAGCATGCGCGCCAAACGGGCATTCTGCGACTGAGTCAAAATTGTTGCGTCTGTCGACACCAGTTCCCTCATCCCGTTGAATACGGCCCTCGTTGTGATGCTGCGATGTTGCGGAGCTTCTGTGATCATACGAGAACCGAGTCAGTACGGGCTCTCAATCGGCCAAGCGATCAACTCACCGGCTACTCGCTCAAGGTCTTCGGTTGCGTCAACATTGACCGGAATTTCGTCGATGCGAACATGCTCGGCATCTAGCTCTGCCTGAAGCAGATCAATATGCGACGCCGAGTTTTCGAGCTGCCCTTCTGGCCCCCAGAGCTGCAGGGCAACTCCTTGTTCAAGTTGCTCAGCCAACTCGAGCAGTTCTGCTGTGACGTCGTCGATGCCTTCGATGCCGCCAATCTGATCGCTCACAGCAAAGTAGGGGCGTCCCTCAAGGCAGCAGACTAAGGCTGCAGCGGCAGCAAAGCCGGGAGTGAAACTTGCAGGAACACAGATGTTTTCGGGAAATGAAGTGGGAAAGCTACGTGCCAACCAAAACCCTGCGGCTCCGGGGTCTGCGACAACTATTCCTCGTTCTGGGAGCATGCCCGCTAGGTGCAGCGCGGCCCGAGGGGGAGTCAGCGGAACAGCATCTGACTCATACATGGGCGTGATCACGTCTCGGAGCTGTTCATACTCAGCCGGCCGCTGTGGTAGCTGTGTGCTTGCAGTCCACCCAGCGACCAAGGCGTGAAGCTGGCTGGGGGGAACCTCTTGAGTAAGAAAGTTTTCGGTGAGGTGCGGTGGGGTTTCTGCAGGGTCAACACCACTGAGTATGACGAGGTCTGCCTGATCAAGACCGGTACACAGAGCGTCTCCCTGCTGCAGACCGAAGGTGCCGAAATGAAAGGGGCTGTCCCAGCGCTCCACTCCCTTGGCTCCCCAACTCGTCACGATGCCGCTGCTTGAAGTCCGCGCAAAGTCGCGTACTCCATCAACAGCATTGGCTCGAATGACTCCGGGACCAACAAGAATCACAATGTTCAGAGCTGACAATGACTTCTCGAGCGTCAGCACTGGTACGCGTTCCACTTGTTTGGTCGGTCCAACGTCATCAGCAATGACTTCTGCTAAGTCAAGGTCAAGATGCAACGCAAGTGTGCCCGGCACCAGCATTCCCGGGGGGTCAACAAGTGCGTCAAGAAGTTCAACCGCGCTCGTGACTCTCTGAAGCGGCGCTAGGCCACCTGGGCTTGAGGAAAGATGCAGGATCGGGCCGGCTAGGAGTGCTGCGCCAAGGCGACCACTGCCATCATGATGACCAATTCGGCCATCAGCGTCCGCCAACAACACGGCAAGGTCAGGGTTCTCTACGGCAACGTGTTGCAAGCTGGCGAGCGGTTGACCATAGACGCGTTGCACGCCTAGGGATCGAAGGCGCTCCTCGAGCGCAGTGGCAATAGTACGGGTCATTCGGATTCCTCTTCGGGGGGTGCGAGCATGTCTAGGGCTTGTTCCACTGCGCCCACCAACTCGGGTTCTAGGTCGGCAAATGAGTTGACTGCGCTCAGCACACGCTTCCAGCCTTCGGTAGTTGATCCCCAACCCAAGCGCCTGCAGATGCCGGCCTTCCACTCTTCACCCTTTGGGACCTCTGGCCACGAGTCGATGCCCATGGAACGCGGCCGAACACACTGCCAGATGTCTACAAACGGGTGGCCCAAGATCAACACGTTTGGGTCAGAGATCTGCTCCGTGAGGCGTGTCTCTTTCGACCCTGGAACTAGGTGATCCACCAAGATTGCAAGGCGGCGATCTGCTCGCGGACCAAACGCTGCGACTGCTGCAATGAGGTCATCTATGCCGCGCATGGGTTCAACGACGATGCCGAACTCTCGTAGCTCGTCACCCCAAACACGCTCGATGAAACGAGCATCATGGTCGCCTTCAACCCAAAGTCGTGAAGCCTGAGCAACACGAGCAACCTGGTCTCGGGCAACTACTCCCCCGGCGGCTGACAGGCGCGTTGAGGAGTCCTGAGCGGCTTGGGGCCGCCCTGGCCGAACAAGTGTGACGGTCTCGCCGTTGTACGCGAAGGAGCCAGGGTGGTTCTCAAAGGTATGCCTACCCCCAGACCGGTCTTGGATCACCACAAGTTGGTCGGTGAATTTAAGTAGTCTGCCGCGCAGTTGCGTAGAGCGATGCACCAACATCAGGTCTGCTACTGCGGGAAGCTGCCGGTAGCTCTGGGCAAGGCGTTTCGCCCCAGAAACGCCGCCCACGCTGCGGTCATCAAGAATGTCGTCAACCATGCGCTGGGGTCCACTCGCTTCCGACCCAGCCTTCAGACCCCGGACGCAAACCCTCTGCAAGTTGGCGGAGGGTACGAAGACCAGGTTCATCGAGCAGGGCGACCTCTAGAATTGTGCCCCTGTTTGGGTTGAGGGCCGCAGAAAGCGCCCGACCGCTTGCGGACTTCTTACCGGGTGCATCAGTGCTCATCAAGAGAACTTGAGTAGCCGCACCCTCGTCTGCTTGCCCTTCGAGCAGCAATGACAGTGCCGAGGCCTTGCCGAGAGAACGGAACAGAGTCTCCCTGCGCTTCAAACCCTGTCGGGCCGAGCTGAAGGCCCCCGAAAAATCAATGAGCAATCGTTGCTTCAAGGCGTCGAGCACAGAAAAGTTGAACTCGACTCCGGCAACCTTCACGCCCTCATCAATAGGGCCAAACTTGTTAAACCCAGCCTCTACCAGCATTCGCCGGGCAACTTCTTTTGCTGCGAGGCCTTCCCGTCGACAGAGCTGCAGCCACTGTTCGTTCTCGGCCTCTGTAGAGGGAATGGTCGGCCGCCCTTGGAGGTCAATCTCTGCTTGGGAAATCCGTTCCTTGGCGTTCAGCACATAGTCGGCGTCAGTGTCGTAGCCCACAAAGTGGCGCTCCGCCTGCAGGGCTGCCACCGCAGTTGTTCCCGAGCCCATAAACGGATCCAAGATGAGGTCACCTTTATAGGAATACAAGTTGATCAAACGCTCCGGCAGGGCCACGGGAAAGGGTGCGGGATGGCCCACTCGCTGAGCTGACTCAGGAGGGATCTCCCACATATCCAAGGTGGCATCCATGAATTCATCGCGGTACATCGTCGACTCGTACGGTAACCCACGGGCCTTGCGCTCATCAGCTGCGAGCGGACGATCAAAGCGGCCCTTCGAGGCAATAATGACGCGTTCGGTGAGGTCTCGAAGCACGGGATTGGTTGCCCGTTGAAAGCTTCCCCATGCACACGAGCCCGAGGCGCCGCGCTGTTTCACCCAGACCACTTCGCCACGAAGCAGCAGCCGAAGGTCATCTTGCAGAATCGAGGTGATATCGCCCGACAAGGAGCGATACGGCCGCCTTCCTAGATTGGCCACATTTACAGCGATTCGCCCGCCGGGCTCGAGGGTGCGAACACACTCAGCAAACACTTCTCGGAGCATCTGCAAGTAGTCCAGGTAGGTAGCCGGTACATGGTCTGCTTCAAGCTCTGTTTCGTAGGCCTTGCCAGCGAAGTACGGAGGCGAGGTAACTACTAGTGCCACCGAGCCGTCAGCCACCTGCGACATGTTTGCTGCAGAACCCAAGAAGACTTGATCGATCGAGCGAACCTGCTGATCATCTGAGATCTGATCATCCGCCGAGATCTGCGGTGCAGCAAACCGAGCATAAAAATCGCTTGCATCGTGGCCTTCGCGCTTTCCCACGCCAAAATCAGAGGTCGAGGTTGACCTCCGCTTTTTTGGCTCAGTTGCATCAACTCGTGCCACGACGACTCCCGTTCAGATCACCCCGACATTACGGGGCCGCTGCGGCAGTCGCGAGTTCATCTCTCAGATTGATGAGATCTCTAGAGCCGTGCCCTAGTAGCGCAGGCCAGGTGCTCGAGTAAAGAACACGTCAGTGGCGAGCTGCTGACCGAGCTTTGTGGCATCCCAACGCTTGGAGTTGTTGTTGATGGTGGGACCATCTGCCCAGCCCTTCATCAAGATGATGTTTTCTGCCACGGCACGGATGATCTGCCCCGTCACGTGGTCCGCCTCGTCAGAAGCAAGCCATGCAACAAGCGGAGAAGACACTGATGGGTCCATCCGGTTCCACTCATCCTCGGGAACCTCGTCGGCCTCGATAACAGCGGGAGCGTTGGGCATCGTTCCAGTGATTCGCGTGGCAGCCGCTGGGCCAACTGCGTTCACTGTGACTCCCATTTTGTACAGCTCAAGACTCAGGGTTTGAGTCAGGCTGGCAATCGCTGCCTTGGCGGGAGCGTAATTTGTCTGGCCAAAGTTGCCGGTGAGTCCAGCTCCAGAAACGGTGTTGATGATGCGGCCGTTGACCTTCTCGCCAGTAGCCTTATTCACATTGCGCCAATGCACCGCTGCGTGCTTGCACGGAGCCCACGTGCCACGTAAATGAACTTTGATAACTGCGTCGAAGTCTTCGGGGGTCATGTTGAAGATCGACCCGTCTCGAACGATTCCGGCGTTATTGACAAGAATGTCTAGACGACCAAAGGCATCAACGGCCTGCGCAATCATCTCTCCGGATGCGTCATAGTCAGAAACATCGCCGTAGTTCGACACGGCCTCGCCGCCGCGAGCCTTGATGATCTCTACTGTTAGGTCTGCGTCGCGGCCCACGCCTTCGCCCTTGACAGAGCCGCCAAGGTCGTTGATGACGATTTTTGCTCCGTGCTTTGCTAGTTCAAGCGCATGGCCTCGACCAATGCCGTGACCAGCTCCAGTAACGATGGCAACTTTGCCGTCCAACATGCCCATGAATTCTTTCCTCCGTAAAAACAGTGCCCTCTAAGATCAGACCAGAAGTCGGATCTTAGAGGGCAACTGAGTTATTCACGAAACCACTCCGCTACAACGTCAGGCGTTGACCTCTACACCCTCGGCCTCGGACTCGCCGGTCTGAGCTTCGTCGCCGCCAGTTGCAAGCTTCCAGACGAGCGCACCGATCACGCCACCAACAATCGGGGCAACAATAAAGAGCCAGAGCTGCCCTAAGGCTGTTCCACCCTCGAACAAGGCTGGGCCGAGTGAGCGAGCGGGGTTCACGCTGGTGTTGGTGATTGGAATGCTGATGAGGTGGATGAGGGTCAGCATGAGGCCGATACCGATGGCAGCTTGAGCCTTTGATGCCGCTTTGGTGGTCACACCGAGAATGACGATAATGAACAATGCCGTGAGCACAACCTCTGCAATTGCCGCACCAGCGAGGTTGTAGAAGATCCGACCGTTTTGTTGCCCGTATGCATTTGAAGCAAAGGCACCTTGGTCAATCTTGAAGCCCCCTGGCTTTGAGGTTTGAATCGACCACAGCACTGCAACGGCCGCAATGGAACCGAGGCACTGCACGACGACGTAGGCGGGAAGATCCTTCCATGCGAATCGCTTTGCAGTAGCGAGACCAAACGACACAGCAGGGTTGAAGTGGCCGCCAGAGACGTGGCCAAACGCATAGGCCCCGCACAACACAGTGAGGCCGAAGGCGAAGCTCACGCCAAGGTAGCCAATACCAAAGTCAGTCACGGTGGTGACACCAATATCTACACCACCGATGCCCACCTTGCCTGTGGTCGGAGCGAGTGCTCGAGCAGCGAAGATTGCCGAACCGCAACCTCCGAGTACGAGTAGAAACGTGCCAAGAAACTCAGCACCTAGCTTTTTTGCCAACATATGTCTCTCCTTGTAGAACAAAGCAAATAAGAAAACCCCCAGAGAACTTAGTGTGCAGCCTCGCTCAACACGCGGAACCTCAGGATGCGAACACTTCTACTGCTGTCCACAGAGCGAGAAGTGCAAAAATGACTGCAGCTATCCGCCGCACGAGCCGTAGAGGCAAGAAACGTAAGAGTTGTTGCCCCGCTACCGCAGCGAAAGCGGCGACCAACCACAGAGCAGCAAGAGCACCCACCGCCACGGCAAGAGGTTGACCCGTGCGAGCGGCCATGCCTGCGGTGGTGATCTGGGTGAGGTCACCGAATTCGGCTATGAAAATCAGCCCGAAGCTTCGTGCAGCGATACCAAAAAAACCTGTGGCCACACCAACCTCAGTGGCATCCTGATCCTCATCTGCTGATCGCCAAAGCAGAACTGCTCCGACTCCGAACAAGACAGCGACCACAGCGTTGACTGGCCGATCGGGAAGCTCAGAAATCAGGCCACCAAGCAGAACCGCAAGTGTCACCTGCACAGTGAATGCTGCTGCAACCCCACACCACACGGGAAGCGGCCGGCCAAACCGCGTCGTGAGGACCAGCGTCGCCATCATTGACTTATCTGGCAGTTCCGCCGGAAACACAGCAAGGAACGTGGCCAGTGAGACAGCCGCAGCAGACGCGTCCACTAGTTAATGGAGTGGAGAGTTGAGTTCAACCCCCACCAGTCGCCCTGTGACGCGCAGGTTGCCGCGATCATCGATGCAACCCACGTCTCCGGTGCGAAAGAACCCATCATCATCGAAGGCCTCAGCAGTAGAGGCCCCGTCTAAGTAACCCAACATCATCTGCGGAGCCCGCACTCGAAGTTCCCCTTCTGAACCATCAATAACAATGCTGTTATCTGCTCGAACTAGGCGGATCTCTACCCCACCAGCGGGCTTTCCATCAGTTTCTGCTAGTTCGCGCGGGGAATCACTCAGGTCGGCAACCGTCAGCATGGGAGCTTCGGTGATGCCATAGCCACCGAGTACCGGCACATCAAAGAGAGCCCGTACTTCTTCAACGAGTTCGGCAGGCTTCTGAGGGCCACCTCCAACGAAGGCTCTGACATCGCCAAACAGTGGGTGAAGGACAGTCCGCTGCGAAAGAACATAGGCCTGATGTAACGCCAACCCCGACCCGGCAAGCGTGACACTCTCTCGAGACAGCACCTCGATGCTCTCTTCTAGGTGAAAGGAGTCGATCAAAATATTGGAACAACCCGAGAGAAGACTCGCAAAGAGCCACAGTAGCGAGTTGATCTCTGAGAGCTCGCCTACCAGCGAATTGCGATCTCGTCCGATCAGGCCAACTCGCAATGACAGCGCTCGTGCTGCTGCGATCAACGTGGCATCACTGTGGAGAACCCCTTTTGACGCTCCCTGACCGCCAGAGGTGTAAAAGATCCAACTCGGAGCAGAGGTGTCTTCTTGAAGTACCTCGGGTAGCGGATCGAGCACCGCGATGTCGCCTTGTGGAAGCGCACGATCTGCGATGAGCAGCCTCAGGGAACCGTTGGCCTGAGCCAGTTCGGTTGCCATCTGTTCGTAATCGAAGCCTTCCCATACCGAGGGGATTACCAGCAATTGGGACTGTGACTGAGTAGTGATGTGAGCTACTTCTTCATCTCTGCAGCCTGGCGAGATTGGGTTTTGGAGAACTCCGAGGCGGCTAAGAGCAGCCGCAAGCACCATGGATTCGATCCACGTAGGTAACTGCCAAGACACCACGTCGCCAGCCCGAACCCCGGCGGAGTGCAGCCCGGCAGCAGCGCGCTCGGCCTCTACCCAGAACTCAGCAAACGTGAGCGTCCGCATATCTTCGTCCACCATCATCAAGGCGTCGGGGGTTGCATTCACCCGCTGCTCCAACAGTTTCCAAAGTGTTCGCCCCTGCAACATCTGCAATTCCCTTGTCTTAACTCGCGAATGGATTTGTCATCATAGAGAGGCGCAACGGGTCACCGTGGCGAAACCTAGCCTTGGCCAAGCGAGGTATTTGGAGTCAGGTCCCCTTGCACTGGTTCTGTGGGTGTATTCGGCGTGCCGATCACCAACAGAATGGCCAATCCGAGGAGCGCAATCAGCACAAAGACGGCAACGAATCCCCAGATGCCAAAAGTCTTACCGGGGGATTCCTTTGTCGTTTGGCGCTTCACAACACAGCTACCGGAACTACAGGGGCAGAGGCTGCCCCCACTAGTGGTTCAGGGGCTGCACAGAGCAAGAAATCCCACTTCCCAGCATCGGCGCAAGCCGCAGAAAGATCCTCAAAGTCCCAGTTCTGACCCTGAAGCAGCCCCATATCTCGAAGCTGAATCATGTGGACCGCTAAGCAGTCCGACCAGTCTGCAAGGCTCGGCGGGAGGGCCTCATAGGCGTAGCTGTCAGTAAATGCCCCGGCCACGTCGTTGCGATGCATCCATTCAATTGACTGCACAGACAGCCCTGGCAGGTGAAAGTCCGTTCCAACTGCATACCGCTGCCGGTCGCCTGCACGGTAGTGACGCATCTCTGCTGTACGGATGCAGACCACATCTCCGGATTCGATTTTGATGCCCGCCGCGTCTACTGCCTCATCAAGATCATCAGATGTAATTGAATAGCCCGGGTGGATCTCATCCAAACCAGCAACGCCCTTGACGAACGGGAGATCAAGCAGGACGCCACGAGTGACAATCTGTGGAAGTTTTTCTGCCCCCAACTTTTTTGCACCCGCAGAGGCAGTGACTACAGAACTGGGAATGTTGTTGTAGAGCAGATCGTCATATGAGATATGGCACAGCGCATCCATATGGGTACCAGCGCAGGTAGACATGATGAGCAAATCATCGGTGCCCTCCCAGATACCCGGTGCGTACTGATCGCGCTCGTTCAATGAGGTGGCGGTCAGGATCGGGTTAAACCTTCGAGCAGGTTGGCCCACCTGAATACCGTCTTCGCGAAGATCAACCGCAAGCGAGACGCGCTTGGCCGAACGGACCGAGGCCACTCCACGCTGAGCAGAAACCTCGGTGAGTAAATTGCCGCAACCAAGCTCGTCGTCCTCACCCCAGCGGCCCCAATTAGATACTCGGGCAGCGAGCTCGCTCAGATCTCCAGGAAGTGGCATCAGAGGCGCAATCAGGCCAGCGTCAAGACACCGCGAGCGAGTTTGCCCTCGTGGAGTTCATCAAGCGCCAATTGAAAATCCTCAATCGGGTACGTGGCAGAAACCAACTCGTCCAGCTTCAATCTGCCTGCCTGATACAGCTTGACCATCAGGGGAATGTCGTATTGCGGACGTGCCGATCCATACCGGCAACCCATGATTGTCTTGTCGTTGTACATCGTGTTCACTACGAAGTTGGCCTCGGAACCCATCTTGGGCACCCCCAACATCACCAGCGTTCCGCCCCAATCCAACAAGTCAGTCGAGGTGCGGATGAGCGCTGTTGAACCAACACACTCAAACACGTAATCCACGCCATTCGGGCAGATCTCTTTGACTGCTTCAACCAGATCGAAGTCAGGGCCATCAGGGCAGATAAAATGGGTCGCACCAAACGCCTTCGCAAAAGCTTCTTTGCCAGGGTTGGTATCTACAGCAATGATCGGCAGTGCATCAGACAGCGCTGCTCCTTGGATCGCATTGAGGCCGATCCCACCGACACCAATGACCACCACTGACTCACCATGTGCAACCTTGGCGCGGTTGAACACTGCGCCAACCCCAGTGAGTACGCCACAGCCAATGAGCGAGGCCGAGGTGAGTGGAACCTCATCAGGAATCTTGACTGCCTGCGTTGCCTTCACCACAGTCTCTTCGCAGAACACGCCGAGATTGGCGAACTGGAACAACTTCTTGACGTCCTCGCCTTGGCCACTAGTGAAGGGCCGAGACAACTTGCCGAGCGACTGGCGACAAAACGTTGGCTTACCTCGGTCGCAGCTTCCGCATTGGCCACAGTTGCCGAGCGTGGACAGCACAACATGATCGCCTACAGCAACGTTCGTTACATCAGGTGCAATCTGGATGACTTCTCCGGCACCCTCATGGCCGAGCACCACCGGAGGCGGAAACATGATTGTTCCGTTGAGCACCGAGACATCGCTATGACAGAGCCCAGCGGCGTCAATGCGAACTCGGACTTCTCCGGCGCGCAGGTCACGGACCTGCACATCGGTTTCAACTTTTGCTTCTACGCCGTCCCATACAAGTGCCTTCATGATGCCGACCCTAGCCTTTCGCAGAGATGCACCTTGTCAGCCCGGCCACACGATTGACTGCAGTTCGGAGTAGGCATACAGACCAAATCGGCCACCATCCCTGCCAACCCCTGACTGCTTAAACCCACCGAAGGGGGCCTCGTTGTTGCGTTGCATGGTGTTGATTCCAACGTTGCCAGAGCGCAATCGCCGGGCCACGTTCCAAGCCCGCGAGGCATCTTTTGAAAATACATAGCTGTATAAGCCGTAGTCGCTGTCATTGGCAATCGCGATTGCCTCATCCTCATCGTCGAAGGGAACCACCACCACAACGGGGCCAAAGAGTTCTTCTCGTACGGGAGTCATCTGGTTTGTGCAGTCCACGAGCAACGTGGGAGCAACGTAGAACCCACGCTCCATATCTGGCCTGCTACCACCAGCGGCAATCGTTGCGCCCTCTGAAACACCGGTCGCTATATAGCCCTCAATACGATCACGATGCGCAGAAGAAATCACGGGGCCGACAACGGTGTCACGCTCGAGTGGGTCACCAACCTTGAGGTGACCAATGGCTTGTGTGAGGCCGCCAACTAGGTGGTCGTACACCGACCGATGAACGATGACCCTGGTTGGTGAAGTACAGATCTGCCCAGAGTGAAAGGCCCAAACGGATGAGATGCCGCCGATGGCAGCCTTGAGGTCTGCATCTTCAAAGACAATGCAGGCACCCTTGCCGCCAAGCTCCATGAGTTGACGCTTCATCTGAGCCCCGCATACGGCACCAATGCGTTGACCAACGCCCGTTGAGCCTGTGAATGAGACCATGTCGGTCAGCGGGTGCGCCACCACCGCTTCTGATGGAGCAGTGTCGAGCCCGGTCACCACGTTGATCACGCCGGGTGGGAACCCGGCCTCGTTCATGAGTTCCACCATGCGGATAACTCCGAGCGGATCCTGTGGTGCTGGCTTGACCACCACGGTGTTACCCATAGCTAGGGCAGGGCCGATCTTTCCGGCCATATTGGTCATTGGGAAGTTGTATGAGGTGATGCAGGTAACGACGCCAACTGCTGCTCTGTTGGCAACTGCAGAGATCAACCCTCCCGGTGCTAACGGGGTAGTGGCAGACACTGCAGGCTCAAGCGGAATGAGCGGCGACTCAAGGGCGCCTTTGGCATAGCGGCGCAAGCGAGCAGAGGCCTGCGGAAACTGCATGGTTTTTGCCACGCGCATGGTGGCACCAGTCTCGGCTTGCAGCACTGGCACGATTTCGTCTCGGTGTGCGTCAAGTAAATCTGCGGCACGATCGAGCAAAGCCGAACGCTCCTCGGGGCTGGTTCTTGACCAAGACTCGAAGGCCGCTGCAGCGGCTTCAACAGCAGCGTTGGCTTGTTCAACCGAGGCCTCTGGCGCAAGGCCGGCAACTTCTTCTGTTGCGGGGTTGATGATCTCATAGGTTCCGGCGGCGCCCTCTACAGACTCTCCGCCGATCGTCAGGCGATATGTGGACTCAGACATCAAGATCCAATCCAAGCATCTCGATGGCGTTGCCGCGCATCAACTTGCGAAGTACATCGGGGGGAAGGTGCCCCATGAGCTTGATTGCCATCTCACGAGAATGAGGCCACGTGCTATCCGAGTGCGGGTAATCGGTTTCGAAACACACGTTAGACACGCCGACTTTCTCAAGATTATCCAGGCCGTATTCATCATCGAAGAAACATCCGTACATCTGGCGGTAGTAATACGTGGATGGTGGCTCGGGCACTTTGTCGCCAAATCCACCCCAAGCTCGGTTGTCGTGCCAGACCTTGTCGGCACGCTCCAGGATGTAGGGAATCCAGCCGATCTGCCCTTCCGAATAGGCAATCTTGAGCGTAGGGAACTTCTCAAGCCACCCCGAGTAGAGCCAGTCAGTCATGGAACTCATGGCGTTTCCAAAGGTAAGAGTCGAGCCAACGGCCGCTGGCGCGTCGACCGATGTTGAGGGCATCTTTGAGCTCGAGCCGATGTGCATGTTGATGACCGTGTTGGTCTCTGCACAAGCTCGGAAGAAGGGCTCCCAGTAATCAGTATGAATCGAAGGCAGGCCCAAGTAGGGCGGGATCTCGCTAAAGCAGACGGCTTTCACGCCGCGGGCCGCATTCCGCATGACCTCGGCAGCGGCAAGTTCTGCGTCCCACAATTGAACAATGGTGAGCGGGATCAGACGTCCGCCAGAGCCACCGCACCACTCTTCGACCATCCAGTCGTTGTACGCCTTGACACACAAGTCAGAGAGTTCTTTGTCTTGGGCCTCCATAAAGGTCTGGCCACAGAATCTTGGAAAGGACGGAAAGCACATCTGTGCCTCGGTCCAGTTGGCATCCATATCCTCGAGTCGAGCAACAGGATCCCAGCAGCCCTTTCTCATCTCTTCATAGGTAATACCGACGACTTTGACTTCATCGCGATCGAAGCCGGCAGCCGCAGAGAGGCGCGTCTGAGGAACCTTCAAGTCCTCGTACAACCACCAGTCACACAGCTCGCCATCCTCTGATGGCTCGTATGAGAACACGCCGCCAACGAAGTTCATGTGGCCACGCTCTTGCACGGTGCGAGGCCAAACCTCTGAATACTTCGACGGCAAACGAGACGTCCAGACATCTCTAGGTTCGATCACATGATCATCGACCGAGACAATCTTGGGTATCTGCTCTGGGTCTAACGGAGACGACCCGTCAGTAAGCTCAGTGCCGGTGAGTTCAGTGGGTGAATTCATTCTCGGATGCTAACTCCACCGACAATCCCCTGTCAGATGAAACTGAAACAGGTTCTAGTTCATGCGGCGTTGCAGTTAACCGAAGCTGAGTATTCCGAGCAGCGTCGCGTTCCACACGACAATGGCGAAGTACAGCCCTGCCACGGTCACCACAGCACGCTCAGCGAACTTCGAATCTGCCGGCGAAACTAGCAATAAGACCCCGACTACCGCCGCACCCATGGCCTTCACGCCAAGCGGTGCCGCAAGGCCCTCCATCAGTCCGGCCATGAGCGGGTTGCCCTCTACGCCACCCCGGTCAAGCACCGCCCGAGTGAGCAGAACATCGCACAGGTTGAGAATCAAAATTGATGCAGCAAGATACATCCGGCGAACGGGAACCTGGCCGAGAGAGATCGACGGGAAGAACACCACGCCGGTTGAGCCAGAAACCGAGTCATCATCTTTGTACCTCGTGCGAATCATCACTGCAGCATCATCTCAGACCTCGTTCGTGTGTCAATGAGTCTAGAGAGGGCAAAAATCTGCGCAAGGGGCCATCCGGATCAGTTCTTGGCTGGCTCAGTTCTTGGCTGAATCAGTTAGGAGTACAGATCAAGCATGGTTCCGAGCACAGAATCCATCTGCGCCGAATTGAGCAGAGAACCACCGTCTAGCACGAGGTTCTGACCCGTCAGATATGCAGATCGATCAGAGAGTAAGAAGACGATCAACTCTGAAACCTCCTCTGCTGTGCCCAATCTTTCCAGCGGGGTTCCATGTTCGATCTGACTGCGCATGTGATCATCCCCGGCAAGCACCTCGTTGAGCGGGGTACGAATAAAACCCGGCGAGACGCTATTGACCCGGATCTGCGGCGCGAGCTCAAGTGCTGCCGCTTGTGAGAGCGAAATGACTGCAGCCTTAGCGGCAGAATACGGCGCTTCGCCTCGAGTTGGTCGAACTCCCGACACGCTGGCGACGTTCACGATGCTTCCCCCGGCACCGCTCGCTCGCATCAGCGGTGCAGCAGCGCGTATGGCCGAATAGGTGCCAGAGAAGTTCACTGCAAAGATCAGATTGATCTCGGCATCGGTATAGCTCTCAAAACCCTTGAGGTTGCCGATCCCGGCGTTGTTTACTAGGCCGCGTAGCCCGCCAAGAAGTTCGGCTCCTCGCTGAACTTCCGCAGCCAGAGCGGCGCTATCTGCAACGTTCGCAATCAGAGCCACTCCGCCAACCTCTTCAGCAATCTGCTCTGCGGCTGCGGGGTTGCGATCAAGAACACCAACAGTGCTGCCTTCGGCAGCGAGTTGCCTACAGACGGCTGCGCCGATCCCAGACCCACCGCCAGTCACGATCACACCCCCAGTGGACCCATCAGCGAGGGGCAGAGCAGTCATGCAGAGTGACTTCCAGATTCGGGGTCTCCAATAATCACCGTGGGTTCTTCGGTCACGATGAACTCGATGGCGCTCATATCCAAAAACCGCTGCTCATCTGGGGCGATCAGGTTGGCGTAGGCCGGCTCAGACATGAACCCAACAAAGTCGTCAATCGAGTTGAACCATTGCACCGCCACGCCATCAAGGCCTTCATTACCCGAAAGCGCATCGCCGCGATGTCGAACGTGTTGCTCGTAGCGGACGATATGGCGAGCTAGTAAGGGTTCGTTCTTGATCAGCGGCCCATGGTGATCGCGCCAATGTGCGACGAACTCCTCGGTGGTCATATCTGGGTTTCTACGAAGCAATGCAAAAAGTTTGACCATGAATCCTCCAGAGACAGATGACGATGTGGCATCGTGACACAAATTCGGGTGAGTAGATTGTTTGTGTGAATGCTCCTGCGAACAACCTTGCTCAGATTCGGAAGTTACCAATATTTGCAGATCTCGGGGAAGACGAGTTGCTCGAGATTGAGCGCCTCACCGATGAGGTTCACATTGAGCAAGGCCGAGTCATCATGCGACAAGGAGACTTAGGCCAAGAGTTTGCTCTGATCGTCGCGGGTGAGGCCGAAGTCATCAAGGACAATCAGGTAGTGGCTCGCATTGGTCCGGGGGATTACTTTGGCGAGGTCGCCTTGCTCGACTCCATCACTCGCTCCGCCTCGGTAGTAGCGGCGACTGACATGACTCTGGAAGTGATCGACCGTCGCGGATTCAACACGCTCCTTGATGACGTCCCACGACTTGCTCGCGCGCTGTTGCGCGGCATCGCTCACCGCCTAGCTGAACGAGAAGAAGAGAACGAACAACTGCGAGTTGAACTTGTTCAAGCTGAAAGCCCGAGCAACAACCGATAGCCTAGGAACACGTAAGTTCCCGTAGAAACCCAGGAGCGCAGATGAAGACAATCGGCAACGTTATTTGGTTTATCTTGTGCGGCGTCTGGCTTGGAATCGCCTACATCCTTGCTGGAATTGTCTCGTGCATCACGATCATTGGGATTCCATTCGGCATCCAGTCCTTCAAGCTGGCTGGCTATGTCATGTGGCCGTTCGGCAGACAACTCGTGGAATCTGAAGGCCATCGATTCTCGAAAGGTGTGTTGAACATCCTCTGGATCATCTTTGGCGGAATCTGGCTAGCGATCACTCATGTGGTCTTTGGCGTGCTGCTCTGCATCACGATTTTGGGAATCCCCTTTGGGATCAAGAACTTCTCAATGGCCAAGTTGGCGCTGTTTCCGTTTGACTTCTCGGTAGAACCCAAGGGTGACCCCGGACCAAACGAAGCACCGCTCACTTCAGAGGATTAGGAATCAGACGTGTTGGTATCACACCGCAGACTCCAAAACCGCAGGCTCCAAACTGGCACCGTGTTGCTACTGCTCGCCGGTGCGATAGCACTGGGATCTTGCAGCAGTCAAGGCACTGCAAGCGTTGAATCCACGCCAACGACTCAAAGCAAAGCTGGAACAACTCCCACGAGTTACTCCCAAGCAGACCCGGTTCCCTCAGCAGACATGACCGAAATCTGGACCAAGATGGGCTTCACCACCAAGCAGGCAGAATGCCTCACAGAGAAGATGAAGGATCTTTCCGACAAGATCGACCCCAACAATCCCACGGGTAATTTGTCAGAGAATCAAGCGTTGATTCAGGGACTTATGCAGGATTGCAACATCAACGAGGCAACCCTGAACTCGCTCGGACAGAACTGAGCGAGCGAGTGCATCGCCCCGAGTCAGTTGGGGCCTCTGCCTGTTGGACAGCAATGGGCTAGGGTTCCGTGTTCAGTTTTTGTTTACATTTTACGCTGCTAGTTGAGGAAAGCCGGTCAGAAGCCGGCGCTGTCCCGCAACCGTAGGTAGACCCAGTACTCCAAAGGGGGTAGCAGGTCTGCAAGTCGGAATGCTCAACTTTCGGTGATGCTTCGAGCCTGTCCGTCGCGGAAAACGGATGCCGGGGCCTGGTCCGTCCTCGCACACACGTGAGTGGCTTTCTAGGCATACGGTGCCTAGGGGAACCAGAGAGATGCGCTACCAAACCACCAAGCTAGGAACTCGGCCTAGAAGTTTTCGCTGGGCGATCAGCGCAGCCCTTGCAGTAGTGGTGACGTTGTTGTCTTTAGGCTCATTCACGAACACGCAGGCTTCAGAAGATCCTGCGCCAAGCGCCGTCGGTCCTGCGCCAAGCGCTGTCGGTCCTGCGCCAAGCGCAGAGGCCACAGCGGCGCTGACCTGGCTGAGCAGTCAACTTGCTGCAAACAACAACGCCTTGCCCGGTTTTGCTGTTGGCACAACTCCCCCACGACCAGATTGGGGCCTCAGCGCGGACGCCGTTCTTGCATTTATCGCAGCCGCCCGAGGAGCTGATCCGGCAGCTCAGGCAGCCACGAATCAGTTGCTGTCACATCTGAGCGACTTCACGACCTATGAACCCGAGATTCTTGGAGTTCGCCTCGCGGGCCCAACTGCAAAGGTTCTGTTGATCGCTGAGTCACTTGGACTGCGCCCGTCGCTACCCTCTGGGCTCACCCTTGAACAAGAACTGCGCTCGCTGATGGTCCCAACCGGGCCACAAGCTGGACGCTTCGCTGACCGAAACTCAAGCGGCCCTGACGCAAACAGTCCTGGCTCAAACAGTCCTGACTCAAATAATGGGTTTGGCCAAGCACTCGCGATTTTGGGATTGGGCCTGACCGAGTCACAGGCACCCTCTGAGGCAGTTTCGTTTTTGCTTGAACAGCAGTGCCCCAACGGTGGATTCCGCTTGATCTACTCCGCCACGCTGGGCTGCGTGAGCAGTGACCGCTCAGATACCGACAGCACGGCACTTGCTCTACAAGCTCTGCTCAGCGTGCAAAGGACTCCCGCCGTGAGCGATGCGCTAGGCAAAGCCCTTGCTTGGCTTCTGACACAACAAGACTCCGCTACAGGCGGATTTGGTGGATCAGGAACTACCGCTGCGATCAACGCAAATAGCACCGGGCTCTCGGCGCAGGCTCTGCGAGCAGCCGGACAAACAGCGGCGGCGGACAAAGCCGCTGCGTGGATCACCTCTTCACTGCAACTCAACGGTGCAATCGCCTACACCCCAACTGCTCGTGCGGCGGCGCTTGCAAACGGTATCGCTAGCAATGCGGCAGATCAGTGGCGACGAGCAACGACCCAAGCAGTGCTCGGCCTTGGATTAAAACCATTCGCACCAGCATTTGATGCAGCAGCACCAGTCGTCCCAACAACCGTCCCAGATACAACCGTCCCAACAACTGCAGTCCCAACAACTGCAGTCCTAACAACCCCGGTCCCACCAACTGCAGTCCCAACAACTGCAGTCCCAACAACCCCGGTCCCAGCTGCACAGGTGCTTGGCACCCAGAGCACTGCACAATCACTAGCGCTTACTGGCAACCCCTCCGAGCCACTCATCGCTTTGGGACTACTCCTCATTGCGCTCGGAACCGGCGCTGTCGCTGCAAGCCGAAAAACACGTCAACCGGCTTCGAGTTTGTTTGCTGCTGGATTCTTGGTGGCAGGACTCGTTACTGCTGGACTCGTTACTGCTGGACCAGTTAGCGCTGGACCGGTTGACTCTGGTCCGGTTGACTCTGGCGAGGGAGCCTGCAGCACCGCCAGCGGAGTAACAGTAGTAGTCGACTTTCAGGATCTAGGCGGTGGAGTAAGCACCCGCTGCGTAACAGGAGACGTGTCGAATGGGTTTGAGGCCCTTGCAGGAGCCGGTATCGACTATCAAACAGCTACTCGAGCGCCGGGGTTTCTCTGCAGAATTGCCGGACTTCCGAGCTCGGATCAATGCATTCAGCCTTCGCCCACCACGGCCTATTGGTCATATTGGCTAGCGAACCGAGGTGGAGAGTGGTGCTACAGCACCTTGGGAGCCGGAAATATTTCACCTCCGCCCGGCACGGTGCAGGGCTGGTCATTCTCGCTCAATCGAACTGACTCCACGGCGCCCAAGCCACGCGTATCACCACCAGCTGCCCTACCAGGCATCGTTGCATCAACCTCTGTAGGCGGAGGCTGCGACTCAGCACCCATCATGAGCCCAACTGCTGCAAGCCCAACTCCTGCACCCCTAGCGGCATCCAGCCCAACCGCTGCTCCCCTAGGCGCACCCAGTCCAACTGCAGCAAGCCAACTCAGCGAAGTACCCACAAGCCCAGCAACGTCCACAAGCCCAGCAGCGCCGACAAGCCCAGCAGCTCCCGGCTCGCCCACAGGCCCAAGTGCCGATCCGGCCCCGTCGTCAACCGTCACTTCGCTGCCGAGCCCAAAACCAAGAACCACACCACGTTCATCGCGGCTGCAATCGGCCGCTGCCGAACTCAGCAATAACAAGGGTCAAACTTCGGGCTCATCTCCACTCGGCATGATCATCGCAGTGCTACTGCTCGCAGGATTAGGTGCTGGTGCGCTTTTGCTGAGGCGACGTGCAACTCGCTCCTGAGCGCCCCGAGCGCTCCGGGGTAGCAACCCAATCGGCAACTCAATCCCGTCGACTTCACGGCCGTCGACTTCAAGCCCGTCGGCTCCCGCGCAGCTTGCACCCCGGAGCATGGTGGATCTGGGCGCTCGGAATGGCAACCGCAGCGAGTCGCACTACCAACCCGCTGCTGCTGTGTCTGATCTTGGCCGTGGTTGCCTTTGTGGTTTCTGCTCGCCGCACTGATGCGCCCTGGGCCAAAGGGTTCAAGGCATACCTGTGGTTCGGCCTTTTCATCATCGGTACTCGCTTAGCCTTTCGCTTGCTCCTCGATGGCCAATATGGGGCCCACGTTCTGTTCCGACTACCAGAACTGACCTTGCCCTCGGTGGCTGCTGGAGTTCGCATCGGCGGTGCAGTCTCGCTTGAAGGACTTCTAGCCGCCTTGTACGACGGCCTTCGACTTGCCACTCTGCTGATCTGCCTAGGCGCAGCAAACGTGCTCGCAAATCCAAAGCGGCTCCTCAAGTCAGTTCCCGGAGCCTTACATGAGGTTGGGGTAGCACTCACCGTTGCATTAACTATGGCCCCGCAACTCGTCGAAAGCGCTCAGCGGATACGCAAAGCTCGCAGGCTGCGTGGCGAACTCGGTCGACGTACTCACTTCTTTGCAGAGATCCTCGTCCCAGTTATTACCGATGCGCTCGACCGCTCCCTTTTGTTAGCAGCAGGTATGGATTCTCGGGGCTATGGCCGCACAGCTCATGTAGCGGTGCGTACCCGACGAATCACCGGAGCGCTCGTCCTGACGGGACTCATGGGTGTCTGCATTGGCATCTACGGCCTTCTTGATGGCAGTAGTCCGTGGACACTTGGTATTCCGATGCTGGCGGTCGGCCTGATGGCTGCGGGCATCGGATTTGTGATCGGCGGGCAGCGAGTGCAGCGAACCCGCTACCGACCGGACCCGTGGTTGCTCGCCGAATGGGGAGTGGCCTGCACCGGAGTCGTGGTAGCTACTGCGCTGTTCGTCTCTGCCATTCGCAATCCCAGCAGCCTCAACCCCTCACTACAGCCGCTGAGCTGGCCGACACTTCCTCTTGGGGCAACTCTGGCCATCCTGATTGGTGTTTTGCCAGCATGGATAGCTCCCCCGCCGGTGCGATCATGATTCGTTTCGATCAGGTCAGCATCACCTACCCAGATGCAATCGCACCCACGTTGCGCAATGTTGAACTGCGCATCGAAGAGGGCGAACTGTGCTTGGTGGTGGGCCAAACAGGAGTGGGCAAATCCACTCTGCTCGGAGCAATCAACGGACTCGTGCCGCACTTCACCGGCGGAACCCTCTCCGGGCGAGTCACCGTGGATGGCCGTGACACCTCGACTCATCCGCCACGCGAACTAGCCGACCTGATTGGTGTTGTCAGCCAAGATCCACTCGCTGGTTTTGTGACCGACACGGTGGAAGAAGAACTCGCATATGCCATGGAGCAGCTCGCAATTGAGCCGGCCGTCATGCGCAAGCGAGTTGAAGAAACCCTTGACCTTTTGGGTATCGCCGAGTTGCGAAACCGACCGATTCGCAGCCTGTCAGGCGGCCAACAGCAACGAGTTGCGATTGGTTCGGTTCTGACCGCTCATCCGCGTGTACTCGTTCTTGATGAGCCCACATCGGCGCTTGACCCAACAGCTAGCGAAGAGGTGCTCGCTGCGATCACCAGACTCGTGCACGACCTTGGGGTGACTGTAGTGATTGCAGAACATCGCCTTGAGCGCGTTGTGCAATATGCCGACCGAGTCATCTATCTCCATGGAGACGGAACGGTGACCTCGGGGGCACCGGCCGAGATCTTGGCGAGTAGTTCAGTTGCACCCCCCGTGGTGCGCCTCGGACGGCTTGCGGGGTGGTCACCCCTGCCGCTTTCTGTGCGCGATGCGCGCCGTGTGGCTGCTTCGCTACGAGAAGAACTTGAGCAGAATCCCCCAAGTCTCAGCGCTACGACTTCCTGTAAGGACTCGGCAGCAGAACCCGAACTGACAGCCAAAGAGATTACGGTTCGTTATGGCGATGTTGTTGCTGTATCCAAGGTAAGTGCAGAGCTTGCCGCAGGGCAGATTGTTGCACTGATGGGAAGAAATGGATCAGGAAAATCCTCGCTGTTATGGGCGCTTCAAGGGTCAGGCCCTCGCGACAGCGGGCTAGTCAGCGTTCAGACCAATGACGCAGTCGGCCAGGGCCAGGACCCATCCAAGCTGAGTTCTAGTGAGGCCAGAGCGTTGGTCGGTCTAGTGCCGCAGACCCCCACCGACTTGTTATACCTAGCCACTGTGCAGGCCGAATGCTCACAGGCAGACCAAGATGCCCAACAGTTAGCTGGTACCTGCGAGCAGCTTTTGCATCGGATCGTTGCCGGCATTGACCCTCAGGCTCATCCAAGGGACCTTTCCGAGGGTCAGAAGCTGGCTTTAGTGCTTGCCATACAGCTCTGCGCAAAGCCACGGGTCCTCCTGCTAGATGAGCCAACACGCGGCTTGGACTACACGGCCAAAGAACATCTGACCAAACTCCTTCAAGAACTCGCAGATCAAGGCCACGCAATTGTGGTCAGTACTCATGATGTTGAGTTTGTTGCCTCGACTGCAGACCGCGTGATGGTGATGGCTGCAGGCGAGATTGTGGCTGACGGGCCAACAGCAGATGTAGTAGTTGCCTCGCCAGCCTTCGCCCCGCAGGTTGCGAAGATTCTCAGTCCACAACCTTGGCTGACTGTAGAAGCAGTTGCAGATGCATTGAAGGAGAAGCTGTGAGGTTGTCTGCCCAAAGGTTGTCTGCCCTTCGCATCAGCAACCGCTCAGGTCTCGTCCTTGTTCTGGTCTCGGCGGCTGGACTCGCAATGTTCCTCTGGCCACTCATCCTGAGCCCAGCGGCTGGCACTTCTCATAACCGCGACGCGCCGTTCATTTTTGCCCTGATTCTTCCGGCTCTCCTTGGCGTTCTGCTCGCAGAGCTACATGGTGGAACCAGAATCGATACAAAAGCTCTTGCCATGCTCGGCGTACTGACTGCATTCGGTGCCGTGCTTCGGCCACTCGGTGCAGGCGTAGCGGGAATAGAAACCGTGTTCTTTTTACTGATTCTTGCTGGGCGTGTCTACGGCCCAGGCTTTGGGTTTGTGCTTGGGTCCACAACGATGTTTGCTTCGGCTCTGCTTACTGGCGGAATCGGACCATGGCTTCCATTCCAGATGTTGGCAGCCTCTTGGATCGGCCTTGGCGCAGGGCTGTTACCCCGGGCAAAGGGTCGAGCAGAGATTGCGCTACTCGCCGCATACGGAGTGGCAGCGGCCTACTTCTTTGGCTTCTTACTCAACATGTGGTTCTGGCCGTTCACTACCGGAGATGAAGGGCAGTTGTCGTTCGTGGCCGGGGCATCAGTGGCAGAAAATCTTCACAGATTTTTTGTCTACACGATTGCAACCTCAACATTTGGCTGGGATACCGGTCGAGCAATTACCAATACATTGGCCATTGTTCTTCTTGGGCCGACCGTGCTTGTAGTGCTGCGACGCTCAACGCGCCGAGCGGCCTTTGATGCCCCGGTTCAGTTCCACGAACTCACCCATCAGCGCTGAGCGCTACGGGGTGTAGTTGGCCAGCTGAATCCCACCACCGTATGACCCGCCGGGCAAGTTGTCCGAGAAGTCTGCCTGCCAAACCCACCCTTCAACGGACCCCTCAAGGAGCGGACCTTCCGCTGCACCGACTGGCGAATAGTCCCAAGTCCCTGCACGGTCAGCGGACCGGTAGTAGCCCCAGTATCCGCCAGTCTCCCAGCAAAACGGGAAACCTTGCGCTGGCAGTGCATTGATGGTGCAGACCGCACCTGGGTAAGTCGGGACTTCTGTATAAGTGAATCCAGCCGCAGCGAGTGCTGCGAATCCACTTGCCTGCGGGCCAGCCGCGCAAGCAATAACAATTGAGTTGTTCAGGGCCGTGTAGTCGACAACCACGGTCACACCTGATTCAACGGCGCAGGCCTGTCCAGTAATCCTTGGGCCCGATGATGGGGTCGGCGGCGCCACGCATGCAGATGCAGATGCAAGGGCAACAAAACTGATCATTGCTGTAAGGACAACTCTCGACCGGAGCTTTCCTTTTTGTAACGGCCTCATATGAGGGGACATCGCATCGCCTTTCGTTGGCGAGGATCCGAACTTCCCCCGAGGACAGAACCAACATGTTTCTTTGCAGAGCAAAAGTCAGTTCTGATTCGAGCTTTCGTTCCGCAATCCTCGACGGATGAGTAAAGCTATTGCCCCCGACTAGGCATTCCGACTTGTTGTGAAGCTTCAAGAAGCTTCACAACCCACGGTTGCGGGACAGCGCCGGATTTTGACCGGCTTCCCCCACTCAGGAACGCAGCCGAACCTAGCAGAATGGCTAGCCGAACGCCTGACTGAAGGCGGCTTGGGCCTGCTCATAGCCGCCAGCCTGGGCAATAAATACTGTGGCTCCGCCAAGTTGCTGGGCTAAAAAGCGACCGCCTGATTTACCGAATTCTTGGTGCACCCATCGATCCAAGAAATACGGCTCTCGCATTTCAAGCCCAGCAGTTCCGCCAGACTCAATCTGTCGCAGCATCTCTGACTCAAGTTCTTCCAAACCGGCCCCGGTGAGAGCACTGGTCTGAAAGATTGGCAGATCTTCAGATTCGAACGGCCGTGCAAGCCACATGCTTGAGCGCAGATGGTGAAAGCTCTTGAGCGCAGTTGGCTCATCAGATTTATTCAGAATGAATGCGTGCGGGATCTCGATAATTCCTGCCTTGAGGAACTGAACCTCATCGCCGCCGAGTGGTTGCAGGACCAAGTACACCCGATCAGCAAGATGACGAATATCGGCTTCACTCTGCCCAATACCGACGGTTTCTATCATCACACAGTCAAATAATCTGCTGAGTAGCCGACAGACTTGAAAGCTCGAGGGACCAAGTCCGCCAAGATCGGTTTGTGAGGCTTGGCTTCTAAAGAACAGCCGCTTCTCTGCTGGCAAGAAGCGCATTCGGGTTCGGTCCCCGAGCAAAGCACCGCCTGAAACCTGGCTCGAGGGATCAATTGCTAGCACGGCAAGAGAGAGTTCTGCGTTTCGCTCAAGTAGGTCAACGGTGATGCGTGACAGCAACGATGATTTACCTGAGCCGGGCGTTCCCGTCAGACCAAGGATTCTGCCCCGCCGGCCTGCGGTATCGGTATCGGGATTGGCATCGAGGAGCCGCAAGGTCTGAGAGCGCAGCACGGCACTGCCCTCACGGTCGTCCTCAAACAAGCTAATCAGCCGAGCAACAGCCATCTTGTTGAGCTGTTGAGCCTCGCGGACGAGCCCTGGCAGGGCCTGCTCAAGCGAGTCCAATGAGGTCAAAATCCTCAGCCGTCCTAAGAGGCTTCTTGATTGGCTTCGATCACCTCGGTAATCGATTCCATGATGTCGATCAGTTGGTAATCAGATGGCGTGAACACTCGTTTCACACCGAGTCCGAACAGGGTGTCAAAGTCATCTGGAGGGATGATGCCGCCAAAGACAACAGCCACAGATTTCTCTGCGCCGTACTCAACAAGCTTGTCCATAATCTGCTGAGCTAATTCAACATGCGATCCGCTCAGAACTGAGGCGCCAATAACATCGGCATCTTCTTCGACTGCTGATTGCACAATCTCATCGGGGCTGAGTCGAATGCCCGAATAGATCACATCAAAGCCAACATGGCGGGCAGAAACGGCTATGACCTCTGCCCCGTTCGAGTGCCCATCAAGGCCAGGTTTTCCCACCACGATGCGCGGGCGATGCCCAAGTTGCTGAGCAAGAAGGTCGATGCGAGAGCGAAGCTGATCTACTCGATCGCCATCCAATGACAACTTCTGCCCGTCCACTCCCGTGGCCGGACGGTACTCGCCAAACACTTCCCGAAGCGCACCGGCCCACTCGCCCGTAGTGACCCGGGCGAGTGCACACTCGATAGAGGGCTCCATCATGGACGCTCCGCTGCGAGCCGCCTCTTGCAGAACAGCAAGCGCTGCGGCGACGCGCTCTGAGTCTCGTGAAGCACGAGTTTTTTCCAAACTCGCAATGGTGTCTCTCGCTGATGACTCATCGACCTTGAAGATGCCGCCATCTTCGCCGCCGAGCAACGGAGATGGGATTCCATCGGTCCACTTATTGAGCCCCACAACGATCTGCTCACCGGTATTGATGGCGCTCATGCGCTCAGACATAGAGCGCACGAGTGCTGATTTCATGTATCCCGATTCGATGGCTGGGATGACCCCGCCCATATCCAGAATCCGTTCGATCTCTGCTCTGGCTTGGGTTTTGAGCTCATCGACCTTTGAGCGAACAACGACTGAACCTTCAAACAGATCGGGGTATTCCAACAGGTCAGTCTCATAGGCCAGAATCTGCTGCAGGCGCAGCGACCATTGCTGATCCCATGGCCGAGGCAAGGACAACGCCTCATTCCAAGCTGGCAACTGAACCGCACGCGCTCTGGCATCGCGGCTCAGCGTCACGCCAAGCGTCTCTATCAAAATGCGCCAGGCGTTGTTCTCGGGTTGGCTCTCGGTGAGTCCGAGCGAGTTCACCTGAACGCCATAGCGAAAGCGACGGTACTTCTCGTTCTTCACACCAAATCGATCTTTGGTGTACTCATCCCAAAGCTCGCCAAAGGCGCGCATCTTGCACATCTCTTCAACAAAGCGGATTCCCGCGTTTACAAAAAAACTGATTCTTCCAACCGAGCGCTCAAACTGTTCGTCATCAAACTGACCACGCTCTTTGAGAAGATCGAGCAAGCTGATGGCATTCGCTAGGGCAAAAGCCAACTCCTGAGCAGGGGTAGCTGCAGCCTCTTGAAGGTGATACGAGCAAATATTCGATGCATTCCAAGCGGGGATCTGCTCTAAGCAAAACTCGTACATCTCTGCGATGATCCGCAGGCTTTGCTCGGGTGGAAAAATGTAGGTTCCACGAGCGAGGTATTCCTTAATGAGATCGTTCTGCGTTGTGCCATTGAGCTCGGAAATCTCTACCCCACGCTCACGAGCTAGCCCCACATACAAAGCCAGTAACCACATGGCCGTGCCATTGATAGTCATTGAGGTATTCATCTGTTCGATCGGGATCTGATCGAACAGAATGTGCATATCGTCTAGGGAGTTGATCGGAACTCCCACCTTGCCGATTTCTGGCCGGGCTATGGGGTCATCCGAGTCATACCCGCACTGGGTAGGAAGGTCGAACGCGATCGACAGCCCTGTCTGGCCTTTGGCCAGATTTGAGCGGTAGAGCTCATTTGAGGCTTTGGGGCTGGAGTGACCGGAATAGGTGCGAATAATCCACGGTCGGTCGCGGACAGCATTGCCCTGCTCATCAGAAATAACATGCGGCTCGGGTTGAGTCATAGGACTCATCCTACGGGGTTAGCCCCGAACTACGGGAACTGGGCTATCGATACTGACGGTGCCATCGGCGTGGGCCTCTACGGTGATAAAGCCGTGCGGGGTTGGCACCGTGGCCCGCGCCCACTCCAAGTCTCCTAGCGCTGGGGCAACGCGAACTGTCGCGTACCCCGGCTCGGCAGGTGAGATACCGAGCACATGCACAATTAAGTCTCGGGTAGGAGTTGAGGACCACCCGTGACATCTCGTGCCACCCACCCAACACTCTGGCCAAGTGGTTTCACCAGCGTCTATGAATACTTTCCAGTTCCGACACAACTCTGCAATCAGGTCAGAGCGACCGGCATGAGCAAGAGCATCGTGGACCACATACTGATAAAAGGGCTCGGCCTCGACCATCTCATTGACTGCATCCCAAGGTGGATCGGCGGGGTAGCCATTCATGAGGAACACAAACCCTTGGCCGTCGCCATCTACCGTGAGTCGGTCCATCACGAATGAGTGACGAATCAGTCTCGAGCGATCGGTGATTCCCTCCACAACTCGGTCCAGACGATCAGCAGGCACTAGCCCGGCAACGATTGCCGCAGCGCCCGGGTGCTGTGCGGCCTCTGCTCGACGCTCACCATCGACGATATGGTCGATGTACACCCCCCGGCTGTCATCCCAGAACACTTCAAATGCGTCCTTGACTTCGCTGTGTCGGCTGCGGGCCCACACTGCATTGCCGCCATTTCCCACCCAGTCGCTCATCTGCGCAAACTCCTCAAGTCCACGCGCCCAGATTGCATTGGTGGTTGAGGAGCAGCCGTTCATATAGACACTTGCCCAGTCAGTGAGCGGCCATCCGGTGACATCGTGCAGCAGGTTGTCTGTACCCAAGAACGACTCGAACCACCGCAGCACCCTCTCTGCAACCGGCAGGTACTCGGCGATCAGTTCACGATCCCCGGTGTACCGGTACAGGTTGAACAGTGAATGGATCCAGTGCAACGACCAGTCGGGGATATACATGCGATCATCCGCAGAGAAGTCTGAAGCCGCAGCCATTGCCAGCATGCCATCGGGGCGGGAGTGTGTTGCGAGTTGCGGATGCCAGATCGGCATCGACCAGTCGGGATTCGACACCAGATCAACCATCTGATGCACAACCGAATCCCCCGTCCAAGCACGCTGCTCGCGGGTCGGGCAATCGACATAGGCGTCGAGGGCGCAGAGATCGACGGTACGAAGGCCAATTGCATGTATCTGATTCAGCAGTGGATCCGAACATTCGAATGATGCCCCAGCAGGCCTCGGCCGATGCTGATCGGTAATCCAGATCTCTACCCCAAGATCGCCAACATCACCAGCACTGCCAGTTTCAGCCGCCTGCGGAGACCTGATAGCGGCATCTAAGAATCTTGCTCCAATAATCTCAAGCGACTCAAAGAACTCGGCATCCCCGTTGCACTCGCCTTGCCCACGACACACGTACCGCAGCCCGGCATGCTGCCCAAGAGTGACAAGCTTGCCCGCTGCGTCGCGGTGCTCGGCGGACGCAATATCAATGATGGTTCCCGGTAGGGCATTCGCAACTCGCAAGGTGACAAGCCCTGCGGCGATGAGGCCGAGGTCGAACTGCCGAATCTCAACTCCAGAGATTCCCTCAACTCCAGAGATTCTCTCAACTTGCGAACTCTCATGGTCTTCAAGCACCTGTCGAACGGGATCAGCACCAAGGGGTGCACCCATGACCCACATCGTTGCCTTCTGCGATGCCCGATGGCGCGATCCACCTTGAAACCCAATTCGAACCGGGGGTCGAAGCATGCCAAAGGGGGAACTCGGCGGCGACCCCCTGCCGTCTGCACCCGTGTGCATTGGGGTGATCTCGAAACTCTTGCTCCAAGTGGAGTCGTCAAAATCTGCCCCTTGCCAACCCCAAGGGTGTGCCTGCGCATCGAAAGACTCCAGCGGCAAGCAGGCCACATCTCCGGGCACCGGCACTGCAGTCCACGCCGTACCAGGGGTACACATCCAGCTGCGGTCGCTTACTAGCCATTCCGTACCAAAGAGCGCCTCAAAAACTAGCGATCCAGCACCAAGTGAATAGGTGGGTGGCACGGGAATCCACCATGACGTGGACTGCCCGAAGTGCCGCGCAGTGATTGCAATCACGTTTGTACCGCTACGCAGATGCGGAGCCAGATCAACAACGTCGTAGTGGGCCGTCCTTGGCTCGGCACGAACGGGTCCGCGTGCCACCTCTTCGCCATTGACGACCAGAACATAACGACCATCGACCCAGATACGACCCGGCACCTGATCGGGAACCGCGTCAAGGACAATTTCTCGACGAAACAGAACCACCCTGTCGGTTGGGTTTGCCAACACTGGCCTTGTCGCAGTTTCCATCTCAAGTGCTGGCCGGCCATGCCAGATCCACTTTGCCTTCCACGCACCTTCGAACGGCGAGGGGTGAGCTAGCCGCATACGAGCAGCGGGCCGACTTCAGCCCCAAATTGTTCGATCTGATCACACACTTGGTGCGCATCTTTTCCGATGAAACGAAGTTGAATCTGGTTGATTCCCTTGGCAGCAAATTTGTTGATTCCCTCGGCTACCTGTTCGGCGGTGCCGTGCACGGCCGGGCCACGCGCATACTGCTCCAAATCAAAATCTGCCTGCCCCAAGAACACCGATCCAAAGTTCATTCCCAGATCAAATGCAGCGGGCAGGCCTGCCGCCTCTCGCTCTGAACGAATGAATGCAATCGCGTTACTCAGACCCATCTTGGGTGGCCCTTGCGGCAGCCACCCGTCTGCAAGCAGGGCAGCACGGCGAATGGCAACCTTTGACGACCCACCAATCCAAATGGGTAACGACTCTCGCGAGGCAGACGGAGCAGCGGGACGCGGACTCATGCCGATTCCAACCTCGGCCCCTGGGCCGCCAACCGTCGGGTATTCCTCGGCAAACGCTGCACGAATAACTGCCACCGACTCTTCGAGTTGCCTGCCACGAGACTCGAAATCCACCCCTAAGAAATCAAATTCAGACTGCAGGTGGCCTGCGCCAGCACCCAAGATCGCCCGGCCGCCCGACAGGTGATCAAGGGTCATAAAGGCCTTAGCAGTGCTGAGCGGGTGCCGGTACGGCAGCACGTAAACATGGCTCAATAAGCGAACCTGCTTGGTGAGCGCACCTAGCCAGCCCAAGGTTGCAATCGTGTCGTACCACACCGCAGACATGCGCTCGTCGGCAGGTCGCGGCACCCCGACGTGGTCGCAGACCCCGATGTAGAAAGCACCAGCACGGTCTGCTGCCTGCGCAATCGAGACCAATTCGGCAGTCCCAGCACCAAGTTCCCAAGGCTGCACAAATGACGGGCTTTGTGACTGCACTGGCAATTGCAGCCCCCAAGTCACCTGACCAGCGGAAATTATTGGGCTCATCGTTACTCTTTCTTGGAGGAGTTTCGAAGGTGAGTGAGTTCGGCTTCCGCTTCACTCAGCATGGAAGCGGCGGTGGCTCCGACAACAAAAAACGAAACCGCAACATGCGCGAGCACCGAAAGTGGTTGGCCAGCAACCTCTATGGGCAGAGCAATCGCGCCACGGACTCGTTCCATGACCGCCCCAGCCGATGAAGGTGCAACGGATGCGGCAGCAAGAACAAAGAGCCCTGGCTGGATCAATCCCAAAACATCAGCAGTTCGAACGAGCCGATCTAATCGAACCGCAATCTCTTCCATCGCAGCTTCGGTGCCCAGTTGGTCCGACTCGCTCAGTGCCTCATAGTCATCGACTCCGACGAGGTACATCGCAGGATGTGCAGAACTGTTTGAGCCTTGGCTCGCGATCATCTCGTCGAGTCGTGCGAGCACCACTGATTGGCCCGGCAGCAGCAACGTCATCCGAGCCGGTTTCCCCAAATACCCACAAAGCTCACCATATCGCCCGGGTAGCCACCCAAATTGTGGGTCAGCGCTAGGCCACGATCAGCAGTAGCGATCTGGCGATCCGCGGGGGCTTCGTGACGAAGCTGTAGCCAACACTCAAACAGCATGCGAAGCCCAGATGCGCCGACGGGGTGACCGAATGACTTCAATCCGCCATCGGTGTTAATCGGCAGATCCCCATGCAAATCGAAGGCGCCCGCCTCGACATCTTTCCACGCTTCACCGCGAGCCGAGAAACCAAGGTCCTCCATCAGCACCAACTCGGTTGGAGTAAAGCAATCATGCACCTCGGCCATGGCCAACTCGGTTCGCGGGTTGGTAATCCCGGCCTGTGCATAGGCGTCCTTACCGGCGGCTTCGCATTCGTCGAAGTGGGTGTAATCAAAATCCGGATCTGCTAATCCGGATCCATTCCCAGCAACCATGGCAAGGGCCTTCACAAAGATGGGCTTATCGGTGTACTTATAGGCATCAGCTGCGCGCACCACAATTGCCGCAGCGGCACCGTCGGCCACCCCAGCACAGTCAAAGACCGACAACATGCCAGCTACTGCAGGCATGGCGCAGATGGAATCAACGGACATCTCTCGGCGGAACTGCGCACGCTCGTTCTTTGCCCCATTGGAGTGATTCTTAGATGCGATCCGAGCAAGTGTGCGCCGCAGCTCGTTCGGATCGATGCCGTACTTGTCGGCGTAGGCCGGGGCCACAAGAGAAAACATTCCGGCCGCTGTCAGGGTTCGCTGCGTGCCATCAGTGGGAATGGGGAATGCGTTGAGGCCCTGATAGCCAGAGTCCTTGACCTTCTCTACCCCCACTGCAGCGGCAATGTCATAGGCGCCAGAGGCCACTGCGTAACAAGCCTGACGAAGGGCCTCTGAGCCGGTCGCGCAGTAGTTTTCAACCCGGGTAACTGGCTTATTCTGCAGTTTTAGCGGCGCTGCGAGCGTCACTCCCGACATGCCAGACTGTGCAGTTCCGAGCCACCAAGCATCTACCTGGTCTTTCTCGACGCCAGCCGAGGCCAAGGTGTCGGTGACTGCGTCAATTAACAAATCGTCTGTGCTGCGGTCCCAGTGCTCTTTGAACTGCGTGCAGCCCATTCCAATAATGGCGACCTGATCTTTAATTCCGTGGCTAGCCATGATTAGTTCTGCTCCGTTGTCTCGCTCTGTCCCAGAGATGTTTTCTGGCCCCTGACGGGCCGGGCCTTCCAGAAGTAGTTTGCAATCCCATCAGCAGTATTGAGCCTCCTGAAGGTCATTTCCACTGTCATTCCAATGCTGACATCTGCGGGGCGCACGTCGGTGAGTTCTACCGGAAGGCGGCCGCCTCCAGCGAAGTCACACACGGCAAACACCACTGGCGGTGATGGCGAGTAGGCAAGCGAGTCCACGGTGAAGGTGGCAACAGTTGCTGCAATATCGGCCATGGGAGCAGGGTCCATATCGTCGATGTTGCCACCGACAAACGACACTCGCGCTGGTGGCAGATGAAGTGCAGAAGACTCGCGGTCCTTCGAGCCGACAAAGCCGTACTTCCAATCCAGTCGGCGTTCGGCCGCAGCGGCCGACATACGGGCGGGCTCAGGACGATTTGGGGGTTGAACAGGCAACACATTTCGCCAAGACAGATACTTCGAATACAACAGCGTGTTGTCACCATCCTCGAGTTGATCAGCCACCGTCACCGCCGTTGTAGCCGTCGCTGCAGTGACTGCTGCGTCGGTCACCCGAAAGAAAAACACGTCTGCGCCGTCCGCCATGGCCAACAGCGCAATGACCTGCCCCGGCTGAGACTGCTCAATCAGAGCAGTCAGCATGAGCAGGGGTTGAGCAGCTCCTGCAAATCCAACAGAAGAAGCAAGAGAATCAATCACCTCAACACCTGCAGCACCGAGCTTCTTTACCAGAGCCGCGCCTGCACGGGGCCGAGGTCCAACGACTGCGACCTTACTGAGTTGATCAAGGTCCAAGCCAGCATCTTTTAAGCCGGCTTCCCAAGCCTGAGCCGCAAGATCACCGTAGCGCTGCTCGCCAAAACGGTCTTCCCAAGATCGCGTGCGTACCTCTCCGGGCGAACGCCAGCGATCAAGGAACTCCCGAGTTGCAGATGCTCCACCTAGGTACTCTGCAATGACCGCAACCTCTGACCCGGCTGCTCCCTCTCCAACTAGCACTGCAGCGCCAGCATCTCCGCCGTCTTTTTCGTCTACTGAGCCAGATAGTCCAGTTCGAACATCGCCGGCGAGGACCAAGACAGCAGGATCTGTAGAGCGAAGCGCCGAGCGCAAGGCAGCAGCAGGGCCGCGTAAGCCTGAACCGGCATCGGCTGCGATGACTTCGCTGCCGAGGCGCAGCGCTGCATGAGCGACTGTCGCATTCGTTTTCTCGGCGTAGGTAGGCGAGGTCGTACAAAACCACACGGCGGAAGGGGGCGCCGCGGGAGCATCAGCGAGCACTTTGCGTCCAGCCTCTACGGCCATAGTGAGCGAGTCTTCATCGTAGGAGGCAACACAACGCTGCCCTTTGCCCGCTGAAGTTCCAAGAACCTGTGTTATTGCCTCTCGCTGAAGCCGCCAGTGAGGCAAGTATCCGGCTGCACTGATAATGCCTCGCATCTACTATCTCCTAAAAAATCATTAGCTTCTGGACTTCTATCACCCTACAATCTCTGCCCAGCAACAAAGAATTGGGCAACTAGTTGTTTCAACCAGTCAAGTTGCTGATCACCCTGGGGCGGGTTCATCGTGCAACACAGCCTTGAGGGAGAAGATCATGACCGCAGTTACATCGGGGCGAAGGGCCCAGAATCGGGTAGCTAGAAACAACGACCTACTCGGCGCAGCAACTGAAATCATCGTGAGAGACGGCCTAGAAGGCCTAACGATGCAAGCAGTAGCAGATAGCGTCGGGTGTGCCGTTGGCACGATCTACACCTACTTCGACTCTAAATCGGCACTGTTGTCTGCTTTGCAAGTCGCAGCGATTCAGACCCTGATCGCGACCTTCGGGTCTTCATCTGAGTCTTGGGAAACAGCAATTTCTCAAGCCGATCTTGAGCCTGATGCTGCTGCACTTATTCGCCTCGTGGCCATAGGACAGCTCTTCATTGCTGCTGGTGACGTCCACGAGCACGAGTTTGACCTGCTCCAGATGCTGATCTCCACTCCGAAAGACCTGACTTCGGACCAAGACCGCGAAGCTGTGATTCCTCTAGCGCTTGGCCTACTAGATACCGTTCGAGTATTGATTGATCAGGCGATTCTGGCGGGTGCGCTCACTCTTTCGAGTTCGGACTCGGCAGTGAACCGGGCAGTCAGGTGGGCGGGTGGACTCAACGGAGCCTTACTAGTTTCCAACGTGGGAATCGACGACCAACGCAAGGTCGCGTCTCTTTTTGACGGAAACGTACTGGCCTTGCGCTTGGCAGATGACCTTCTGCTGGGATGGGGTGCTTCGCGAACCAACCTTGAATCGGCACACCGTTTTGTGGACCACCTGATAGCAACCGACCAGCTCATAGCTCAACCTGCGGACTCTGTCATTGACCTAACCGAGACAATGGCCTCGCCAGCACGCTCAATCATTCTGAGCGACTACCTCTCTGATTGAGTAACAGCCTGATTGAGTGACGGCCTGATTGAGTGACGGCCTGATTGAGTAACGGCCTGATTGAGTGAGGGCTGTTGGATCTGTCACGATGTCTTGTATGCAGCTTGGAGATATTGCCAACCCAGAGGCGTTCATCAACGGAAAGCCACTAGAGGGCATCCGCATTTTGGCCGCTGAACAAATGCAGGCGCTTCCCTATGCCACACAATTGTTGGCGCGTCTCGGTGCCGAGGTCGTCAAAGTTGAACACCCGACAGACGGAGAATCCGGCCGGGGGGCGCTACCCGCAATGCAGGACCCAGAGGGTCGCCTCGTTGGTGCAACCTTTCTGCGCAATAACCTCAATAAGCGCTCGGTCGGGATTGACCTAAAAACTGAGCAAGGACGAGAGTTGTTCTTGGATCTCGCTGGCGAGTTTGACGTGGTTGCCGAAAACTTCAAGGCCGGAACCATGGATCGCTTGGGCTTGGGTTACGAGGTGCTAGCTGAGCGATACCCCAAGCTGATCTATGTCTCGGTCTCTGGCTTTGGCAACCTCGGAGATTCCCCGTACCGTTCTTGGCCCGCGTACGCGATGGTTCCAGAGGCGATGTCTGGTCTCTATGAATACGCCCGCCAAGGAGAGGAACCGCCGCGAGTGATCCCCGCTGGTGCACTTGGAGATATCAGCTCTGCACTCTTTGCCGTGATCGGCATCCTTGCAGCACTTCGGCATCGAGATACCAAAGGCATTGGGCAATACATCGATGTGGCCATGCTCGATTCGATGATTGCCATGACAGATGTGATCACCAACTTCTACTCACTTGGAGTGACCGACAACACCCCGCACTCGATCATGACCGGGTTTCAAGCCAGTGACGGCTGGTTTGCTGTTCAGGTGGCACGAGAGCATCAGTTCGTAAAACTCGCAGAACTTGTTGGCCACCCCGAATGGCCCGAAGATCCGGCGTTTGCTACTCGACGCGGTTGGGCGAACGAGCTCGAAACAGTGGTTCGACCTGCGGTGGAACGCTGGTCAGCGGCATATACGCGCCTAGAGGTATGTCAGATTCTGGGAACGGCGGGCATCCCCGCCGGCCCGTGTTTTACCCCGGCCGAAATCATTGAGGATGACCACGTTGCAAGGCGCAACATGTTGGTACAGATGCCCCGTCCGGACGGTGTAGAAGAACCTGTTCTGATTCCTGGCAACCCTGTCAAAATGTCGGCAGTGTCAGAGGGTCCAGAAACACGAGTTCCATGGGTCGGTGAACACACAGGCCTAGTCCTGCAAGCAGAACTAGGTCTGTCTCAAGATCAACTCGATGCCTTACGAGACCAGGGAGTAATCACCTGAGTCGAGCAAAGCGGCAGCAATAAGTTCTTCGCAGCGAGCCGCATCATTGAATGAGATCTGCAACTGCTTTGCCCGGCGGAAGTACAACTGAATCTCGTACTCAACGGTGAAACCTACGCCGCCGAAGATCTGTTGTGCCATCGCTGTGGTATCTCGATAGCTCCTGCAGGTGAAGGACTTGGCCATAGGTGCCAAGCTAGAAATTGGTCGGCCGACAGAGTGCGCCCAAGCGGCCTCATGCACGAGCACCTTGCCGCCATCAATCGAGGTCTTTGAGTCGGCCATATAGTGCGCCAAAGCTTGGAACGCTCCTAGTGGCTTGTCGAACTGCTCCCGGTCTTTGGAGTACTGAACCGTGATTTCGAGCGCATGCTCTGCTCCGCCGGTTGCCATAGCCGCAACCAGCACCATCCCCTCTTCCATCACCTTCTCCCAAGTTGCCCAGCCCGTTCCGGCTGCGCCGATGCGGTCTTGAGCAGAAACCTGAACGCCATCGAAGTCGACTCGATACTGAGTATCTGAACTGATCGACATTCTCTGTGACAGCGTGACTCCATCCGCTGTGGGATCGACCAGAAATAAATCAACATCGGCAGCGGCATCACCGGTGCGCGCAAGCACAAGGAGTCGATCAGCCGAAGAAGCAAACTGCACATGCAACTTCGTTCCCGTCAGGGTGAATCCCTCACCGTCATTCACTGCCCGCATCTGAACGCCCTTAGGGCCAAAGCTGTTTTCGGGTTCGAGCCAAGCCGGAGTAAGAATGACCTCGCCTTTTGCAATGCGCGGCAACCAACCGGCCTTTTGCTCTTCAGAGCCAGCTCGCACAATTGCTCCAGCAGACAGCACGCAGCTCACAAGGTGCGGAGTCGGAGCTAACGAGCGACCGATCTCTTCATACAGAATGACCCCTTCAATCATGGTCATCTCCGAGCCGCCGTACTGCTCGGGCAGTAGCAGGCCCAAGAGGTCCAACTCTGCAAGCTGCGCCCAGAGTTCCGCAGAGTAACCAGTGGGGTCATCCTCGGCTGCGCGAACCTCTTCTAGGGATGCGTACTGAGCGAGAAGGCCTGCAACCATTTCGCGCAACATGTCTTGTTCTTCGGTGAAATCAAGGTCCAACATGGTGATTCTGCTTTCTTTCTTCTGGATTGATGATTAGGGAACCCATTGCTCGCCAGAACGCGACCAAGGGTTATCTGTTAGAGAGTTTGGAACGGCAAGGCGGACCTCACAGGTAGAGGCAACTACGTAACTCGAAGGATCATCTTTTGCGTCCCCCACCGCAAGCGAGACATCAAGTGACACCCATCCGCAGCCCGCGTCGTCAGTGGAAACATCGGTGACGGCTGCAGAAAAAACCATGCGATGACCAGGGAATACTGAGGTCTTCATACGGAACTTCATTCTGCCCAAGCGCGCTCTGGGGCCCGCCCAATCGGTGACGTACCGCTCAAACCAAGCGGCCTGATTTGGCGTATTCAAAAAGATGTCTGCAACACCGTTTCGCTCGGTTGCGAACTTGTAATCATGATGCATTGGTCGCCAGTCACGACTAGCGAGTGCGCCAAGAACCACGGTGGTCGGAGTTACGTCGATAGCCAACTCTGGCAATGAGTCACCAGTGAAAACCTGGGTGAAGAGCAGTCGAGCATCAGC
>WLJI01000050.1 GCA_009701845.1 Actinomycetota bacterium
ACCTAGCCAAGCTTGATCGGCTGAATCTTTGCGCACTGAGTCGCAACTGCCACGAGTCGGCGGTCTTGGTCGTAGAGCTCAGCTGTTCCAGATGCGTAGCCCGAACCCGCCACCTGAGACTTCGTGTGCTGCAACAACCACTCGCCGCGCACCTCATTTACGATCTGCAAACCCAGCTGCAGACTGATCACTAGAAACGGCGGCACCGATCCACCTGCTCCGGCGTGCACAGCAGGGCCGAGAATGTCTCCAGGTAATGCGAGAGCGGCCGGATGCCAACTGCCATCCGAGCGAAGGGGTGGAACCTTGAAGCGAAACCACGAGGCACTTTCTGGTTTACCAGCAGGGAACTCTTCGTTCCATCTGATGTGGCTGTTGCAAAATCTGAACTCAGTTTGCTCGTGATAGGCAATGTTATTGAATGGCGAATCATCAGGCCGAGGTGGTGGCTGGGGGCAGTCATCAGGATCGGGCACATCGGGTGCTTCGGCACCAACAAACTCAAACGGGCTGTCCGTGCTCAAGCCAAAGACGCACATGACCATGAGGTCACTTCGTTCCGCGGCACTCGGGTCAGGAGACTGCGGGTCGAGCGCCCAAAGCCGAACAAGAACCTGCGCTGCAGTTTTTCCCTGTCTCAGAATCTCGGCGCTCGCAGCAACCGGTCCAACCGGAATTGCTTGGCAAAACATCGCCTCGGAGGAGACCAAGTGCAGGTCTTCACGTTCAAGCGCCATCTCGGCCACTCTCAACGCAGTTGCCATGGTGGCACCGCCGAAGGCATAGAAGATCCGCCATGCCTCGGGGATCAGGGCACTAAAGCGGCCAGCAATGCCACTGACCGCCGTTGGCTCGGTGTCGCGAAGAATGTCTCCGGGTTGAACGCTCACAGTGTGACCTCGGGGGGGGGAAGAGAGGGGCGAAGAGATGGGGAGAGAGCAAGAGAGACTTTGCTTGACTGCACCCTCAAGTGATGGAGATTCCTACAGTGCCAGCTTCGGCAGTCGAACGCGAAGTTGGCCAGCAATCTCTTCATTGGCATAAGCGGCCCACGCAACAGGCGTTGAGGTATCGATTGGGTAACGAAGCGGTCCAGGTGGCAGCGCCTCGACAATGACACCAGCCGCCCGAGCCACAACGAAAGCTGCAAGATCATAGGGGTGGGTATGAAACCCTTCCGGGTGAAGAAGCGGTCGGGGATCCACCACCGCAGATGCACTACCGGTTGCTACTGCCATCAACTGACCACCGCTACAGGGGTACATGTCGTCGTAGACCTCTAGTCCCTGCAAGAACTCGTCCGCCCAGGCGCCTATTGCCCCGTGACCTCCGGGAAGCAACCGCACAACAGTCACAAAGCTGCGCTGCAAGTCTGCATCGGCTTTGGGGTGAAGGTCGCGTTGCACAGAGGATCGCTCAGCTGTCAGCAGGTCCTCTTGCACACTCAAATAACCGCTGTTGTCGGCACAGGCAACCATCGCCACCCCTGCACGTGCAGTCGGGATCTCTACTGCAGCACCCACCTCAAGATCCTCAAGCACCTCTGCAGATCGTCCAGCACCGAGCAGAACCCAAGCGCTGTGCAACCCGGCCAAGTAGCCGCGAGTGCCATCAACTGGGTCTGCTAGGTACGTCCACACGGATGTAGCCCCAGGCTGGAGTTCTCCAATCGGCACAGGCTCGTCGAAGCCCTCGATCACCAGAGTTCCGGGCCAGCGCTTCGCGCAGCGACGATTGAGCGCAGCAATCAGCACCTCCTCAGCTCGAGCATCAACGCCGTACACGTCATCGCCGCCCTCGGTGCGTACTACCCGGCGGTCGGTATCGACCTGGGTGCCGTGCACTGCGGTGCTTCGCAGAAGTTCTCGCACTTCTCGGCCTACCTCGGCGAGCTGCCGGGCAAGGGCCTGAGTGCTGGTGGAATCCTGCATCTCCTTATTCTGCACCTTCTCGGCAGGTTCGGGCTGAGCGGGTGCCCGCCAAAAAAGCAAGACAAAGGTTCAGTACTGTTCGCAGATGCCCAGTATCACTGTCAACGTGGTTCTTGATGCGTCGCCTGAAGAAGTATGGGCAGACATCGAGAACATCTCAACGCATCCTGAGTGGATGGAAGATGCGGTATCGATTGCTTTCACAAGCGATCAGCAATCCGGTACTGGAACCGAGTTTGATTGCGCAACTGCGATCGGACCATTCAGGCTGACCGACCATATGGAGATTACGAGTTGGGTGCCGGCCGCAGAGATGGGAGTGCGCCATGTGGGACTCATCACTGGAACAGGCGTGTTTTACCTGAGGCCAATCGGCCCAGCCGAATCGGCCACGCAAACCTCGTTTGAATGGACGGAGCGACTGATCTTTCCTTGGTGGCTTGGCGGTCCACTCGGGGCAACCGCGGCCAAGCCAGTGTTGCGCCATGTGTGGCGGACCAACCTGAAGAACCTTCAGCAGCGCTACCTCTGAGCTACGACCCCCCTGCCCCGTGGGGTGGTCTGACTCGGGAGAAAACATCTCAACGCTGGTGCGTCTAGAAGAGCGGGTGAGTTGTGAAATGGCTTGCCGCTAACAGTGCGAACGCCCCAAGTGTGAACGCAAACCCAACCACCACAGTTGATCGAAGCGCTGCACCTTGCTGAGGCCAACTCACGGGATGCAAAACTGCGCCCGCCGCGGCCCCCGCCAAAAGCCCGCCCACATGGCCGCCAATCGAGATTCCCGGGATGGCAAAGGTCAACACCAAGTTGATTAGGACGAGTCCCCCGATGCCTGACTTCCAAGGGTTCTGATGCGCACGCAACTGCAACACGATCAGACCACCCATGAGACCAAAGACTGCACCCGAGGCGCCCACCGTTGGCGAGACCGGCGACAAAATCAGTACTCCGAGCGAACCGCCGATCAGCGCCGTGACGTACATGATTGCAAAACGCATTTTACCGAGGACTGGTTCCATCTCTTGAGACAAAAACCACAGAAGTAACATGTTCATCCCAAGATGCAAGACACCAGCGTGCAGGAACGCGCTGGTGAAAACTCGCCACCACTCACCAATCGCAACGAGCGGCCCAAACAATGCGCCGTAGTTGTACACCGGCCCTGATGCGCCGTTCGGGTCGCCGCTGAGTATCGCCATGAGGGCAAAGACGCCAACGTTGATCCCGATGATGACCTTGCCGACCACTACTTCGTTATGCCCGCGAAACAGCGTTCGGCTGTTGATCACTTTCTGCGGTCGTGCCGAGGTGCAATCGGGGCATTGAAAGCCCACAGAGGCCTGCACCATGCACTTCGTGCAGATCGGTCGCTCACATCGCTGACAACTCACAGCAGCTGCCTGTTGCGGATGCCGATAGCAAGCAGTCGTTACTTCCACTGGGCTACTTCCACTGGGCTAGTTCCACGGCTCTCACCGTACATCGCTTGGGGCCAAAATGATCACCGACAACGGCGGCAGCGTGAGCAGCAATGAGCCCGGCTGGTTCTGCCAAGGGGTGCTGGAGTCGACGAACAAAAGCCCATCTTCGTTCTCGCCCACGGGTGTTGCAGTTCCGCCATATTCCTGCGCATCAGTGTCAAGAATCACCTGCCAAGGCTTGTTATCTGCAACCCCGAGCCGGTACCCATGTCGAGGTACTGGAGTCAGATTTGCAACTACTGCCACTGAGCCTTGATGTGGCTCCCGGTTGAGATCACCGTGGTCGGTTTGTACCTGATACCACTCTGGGATTGACCGCCAGAACGAGAAGATCGAATGCTCATGATCCTCTGCATCAAGCCAGCCAATATGGCGATCAAGATCATCATCTCCGGCCCAGAGCGCCGGGTACTGCGCCTGCAGGGAGTTGAGATCGGCCACCAGTCTTCGAACTCCTTCGTGGCCTTCGCGCTGCAACAAGAACCAATCGATCTCGCCCTCGTGTGACCACTCCCGCTCTTGGGCAAACTCGCACCCCATAAAGAGCAATTGTCGGCCGGGGTGGCACCACTGCCAAGCCAACAAGCTGCGCACGTGGGCGAGTTTCTCTTCATGGCGGCCCGGCATTTTGTTGAGCAAGGAGCCTTTTCCGTGGACGACTTCGTCGTGGCTCAGCGGAAGAATCCACCGCTCGTCTTTGGCGTACACCATCGGGAAGGTCAGTTCGTGATGGTGAAAAGCTCGATGGATTGGGTCTTGAGCAAAGTACGTCAACGTGTCGTGCATCCAGCCAAGATTCCACTTGCGTGAAAACCCCAAGCCTCCCCACTCGGTTGGCCGCGTCACACCAGGCCAAGAGGTCGACTCCTCGGCGATAACCAAGGCCCCCGGTTGTTCTTGGCCCACAACCTCATTGAGTTCTTGCACGAAAGCCATAGCCTCTAGGTCTTCTCTGCCGCCTTGGGCATTGGCAACCCACTCCCCCGGCTGTCGCGAGTAATCCAAGTACAACATCGAGGCCACGGCATCTACTCGCAGGCCATCCACGCGAAACTCTTCGAGCCAGTACAGGGCGTTGGCAACAAGAAAATTGCGTACCTCATTGCGGCCGTGATTGAACACCAGCGTGCCCCAGTCGGGGTGTTCACCCCGACGAGGATCCGCATGTTCGTATAACGACGTGCCATCAAATTGGGCAAGCGCAAACCGGTCCTTCGGGAAGTGCGCTGGCACCCAATCCAAGATCACGCCAAGTCCGCGGTCGTGACACACATCGATCAAGTATCGAAGGTCATCAGGTGACCCCAACCGGGCATCGGGTGCGTAATAGCCCGAGACTTGATACCCCCATGAGCCTCCGAAGGGATGACTAGCAACGGGCATGAACTCGATATGGGTAAAGCCGAGCGAACTCGCCCAGTCGGCTAGCGGTTCGGCAAGTTCGCGGGCGCTATGAGCTCGCCCATCAGGGTGGCGACGCCACGACCCAAGATGCACCTCATACACCGAGAGCCGACCGCTGTTTCGCTCGGATCGCGCTAAGCGCCAGTCAGTGCCAACGGGCGAATCCCATACATAGTCCGTAGCAAACAAGACCGAGGCAGTAGCTGGGGGAACCTCCGCTGCAACCGCGACTGGGTCTGCGCGCTCGGTACGTTGGCCGTCGGCTCCACGAATCAAAAACTTATATCGATCCCCCGCTTGGGCGCGAGGCTCAACCCCCCACCAGATACCCGAGTTTCCTTGGGCTGCCAATACGGTTGCGCCGCTTGGTTCACTAGACCACGCCGCCCAGTCCCCTTGCACAGATACCTGCTGCGCATTTGGTGCCCATACAGCAAAGCTGGCCCCGCCCTCATGATGTAGATGGCCACCAAGCAAGTCCCACAATCGGCGATGTGTACCTTCGCCGAAGAGGAACAGGTCAAGCTCACCGGGCGGCTGGGCTGCTCGGCCATGAGCCTGCATCACTCAGCCTTCCGGCTCTGTTGCCGGCAGTTGGTCCTCGCCGTTGAGTAACCGCTCCACAGCTTGAACCGGAAGATCAACAAGTTCTGGGCGGTGAGCTAGTTCGTAAGCAACTTCGTACACGGCTTTGTCGAGCTCAAAGACGCTCAACAAGGCGTCTCTGCTCGGCCGAGACTGTGGAAGCAATCGGTGCGCGGCATCAACATCGGCGTAACCGGCTAAAAACGTATTGACGTTACGCACTGTCCACGCATCAGCGAGTACGCGCAGTTCATGATCAGCCTCACCGTGTGTTCGCAACGCCATGGCCGCTGCGTACTGAAACGAGCGTGTCATGCCAGCAACATCTCGCAGTGGCGAGGAGGGATGTCGACGCTCTTCAACGGGTCGGGCAGGTTCACCTTCGAAGTCGAGAACCATCCAACTGCGTTGCAAACGAAGCACCTGAGCAAGATGCAGATCCCCGTGGATTCGGATGGCTGTGCCTAGGTCCGAAGCGCTGCGCAAACGGTCGTAGATCTTCTCAATTCGACCGGTGTCTAACTTGCCCGAGGCAACACGATGAAGCTGCGCTGCCATGTCAGTAGCCCAGGCCGCACCATCAGCGGGTTCCGCACCAAAAGCTTCGGCAAGGGCAACATGCAGGTGAGCGACATTCTGGCCGAGCAGCCGAGCATCGTCAGCGAAGTCGAGCTTGCAATCACGCGGCGGTCGCCGACGGTTGAACAGTTCACGCAGTGAGTCAGTGGCGAGTTCAAACCCCTCGCCACGACTGCGCTCATAGCGACGGACTACAGCAAGGTCAGTCTGGTTACGGCGCCAAATGGCTACAGGAACTGGAACAGCTCCGAAGCCGACTTTGCCAAGAGCCTCGGTAACTTCAACATCAGGATTTGCGCCGGGTTGCACCCGTCGAAAGACCTTCATGATGTATCGCTCGTCTAACACAATCGAGGTATTTGACTGCTCCCCACCCTGCACGCGGGCCGAGTGCGGATGAAGATCGGGGGCCACGATGTGCGCAAATCGCAGCGCCAGTTCATCATCGGCCAAGGCGTCGAACAAGTGGGTCGGGCCTCGGGGGGAGCTGATCTCGCCGAGCAGGGCCGATTCGGCCACATGGTCTGGCCTCTCAGCCGTTGCGCCAATTGGTACCTGATACCAGCTAGGCGTTCCTGCACCATTGTTTCCCCGTACCTCAACGAGTAGCCACATCAAGGTTGGCCACCCGTCTGCCAAGGTGTCCACCTTGCGCAACTCCACACGCGGCTCGTCAACAGCGCTGTACCAACGCTGACCGGCAAGAAAGGCCGGAAGCAATGCAGTGAGTTCTTGAGAAAACGTTTCAGCGTCGATAGCGAGTTCTACCCCGTCGGCTCAGTGAGTTCGAACCATAAGTACTCATATGGTGGCAGAGTGACGAAGTACGGCAGGTCACCAATGGCAGGAAATGCAACCTGACCGAGCAGTTCCACAGGAACTCGGCCCGCTAGATGAGACAAATACAACTCTGCGGGCTGAGCAGCCCCAGAAAAATTGTTCACGCATAAGACTGGGTTTGCGTGCTCGTCGTCAGCAGACGGAGTTCGCAAATAGGCAAACACTGCTGGAGTAGACACCTCGAGCACCTCAAACCCACCAAGGCCGAAGAGCGGGTGCTGCCGACGTACATGCAACATGCGCCGGAACCAGTTCAAAAACGACCCGCTGTTGCGTCGCTCGGCCTCGACGTTTACTGATTGGAAGCCATAGACCGGGTCCATCAGCGGCGGAAGATACAACTGCGCAAAGTCGGCGGTAGAGAATCCGCCGTTCCGATCGGGACTCCACTGCATGGGGGTTCGAACTCCATCTCGGTCACCGAGGTAGATGTTGTCGCCCATGCCGATCTCATCGCCGTAATACAAGATCGGAGTACCAGGCAGGCTCAGCAACAATGCGTGAAGTAGTTCTGCCTGCCGGCGATCATTCTCGACCAGCGGAAACAGTCGGCGACTGATGCCCACATTGCGGCGCATACGCGGGTCTTTTGCATACTCCGCCCACATGTAATCGCGCTCTTCGTCAGTCACCATCTCTAGGGTGAGTTCATCGTGATTCCGTAAAAAGATGCCCCACTGACACCCGTCAGGGATTTCTGGGGTGCGCTCAAGAATTTCGGTGATCGGCGTGCGCTCTTCACGGCGCAGCGACATAAACATGCGAGGCATGAGCGGAAAGTGGAAGCACATGTGGCATTCGTCGCCATCACCGAAGTACTCAACTACGTCTTCGGGCCACTGATTGGCCTCTGCTAGAAGCACCTTGCCGGGGTAACGCGCGTCGATCTCACGACGAACTCGACGAAGATACTCATGGGTCTCGGGCAAGTTCTCGCCGTTTGTTCCATCGGCTTCAAACAAGTAGGGCACGGCGTCGAGTCGGAACCCGTCAAGGCCGAGTCCCAGCCAATGACAGATAACTTCGATCATCGCGTCTTGAACCTCTGGGTTGCGATAATTCAGATCTGGCTGATGGTGAAAGAACCGGTGCCAGTAGTACTGCTGCCTCTGGTGATCAAAGGTCCAGTTCGATGGCTCGGTATCTACAAAGATGACCCGAGCGTCAGCCCAGCGCTGATCGTCATCTCCCCACACATACCAATCGGCCTTTGGGTTAGTTGAATCTTGTCGAGACTCAAGAAACCACGGGTGCTGATCTGAGGTGTGATTCATCACCATGTCTGCAACCACACGGATGCCTCGCCGGTGAGCCTCTTCGATCAAGTGCGCTGCATCATCGGTGGTTCCAAAATCTGGATGCACCGTGAGGAAGTCCGAAATGTCGTATCCGCCGTCTTTCAGAGGGGACTCGTAAAAGGGCAAGAGCCACAGGCAGTCAATGCCCAGCCATTCCAGATAGTCCAGCTTGGAAGTCAGGCCGCGAAGGTCGCCGTTGCCGTCATTTGAGCCATCGAAGAACCCGCGAACGTGAACCTCATAAAAGATTGACGAGCGGTACCACTGACTATTTGAAGAGAGTATGGATCCGGAGGTAGGAGGTTGAATCACTTGCTCATCGTACCGGCGCTACGAGTAGCCCGGTTCCGGTGCAAAGCGAATGCCGACCACCAGCCACCGGTCGCCGCGGGCACTGCAAGAGAGAGCGTTGCTGCCATCCCGGCCACACCAAGTTCCTCTCGCCAAACGACCGCAGCAACCGCATCACAGGTGTCGGCCGCCGCACCGTAGGCCACCCACCGACCTTCTGGGTCCTCTTCGGTGAGTTCCATGATTGCCCCAAATCCAAGAACCATGTCTCGGATGCCAAAGGCCCGCGCCATCCACATCAGCGGCCCTGGCTGGTCATCACCGAGTCGGGCCAACACCTTATGAGGAATCAGCAACATGGTCAGGCCGAAAGCCACACGGCCGAGCGCAATGGAGCGAGCAATGCTTCGATCATTCATCTGTTCAGTCTGCCGCATCGCAGCGCCGAGCGCATACGGGGAGATCGGTCACACGTCGAGATCGGTCAGGGAGCCAGGCTGAAGATGTGTGCGACTCGTTCTTCCGGATCGAATCGCACATAGTTGCCCGACGCGCCCCAGACCCAGGTCTCGTTCGTGAGCTCATCTTGTGCCTGAAAGCTAGAACATCCACCTAGGCCAACTGCATCAAGGTCGAGATACACCGTTGCCTCGCACGCCTCGTCGGGTGCAAGGTTGACCACAACAAGCACCGTGTCTGCGACTCGTCCCCCTGTTTCGCCTCGAAGTTTGCAGTGATGAGTAAAGGCAATCACGTTCGAGTGATCCACGTAGTGAAAGCGAAGCGAGTCCATGCGCCAAGTTGAGCGATGATCGCGCCGAACACCGTTGAGCTTGGTGAGCAGTGGCCACAACGATGCAGGGTTGTTGTGATCTCGTTTTTTGATCTCGTACTTCTCGGAGAACTCGTACTCCTCTTTATCGGAAAGTGCTTTGTTTTCGCACAATTCGTAGCCGGAATAGACCCCCCAGCTTGGGGCCAGCATCGCCGCCAGTATTGCCCGCGATGCAAATGCGTTCGGCGAACCACCACGCAGCGGATCAGTCAAAATATCTGGGGTACTCGGCCACAGATTGGGCCGGAACCACGCAGCAGTTGGGGCATGTGCCAGTTCCTCGCCATATGAGGTGAGTTCCTCTTTGTTCTGCCTCCACGTGAAGTATGTATACGACTGGCTAAACCCCACCTCGGCCAAGCTATGCATCATGGTCGGGTCGGTGAATGCCTCGGAGAGCAGCACCACTTGTGGGTCAGTAGCCTGCAACTCGCGAATCACCCAGGCCCAAAAAGCAAGCGGCTTGGTGTGCGGATTGTCTACCCGAAACACCTGTACCCCGCACTCAGCCCAGAACTGCAGGATCTGTAAGCAGGCTTGCCACAGCGCTATGCGATCATCATCACTCTCGGGCCAAAAGTTGATCGGAAAAATATCTTGGTACTTCTTGGGAGGGTTCTCTGCATAGCGAATCGAGCCATCAGAGCGGTGTAAAAACCACTCGGGATGCTCCCTCACCCAGGGGTGATCTGGGCTGCACTGCAGCGCATAATCAAGCGCTACCTCAAGCCCAAGCTCACGCGCGCGAGCAACAAAACGCCGCAGATCGCTCACGGTGCCAAGCTCTGGATTGACCGCAGTATGTCCGCCGTCTACCGAGCCAACTGCCCATGGGCTACCAACGTCTTGGGGCCCAGCGGTCAGGGAGTTGTTTCTGCCTTTGCGGTGCGTTACTCCTACGGGGTGAATTGGCGGCAGATACACCACATCAAATCCGGCCTCTGCAACCTGCTCCAGCCTTGCCCAGGAGTTTGCCCCTTGTGTCAGACCGCCTTCTGAGCGCGGAAAGAATTCATACCAAGCGCCTCGGACGGCGAGTTCTGGATCCACCCGCAGCAGGAAGCTCGACGAGGATGTGATTTCTGTTGGTACACCAGCAACCGCTTGAGCCACTGCGTCGTCAGTTGCTGCAGCGAGCCGTACCCGATCGGAACAACTCATGCTGCGCAGCTGCTCAATGGCATCAAGCACTCTTCGGGCGGGAACTTTTGCTAGCGACTGCATCAAGGATTCAAGGATTTGCGCGCCTTGCTCAAACTCCACCTGCAGCGACTCGCCAGCCTGAGCAAAAAGCTGCAGGTCTCGCCGCCAGCTCTCGAAGCGGTCCACCCAAGCCTGAACCTGGAACTCATACAGCCCTGCATCCTTGAGCAGAAGTGCACCAGTTGCCTGACCCGATGCGGCAACTGCAAGCGGCGCTATCTGCCATTTCGGCTTTACTTTCGTCTGGCCATCAGCGCGCCGGTATCGGATCCTTCCGGCAAGCAAGCCATGGCCATCTGCAACGAGCATCGCTCCCACGGCTACCTCATCTTCAACAATCGCTTTCGCCGGAGACATCGTCGGAGTGACTGGGTAGAGCTCACGAATCATGATGCGAGGCGGTTGTTTCAACATGTCACGCTGGTGGGAACTAGAGGCGGCGGGAGGGGTCATCCTCTTCGCAATCCGATCCTGAACTTGCCCGAAACAAACGGCAAGTCATCCGTCGAGATCCAGATGCCACTCACTGATGCAACGCGCAGCCCAATCACTGAGGCCGTACCCAAAACGGTGAAGCTCCGATTTATGCCTTTGCTTGGATCAACCAACGTCATCTGGCCAGTGACAAACTGACTTCCCTCCGCAACCTCAAGATCTAGATTCAACGCCTGATCTCCGTTGACGAGATCAAGGTTGACAATCGAGGTTGACCCGTCGACCTCGACAAGTTCACCCTCACTCTCTGCATCAACTGGGAAGGTCCCGACGTACTCAATGGGGCCAGCAAGCACCACTGTGAGCCGCAGGTCGCCAAGGAGCGGCCGAGTTACTGTTGCAACCGTGGTCGCAACGGCTCCGGGGACTTCGAGTAAGCGATCTGGGTCTAAAAAGGTCACTGGGCCCTCGCAGGTGAGCGGACCATCGGTTGATCGACAGTCCGCGAAGGCAATAAACCTGCCGTCGGCCGTCCAACTTAACTCTCCCGCACGGTAACTCGCCCGACCGGGCTGAGCCGGAGGCGTAATTTCTACAGGAGTGCCGCCCCGAGCCGAGATCAACATGAGTTTCGAGCAGTTCGGGCCAGCGCCGTACACAATCCGAGTGCTATCCGGAGACACTGACGGGGCGCAGATTTTGTCTGCAGAGACCAAGGTGGTTCGGCTCAGCGAATCAGTCGCGATCCGGATCATTTCCTTTCCGCTTTTGTCTGGCCCTACCGCAATGATGAAGCTTCCATCAGAGGAAAACGTGGGTTCATCTGCAGAAAGAAAAGTGGGAGTAAGAGCATCCGAGCCAGAGGTAGCAGCGGCCAGTGTGTATGGATTGTTCGTTCCGGGAATGACCGATTCGAGCAACATGAGGTCATCAGATTTTGAACTCGCAAGTCCCACCATTGAACGGGTGGAAGGATCACCGATTCGCATCACAGCAGCACCGGTGCGATCAACCACCTTGACGACATTGCCCAGAACTCCCTCGGGCAATGGCACGCGGTACACACCCTGGCCAGCGGAGAGCGGTTTGGGAGTTGTGTCTCTGGGCTCGGCCATGTCCGCAGTGCCCACTGCAATGTAGGAAATCTGTGATCCGGTTGGATCCCAAGCCAACAGAGTGTGCGCACCGATATCAGAGATCACGGCATCTGTAGCAAGCACCAGTACCTCGCCGCCGGATGCAGGCACCACGACCAGCGCGCCGTCTGTTCGCAGGTAGGCAATCAAGTCGCCGGTCGGGGCCACTGCAATTGCACCAAGGCCTGCGGGGCCTCGAGCGGCATCACTAGCTACCTGAACTGGCGGCTCTGCGCCCGTGCCGCTCAGGACTGCGCCAGTTGAGGTGACATACGCAACCCTGTCGGTTGGCAGTGGCCCGTCATTAACGTCGGTGGTGCTGGTTACTGCAGCCACGGTGGTAGTTGGCGCAACCGAGCTAGTAGGAGCGGGGGCACCCGAACCGAATGGAGACCCGATCACGATAAAGAGAAGCGCCCCGACAGCTAGCACTGCACCCAAGGCGCCGAAGGTCCACGCAGGACCAGTCACTCCGCTCTTAGCGGCTTCCTCGGTCAACTCGGCCTACCCGTGTGCGCACACATTGCTCTACACAGTACCGGCGGATTCCGCCCAACACTCTGACGCAGCACTGCAATCAAGAGCACTCTCAGTCACACCCCAACGGTCCCACGCATTGAGCAATTCGTGAACAGAGTGTGAACCCTGCCCAATTTGAAGACTGAAATGGCGATGGACTTGGATACCCTCAATCGTAATGAAGGCACTCAAAAGTTTTACCGTTCGTCCACACCTCCCCGAACCGCTCGCTGCGCTAGATCGCTTGTCGAGCAACCTACGCTGGTCTTGGGATCGCCCCACGCGTGAGTTGTTCATCATGATCGACTCCCTTGCATGGGACGAAGGCGGCCATGACCCTCGGAGAGTCTTGGCCGAAGCATCAACTGAGCGACTTCTTGAGCTCAGCACCGACCCGTACTTCTTGGAGCGCCTTGCAGCAGCCGACGCAGCACTCAGCGCTTATCTCGATCTGCCTCGCTGGTATCAACAAGTTGCCCTCGAAGCCCACGAAACCGCAGCTACAGACAAAACAGGACTCGGCACTGCCGCAGAGGGAGCGATTGCGTATTTCTCTCCCGAGTTCGGTATCTCTGAAGCAGTGCCGCAATACTCTGGCGGTCTTGGGATCCTTGCTGGAGATCACCTCAAGGCTGCCTCGGACCTTGGGGTTCCGCTCATTGCCATCGGGCTGTTTTACCGGCATGGCTATTTTCGGCAGTCACTCAGCGTTGACGGCTGGCAACAAGAGCGATTCCCGGATTTGGACCCTCATGCCATGGCACTTGAACTGTGCGATGGGGTTCGCATCAATCTTGACCTAGCCGGAGAGTCTTTAACTGCTCAAGTATGGAAAGCAACAGTAGGCAGAACTCCGCTGTACATGCTCGACGCTGACATTCCAGAGAACTCCGAATCTCTGCAACTCGTCACCGATCGCCTCTACGGTGGCGATGTAGAGCACCGTCTGCGTCAAGAAATCTTGCTCGGCGTGGGCGGGATTCGAGCACTCCGTGCGCTTGGCATCTCTGCACAGGTGTTTCACACGAACGAGGGCCACGCAGGCTTCTTGGGCCTAGAGCGGATCCGCGAGCATATGAGCAGCGATGGTTTGTCTTTCGAGCAAGCCCTGACTGCGGTTCGCGCTGGCGCGGTGTTCACCACTCACACGCCAGTTCCAGCGGGCATAGACCGGTTCCCGCGTGAACTGATGGAGAAGTACTTCGGCAACTGGGCCGCTGCGTGTGGAATCTCTATTGATCAACTCATGAAGCTCGGCCACCGACCCGAAGAGGCCACCGATGAGCCATTCAATATGGCCGTCATGGGCATGCGTCTAGCCGAGCGACGCAACGGGGTCTCGGCCTTACACGGCGAGGTGAGCCGAGAGATGTTTGCCGACCTGTGGCCAGGGGTCCCAGAGGAAGAAACTCCCGTGGGTTCAATAACCAACGGCGTGCACGGTGCCACTTGGGTCTCAGCCGAGATCGCTGAACTGCTGTCGGACACAGTGGGCGAGGACTGGCAGTGGGCCGACACGGCGTCCTGGCAGTCAATTCTGAAAGTCGACAATCAGTTACTTCAAGATGCCCGAGATGCTTCAAAGCTCCGAATGGTTGACCATGTGCGTGACCGTTTACGGAACCACGGATTGGCTCAAGGCCGATCCTCATCTGAGCTGGAATGGGTCAATGCTGCGCTCAGCCCTACTGCGCTCACCATCTGCTTCGCTCGTCGGATGGCCACCTATAAGCGAGCAGCGCTGTTGCTGAGTCAGCCAGAACGTCTGATGCGCCTCTTGCTCGACGAGGAGCGACCGATTCAGTTCATCTTTGCTGGCAAAGCGCACCCTGCTGACGAACTCGGCAAAGAACTCATCCGGCAGATCGTTGCTTTCTCGGCAGATCCGCGAATTCGTGATCGATTCATGTTCGTTGAGGACTACGACATGGCACTAGCGCGCTCACTCGTCCAGGGTGCAGATGTCTGGCTGAATACTCCCGTACGGCCCATGGAGGCCTCGGGTACGAGTGGCATGAAGGCCGTGCTGAACGGCGCATTGCACTGCTCAGTCTTGGATGGCTGGTGGGCAGAGTGTTTCAGCTCCGGAAACGACGAGGAGTCTGCTCTGGGGCAGACCTTTGGCCCCAACGGTTGGGCCATCTCCTCTGCTGAGTCCATCCAAGATGAAGCGCGACGTATTGAGCTCGAAGCCAACAGCTTGTTTGAGCTCCTTGAAACGCAGATTGTTCCGCTCTACTACGCCAAGGCCGACCCCAAGAGTTCTTTTTCTGATGCATGGATCACGCGTGTGAAAGAAAACTTCCGAACGCTCGGGCCCTTTGTTGGCGCCCATCGCATGGTCAGGGACTATGTCGAGGACCTCTACCTGCCCGCGGCCGCTCGCTCAGTTGAACTCTCAAGCAATGACTTTGCGGGGGCTCGCACACTCGCGGCTTTCCGCGCACGCCTTGAATCCGAATGGCATCAGGTGCACGTGGAGCGAATCGAAATCAACGAGGATGTCGCCGACCTCGGAGCGCAACGTCAAGTGACGGCGAGCGTTGCTCTTGGCGGGCTCGATCCCACCGAGGTTGATGTACAACTCCTAGTCGGGCATGTCGGACAATCCGGTGAACTAGAAAACACCAAGACTGTCCTGTTGCAGGTTCACGGTGCGGAGGACGAGCATCACCTTCGCTACACAGGAACAGCAGTACTGAGTACTGCAGGTCGCATGGGAGTAACAGCGCGAGTCGTTCCTAGACACGACCTTCTTGATGCGCCCATTGAGTTCGGCCTAGTGGCCTGGGCTGGCTAACCGAACTCTGCGTGACCGGGTCCATCAGACAGAAATGACTTCACGCCGACTGCCGCGTCGGGAGTTGCAAAGGACTTCACAAAGAGAGCCTGTTCGAGCAACAGACCATCCTCGAGCGAGCCCTCGAGTCCCTGATCAATTGCAGCTTTCGCAAGCGCAAGCGCGTGTCTAGGGCCAGAAGCAAAGCTCTGCGCCATAGCCATGGCCTCAGCCAACACTTGATCTGCTTCGACGGCTTTGTTGACCAGACCGATCCGGAGCGCCTCTTCGGTCTGAATCATCCGACCAGAAAAGATCAGTTCCTTCGCAACCGACGACCCCACAAGTCTGCTCAGGCGTTGTGTTCCGCCGCCGCCAGGAATGATGCCAAGCAGAATCTCTGGCTGACCAAATCGAGACTTGGGCCCTGCAACTCTAAAGTCGCAGGCAAGAGCAAGTTCACAGCCCCCGCCTAATGCAACTCCAGATACCGCAGCGATGCTCGGGCAAGGCAACCCAGCAACCGCATTCAACGCACCCAAAAAAGCAGCCCCGATCTGAGCGATTCTCTCGGGCGAGGAAAGCCCTGATTCCGATTCGGCAAACTGCGCGATGTCGGCACCGGCAGCGAATGCCCGTTCGTTGCCAGTAATGACCACAGCGCGAATCTGATCATTTTCTGCGAGCTCTGCGGCTGCGCTTTGAAGTTCGTTGAGCAGTTCAACGCTCAGTGGGTTGACCTTGCCGTTGTTCAGCGTGAGTACTGCCACGCCGCCCTCGTGTAGTTCGGTGAACACCAATGGGGAGGTTGATTCTTGATTTATCTCATCTGACATCTTGGCGAGGATACTTCTATCGCAGGCGCATCCTCTTGTGCCGCTTCGTAGGAGCGCTCAGCGACCTCGCTACGCCCAAAGCATCAGGGCGTTCGGCAGGGAGTTCGCTCAGCGCACCTTGCATCCAATCGCGCTTCAGCTCAGACTGCTCGTTTGGCGGCAGGGCTGACCGCTGAGGCCGGGCTGACCCTGGTGGATTGCCAAACTGCGCATGCCAGAGCGTGGCCGCTAGGGCATAGACATCAGAGGCTTGATCCGGTGGGCCGCCACGAATGCGCTCAGGCGCTGCATACGCCGGTGTGAACCCAACTACTCCCAACGCTCCATCCCCGCCGCCCAGCAGACCAGCCATCCCGAAATCTGCCAGCAAGGGCTTACCTGACTCGGCAAAGAGCACATTTGCTGGCGAGATATCGCCGTGAATCACCCCAGACTCATGCGCTTGAGCCAGGGTAAAGAACAAGCTCGCAGCTAGGAATTCATTCGACTCCCGCAGAGCCACAAGAGCTTGCTCAGCTTCAAGCTCGGCCGTTATTGAGGCCGTTGTTGAGGCCGTTGTTAAGGCCGTTGTCAAAGTTGCGTCTAAGCGATCTTGGAGTGACCCACCAGGTGCAAAGTCAAGCAACAACCAAGCAGTTCCATCTGCAGTGATGCCAACTTGATGCAGCGACACTGCGCCTTCGAGTTTATTCAGCCGAGAGAGCGCTCTTGCTTCACGCTCCAACCGCTCTGAAGCGAGCGCTCCGCCAGACTGAACGGAAAGTAGTTTGATCGCAAAATCCTGCCCCGTTTGGGAGTCTCTGGCTTTCCAAACAGTGCAGAAACTTCCGCT
>WLJI01000051.1 GCA_009701845.1 Actinomycetota bacterium
CTGTACTAGAGAGCTAGAGAGCTAGAGAGAAGCGATGAGCGGGCTTGTTGAGCAATCAGCCAAGCTGGCAGCGAGTGTGTACTAGGAGATATGTGATGAAGGGATTGAACTAGTGAAACTAGATGATCTGACGCAGAAGCAAGTGGTGCTTCTCGGCATGGGAACGGATATGCGTGCGGCGCTCGGGGCCATTCTTGCGGCAAACCCGGCGCACATCGCCTTGGTGGACGAGGCCGTAAGCCAAGGCTCAGAGATGGGATCGCGGGCGAGCGTTCACACGGGCTTGCATAGCGAGCTTCATGGCGGATCCGATGTTGATATAACAGCCGAAGATCTGCCGCTGATCAGTGTTGATCAGGCAGCCGAGACTGCTCAGATTTTTGTGCGTTCCCCGGGATTCCCGAAGTACTTACCGCAGCTCGTAGAAGCAATGGAACGCGGTGCTTTGATGACCACTCCGCTCGATCTGTGGATGGGCTCGCTCGATCCGTCGCAGCGTGTGGTTGCCGTGACTGGCACAAAAGGGAAGTCAACAACGACCGACTTGATTGGGCATTTTGCCGACGAGGCAGGCCTACGAGTTGGTCTGGCGGGAAACCTTGGAATCCCAGTTTTCTCAGCTGACTGGGATTCCTCTGCCCCTGTGCTGGTGCTTGAGGTCTCTAGCTATCAGGCAGCAGACCTGCAACAGGTGCCCTCGATTGCAGTGCTGACCTCCCTCACCGAGGATCACCTCGATTGGCACGGCGGGGTAGAGCGCTATCACGCCGACAAGCTGCGCGTGCTCAGCAACAATGACGAAACAGCCAACGTGATCATCGTGTCTGCCGAGAGCCCAGAGGCATGTGCTGCGGCAGAGCCGTTTCATCCCGTCGTCGTGGTTCCACCGAAAAGCGCCGCGGCGCTGCCACAACAGCGAGTTCAAAATGCTGCGCTCGCTGCCGAGGTTGTGTTTCAACTTGGGGGCGGTCGCATGACCGAGCAGCAAATACTTGCCGGTGCTGCGCGATCTATGCCTGGCCGCCTTGACGAGTGCCCCGGCCCCAGCGCCTCAAGTTCTGCAGCCGGAATCAGATTTATCGACGATGCCTTGGCCTCAAACCCGTCTGCTACTGCTGCCGGGCTTGCATGGTCACGGCAACAAAATGTGCCAACGGTGTTGATTCTGGGTGGTGCCGAACGCGGGGTAGCCGCAAAGCCGCTCGCACAAGAGGTATCGCAGTGGCCTGCCGGGCAACTCGTTGCAGTCACCCTTGAAGAGAACGGCAGCTCAATGGCTGAGCGGTGCGGAATCGAAGTAGTTGCAAGTGCAGACAGTGTTCAGCAGGCCGTGCAGTTGGGAGTCAATGCTCTCAAAGACCTCTCGGCTGCAACTGGAATTCTGCTGTTCTCGCCAGCAGCGCCCACGCCATCAGACGCGGGCAACTGGCAGGATCGATCAGGCAGTTTTCGCCAGGCAGTGCTTGAACTCAGTTAGAGTCCAGTGTCCTCGTGGCGTATCCCCTTGAGCACGGCCCGAGCGGGCGGTCTCCTAGGGGGAGCGGATGTTCCCCCTGGCACATTCGTTCATCACTAGGACCCCACAGAACCAGAAACGAGTATTCCTTTGAGACCAGATGGCCGCGCACTAGACGAACTCCGCCCCCATAGCTTTGAGCGTGACTTCACCGCCTACGCACAAGGGTCGGTACTCGTCACCTTTGGTGAAACCAAAGTGCTGTGCACCGCCATGTTGGATGAGGATGTGCCGAGATGGATGCGCAATAGCGGCAAGGGCTGGGTGACTGCCGAGTACTCAATGCTGCCAGGTGCTTCCCCCGAGCGGATCCGTCGTGAGACCAAAGGCCCCAAGGGTCGCACTCAAGAAATCCAGCGACTCATTGGAAGGGCCATGCGTTCGGTGGTGGATATGAAAGCCCTTGGCGAGCGACAGATTCTGTTGGACTGCGATGTTCTACAGGCTGATGGCGGTACTCGCACTGCTGCAATTTCTGGTGCCTATTTGGCTTTGCACGACTGCATGACTCGCATGGTGCAGGCTGGCTTGCTCACTTCTGTTCCGCTGCTTGATGAACTCGCCGCAATCTCTGTGGGCATTGTTGGCGGCGAGGCGTGCTTGGACCTTCCTTATGTAGAGGATTCAACTGCCGAGACCGATATGAACGTGGTGATGACCGGCAAGGGCTTGTTCGTAGAAGTTCAAGGAACCGCTGAAGGCGCACCCTTTAGCCGTGAAGAGCTTGATTCCCTGCTCGGCCTTGCCGAAGGTGGGATCCGCCAGATTCACGCACTGCAGCGCGAGTACATCTCGGTACCGCCAAGCCCTCGCAGCTTCGGCCGCTGACTGCTGAGTCGCTCATGGCAGTTCACGGAGTGCCGAGCAGACTGGTGTTGGCCTCTGCTAATCCGAAGAAGGTTGCAGAGCTCTCGGCAACCTTCTTCGGCCTTGGCGTGATGACACCTCACGGGTCACCTGTTGAGTTGCTGCCGCGCCCCGATTCAGTTGCCAATGTGATTGAGGATGCCGACACCTTTGTCGACAATGCTCGTCTCAAAGCCGTAGCGCTGGCTTTGGCAACTGGCGAGGTTGCAATTGCTGATGACTCAGGTTTGGCCGTTGATGCGCTTGACGGATCACCGGGTGTGTATTCGGCTCGCTACGCCGGCGAGGGTGCCACAGATGAGGCAAACCTGCGCAAGTTGTTGCGTGAGCTAGATGCGTTGTCTCAGCAGTCAGACCCTGCCCGCCCGATGAGCCGTGCTGCGCAGTTTCGTTGCGCAATAGTGCTTCGCTGGCCTGATGGATTTGAACTGTGCGCCGAGGGTTCGGTAGCTGGGCGCATCTGCGAGCAACCGGCAGGATCAGCTGGCTTTGGGTACGACCCGGTGTTTGTCCCAGACCTAGGCGATGGGCGAACGTTCGCGCAGATGTCGCCCGAGGAGAAGCAAGCGATTTCGCACCGTGGTGAAGCGCTTCGAGACCTTGCAGCGCAGTTGGCGGATTTAACCTGAGTCCCGCCAATCGAGACGGTGACAGTCTTGAGTCTGGGGCGGTTTTTCGACACATACTGTCGAAAAACCGCTCCAAACGCGATCCATGCAACTAGTCGGCCAGCCCAAGTGCTGATCGAATCTGCCCCACCACCCAGTCGGGCTGATAACAGATCTGTCTCCAGGTAAACCGCAGTACTCGCCAACCAGCAAGTACCAAGTCATTTTGGCGGACTCGATCGCTCTCAAATGCCTGCCTGCCGCCATGAAAGCTAAACCCGTCACCTTCAATTGCCAGCATGCAATCGGGGTAGCACAGGTCAATTCGGTAGTTATGGCCATTCGCAGTCACCCGGTACTGAGCAACGGGCGAGGGAAGCCCTGCCTTACGCATGGTCAGCAGCAGGCGAGTCTCTAGATCGCTTTCTGCTAGGGCAAGGTCCTGATTGAGACTCCGCAAAAAGCGCCTAGCTGCGGCGGCTCCGGGACGGCCCGGGCGTGAGATCTGCAGGAAATAGTCCATCAGCCGATCTGGGTGGGTCAGGCGCATGCGTGCGGCTCGGTCAAAGAGGACCTGCAGTTCGCTAGGGGAGACGAGCCCTGCGAGGTCAAGAATCGTGCGAGTTGCATCGGTAGCGAGCACTTTCTGCACGGTGGTGATGTGCCCTGAGTGCAAGTCTCGGCTTTGGTAGATCTCGATGCCCGTATCCGAGCGGCCACCACTCCGGGCAGTGCTGATCTGTGGCTTGGCTGGGGCCGAGTCGCGCAGACCGAGCAGCCAAGCGGCGCTCAGGTGTGAAGCAACGCCTCCTGTTTGCCAGGCCGCTGCAAGGAGCGTCCGGGGTGCAGATTTGACTGACCCAGCAACGGCAAAAACCTGCGGCGAAACTCTGATCAACCTGCCCTGTGCAACGCGGTACGCAATCTGGCGATCAGTCAGGCCCAATCTTCGAGCAGTCTCGCGGTTGATGAGCCCATGATGCATGGCGGCGAACTTGTTGATCTGGGCCTCGCTCATGACAGCCGAAGTCAATCGGATTGCAGGGGCAGTGTCAGCGGGGAGCGCGCCCCGCATCATGGGCTCATCGCGTCTGGGGCGGTTTTTCGACACATACTGTCGAAAAACCGCTCCAGACACGTTTCAGGATGGCTGGCAGCTTGGGCAGTACCAGATTGGGCGTCCGCCAATCTTGAGTACCTCGATGCCCGACCCGCAACGCTTACAAACATCTCGGTGATAGGCATAGAGGCGCTCCTCGGACTTCATCCGTGAGCGAGTCGCCCCGATCTCGGCCGGGTCGGTGGTGACAATGCGACCCATACGCTCCCCGATCCGAAGCAGGCGCACGGTCTCGCTCCACAGCAGAGCGAACTCATCCTCGCTGAGGCTCCTTGCCTGCCGTGCTGGGTGAATCGCGCAGAGAAAGAGCAGTTCCGCCCGGTACACGTTCCCGATTCCGGCAATGACTGATTGGTCAAGGACTAGAGCGCCCACAGCACGCTTTGACTGAGAGAACTTCTCTTGAGCCGCCGCAACATCGGCATCGGAGCGAAGCGGATCGGCCCCGAGCCGAGATGAAATTTGCTCTTGCTCACTAGGGCTGATGATCTCGCAACGAGTGGGCCCCGAAAGGTCCCAAGCAATGGCCTCATTTTGCAGGCGCAGCCGGACCTGCCCAACGGGGTCGGGGACGGGCGCTTTCCGAGAGCGAAATTTGCCGATCAGACCAAGGTGAACATGCAGGACGTCGCCTGAGTCGAACTCGCAGAAAAGATACTTGCCCCAAGCCTCTGCGCCTAGCAGCGTGAGCCCATCGAGGCGCTCTGCGCCGTCAGCGAATCGCCCCTGCGGCGAGGAGGCCTGAACAGGCTTGGTGGCGAGTGAGGCATTGAGCTGTCGAGCGAGTCGGTGAATAGTGTGACCCTCGGGCATTGGATCAGTCTGCCGTAAGACCAGCCCAGAACAAGCCCAGCCCAGAACAAGCCCAGATCAGAACAAGCCCCGCCAGATCAGAACCAGCCCAGCCAGAACAAGCCCAGGGCTAGCTCAGGGCTAGTGGAACACGACGGTGCGATTGCCGTAGGGAAGCACCCGATGGTCGAGGTGGGCCTCGAGTGCCCGCGCTAGCACCACAACTTCTAGGTCGCGACCCTTGCGGGTGAGTTCAACAACACCGTCTCGGTGGCTGATGGGAGCTACGTCTTGCGAAATGATCGGCCCCTTATCAAGGTCTGCGGTCACAAAGTGCGCAGTGGCACCGATCACCTTTACCCCGCGTTCGAGTGCCTGACGGTAAGGGTTTGCCCCGACGAAGGCGGGAAGGAATGAGTGGTGAATGTTGATGATTCGGTTTGGCCACTTCTCGACAAACTCGGGTGACAGCACTCGCATATAGCGAGCAAGCACGATCTGTTCGATGCTCATCGAACGGAGAAGGTCTTGCATCGCCTGATCTTGATCCGCCGGAGAATCGCCTACTGGTAGCTCATAGAATGGCACGCCGAAAAACTCACATAGCTGGCGATGGTCTGGGTGATTGGAGGCAACGAGCACGAGATTCGCTGCGAGTTCTCCCATATGCCAACGCGAGAGCAGGTCGATCAGGCAATGGGGGGCTTTCGAGGCAAGCACGGCCAAACGAGGAAGCTCATCGGAGCAGCGAATCAGCACATCCATGTTGAAGCGATCGGCAATTGGTTGAAAAGCCTCAGCCAACTGTTCTCGCGGCACAGCAAACCCAGTCAACTCAAACTCCACGCGCTGAAAGAACAGCCCCGGTGTGTCTGGATCACTCTGGCTCGTGTCTGTGTGCTGTTCGGCGTGGATGATGTTGCCGCCGTTTTGCCAGACAAAATCACTTACCGCTGCCACCACGCCTGGTTGATCAGGGCAAGAAAGAAGAAGAACTGCTGTTGGTCCCAAGAATTCAAACAGTACTGCCTGCAATACTGAACACCGGAGTCTGAATTCAGTGGCTCCCATCAAGCAGCAAGCAGCAAGCAGCAAGTAGCAAGCAGCAAGCAGAGCACAGCGAAGCGTGACGCACACAGATCAAGGGGATGTTGCAGTGGCATATGACGTAGTCATCACAGGTGGAACAGTTATTGACGGAACCGGCGCTGCAGCCCGCCTAGCCGATGTGGCCATTACAGGTGATCGAATCACCGCTGTTGGCGCACTCCCAGCCGAGGAGATAACTCGCGCTGGCCGAGTGATTGATGCCACGGGCCGCTTTGTGACTCCTGGCTTTGTTGACCTGCATTCGCATCTGGACGCTCAGATCGGGTGGGACCCGACGATGTCTTCCTCTTGTTGGCATGGGGTGACCTCGGTCGTCATGGGTAACTGCGGCATGACGTTTGCTCCGGTGCGGCCTGGTCAGGCTGAGCTTTTGGCTACTGCAATGGAATCAGTGGAAGACATCCCAGCTTCTTGCATCTTGGCAGGCCTGCCCTGGAACTGGGAGAGCTACGGGGAGTACCTCGACACTATTTCGAACTTTCCGCTGGGGCTCAACGCTGGCGGCTATGTGGGCGATGTTGCAGTTCGGCTCTACGTGGCCGGCGACGCTGCCTGCGAGCCAGACTTCCAAGCCACGGAGCAGCAGCTTCAACAGATGGCTGCCGAGGTGGAATCTGCAATGCAGGCTGGAGCATTTGGCTACTCGATTTCTCGCAGCTTGTTTCATCGCGTTCGCGACGGCCGCAACGTGCCAGGCACTTGGTCTGACCCCTCCGAGTTTTTTACGATTGCTGCTTCGCTAAAAACGCTCGGGCGTGGAGTGCTCGAGAGTGCTCCGCGCTACAACTTTGAAAACAGTCCGGGCACACGGGTGGCCGAGGAGTTGGCTTGGATGGCCGAGATCAGTCGCGAGTTGGGACGACCCTTTAGCTTCAACCTTCAGCAGATTCGTTCGCTCGGGGATCATTTCCGTGAGGTGCTCGAGCTGGCCACTGAGGCCAACGCAACGGGAGCGCAGCTGCGACCGCAGATCACGCCGCGCAGTGTTGGTGTGTTGTTTAGCTTCGCTGCTAACACCCTGATTGATGACCTCCCGAGCTTTCAGCAGCTCGTAGGTTTGGATGTGGCCGGGAGACTCGCAGGAATTCGCGATCCGCAGTTGCGTGCGCGCCTCATTGAAGAGGGCAGCTCAAAGCCAGAGGGATCATTCGAGATTATGTACCTCATGAGAGCGGTTGGCGGCAGCGGCAGCGCTCAGTACGTGTACGCCGAGGAAGATTCGATTGCTGGCATTGCCCGCAGCCGAGGGGTGAGTCCCGTAGAGGCCTACCTCGATGAAATGGATCGCTCAGATGGCAGGGCAATCGTGAATTGGCCCGTGATGAACGAGCGAGAAGACGCAATCAAAGAGATGGTGCTGTCGCCCGTGAGCATTCTGGGACTCGCAGATGCAGGTGCGCACGCAACGCAGATTATGGATGCTTCGCAGCCGACCTATTTCTTGTCGCACTGGGTGCGAGACGAGCAGGTCGTGAGCATCGAAGAGGGAGTCCGCCGCTTAACCTCGGATACTGCCTCGTTCATTGGGTATCGGGACCGCGGGGTGCTGACCGAGGGTGCTTTCGCTGATCTGAATGTGATTGACCTTGAGGGCCTCGCTCTAGAGACTCCCGAGATTGTGAATGATTTCCCTGGGGGAGCACCACGATTTGTGCAGCGAGCCCGGGGCATCGATCACACCATCGTCAATGGCCAACCGTTCATGGAACACGGCGTACACACGGGGGCCCTTGCCGGGCGCGTGTTGCGAAGTACTGACTAACGAGTGCCTGTCAACGGCCAGGTTTGCTCAGGCTAGGTACAGGCCCCGAGCGTAGGAGTAGCTCAGGAATGCCAACATGGATCCGCTGATTGTCCACACGCTCACGCGTAGCCAAGCGGGGCGCTCGCTGAGCCATTCTCCGGCTACAGCTACGACCGGAAAGGCAGGGATCAGGTATCGGCCGAGGCCATAAAAGTCCTTGCTTGAGATAACCGGGATTCCGATGAGCACAACGCAAAAGGCTCCGTACCCCCAGCCAAAGCGCCGGATGACTTTGGGTACTAGTAGTACGGCTCCCACTGCAAGGAAGCCGTGCAAGAGCATCCCGGAAGTCTCTCGAGTCAGCCCTACATCTCTTAACCCGCCCAGGACGTTGAGCTTGAACCAGGTTGCCGGGCCGGGCTTGTGATCCCAGCCGGGAGCACTCTCGGCGTCGGCAAACGCAAAGGGGGTTCCTTCGGTGTGCCATAAGAAGCCCATGTACATCAGCGGGCCCAGCACTGACAGCAAGACCCCGGCATCTTTCAACTTGAGCTCTTGTAGACGTATCGAGCGCGGAAAATGCAGCCACAGCAGCATTCGTCGCCAACGTGGTTCGCTCACAACAGGTGCAGAACTGCCCTGTACATCTGAACTGCCCTGTCGATCTGAACTGCCCTGTCGATCGGCTCTTGCCAGCATCGGCGGTAGGGCGCCACGGCGCTCCATAGCTAGCACCAATAGGCCCGCTACTACCGCTAGGCCCATCGGCCGACCGGCTGCTGCAAAGGCGCCGAGCAACCCGGCGAGAACGGTCTTGTCGCGTTCCAATAGCAAGAAGGCGCCGATGGCGCATGCTGCAAACAAAGCATCCCCGTAGACCGAGAAGTGCATGTACCAAGCGTATGGAAAGAGCAACAATGTGATGACGGCAGCGATCGCTGCCATGCGAGTCATCCGATCCTGACACCAGCGCGCCAGCAGGGTGATGGTTGCAAACCCGCTCAGCCAAGTGATGATGAGTCCTGCGTCGTATTCATCGTTGGTAAGTAGCGCTAGGCCACGAATCGACATGGGGTATGAGGGCCAAAAAGCAACTGCCCGTTGCTGACCCGCAGTAAAGCTGTACCCGTTGTGAGCAATGCGGTAATACCAGTTTCCATCCCAACGAACCCACTGGCCGAACCAACCCACCCCTGGCTCAAACTCTTGACGTCCGACTGCTACCTGATGATCAATTGCGAGCCTGCCTAACAAGAGCAGGATTGCAGAGACTGCAATGAAGCCCAGCGCAGCGACAGCTACAGCTGGGATCGCTCTGCGATGTGGAACGGCGCTCGGAGTATCTGTCGCGAGCGGAAGAGACACGAGAAGGGAATCTAGTCGCAGATGTGGAACCTGTATCGAGAATAAAGAATCCGGGACGGCCGAAGAGGGGAGTTTTGTCTACGCTGTCTCAGCACAGACTGCGCAGCACATATTCCGCAGTACATATTTCGCAGTACATATTCCGCACCACATACCCCCGAATCGGCAAAGGCTTACTCACTGATGAAACTAGAAGATGTTGATCTGCTAGATCTCGATCGCTTTGCTCGTGAGGAACATCACGAGATGTTTACGGTTCTGCGGGCCGAGGACCCAGTCCACTGGACTCCAGAGCCTGATGGGCCTGGCTTTTGGTCGATCACCAAGCACGCCGACGTGCAACTGGTGAATCGCGACACCGATGGCTTTAGCGCCGAAGCCGGCGGTATCACGCTTTTGGAGTCGTCCACCTTGGACGAGGGAATGGACATGCGCGGAAAGATCATGGTGATGACCGACCCGCCGCGGCATACCCGCTATCGCCTATTAGTCAACAAGGGGTTCACGCCCAGAATGATTGGACTCATCGAGGCCCATCTCGAGTACCGGGCCGAGTTGATTGTTGACACGGTGATTGAGCGGGGGGAATGCGAATTTGTTACCGAGCTGGCGGCAGAACTGCCCTTGCAGGCAATTGCAGACATCATGGGGGTGGCCCAAGAGGAACGGCACCTGCTCTTTGATTGGTCCAATCGTCTAGTCGGGTCAGATGACCCTGAATATAACCAAGATCCCGAAGACAAAGCAGACGCACTTGTAGCTGCGACCGAGCTGTACATGTTCGCAAGCGCCCTCGGTGAGGCGCGTCGAAATGATCCCCGTGACGATGTTGTCACCAAGCTCATCAACGCCGAGATCAACGGCGACAAGCTCACTCCAGAAGAGTTTGAGCTGTTTATCTTGCTGCTCGCAGTGGCCGGCAACGAGACCACTCGTAACGCAACGGCGCACGGCATGTATGCGTTTATGAACTACCCCGAGCAGTTTGCAAAGCTTCGGGAGCATCCAGAACTCATGCCCTCTGCAGTAGAAGAAGTGCTGCGTTGGTCCTCGCCGGTGCTGTACTTCCGCAGGCAAGCCACTCGCGATTTCGAACTGCGTGGAAAGCAGATTCGAGCTGGAGACAAGATCGCAATGTGGCACGTGTCTGGAAATCGTGATGAAGAGGCCTTTGAGGATCCCTTCACGTTCGACATCACGAGAAGCCCGAATGATCACGTGGCCTTTGGTGGCGGTGGTGCTCATTACTGCCTTGGTGCAAACCTGGCCAAGCTCGAGCTTCGGCTGTTGTTTAACCAGCTCGTGAACCGAACCCCAGACATGCGTGTTGCCGGCCCAGTTGAGCGACTGAGGTCAAACTTCATCGGGGGAATCAAGCACATTCCTGTGGAGTTCACCCCAGGTGAGCGAATCCATGCGCCCGAGCCAAGCCTGAGTAGCTAACCCTTTTCTGCCTAGCAGCCATGACGTAGCCGATCCCTAGGCATTCGCTGTTGCGCGGTTGTTGCGCTCCGGCTCAGAAGTCTTGGCTGCCGCATTGGCACAACTGCTGCCGCATTGGCGCCGGTAAGCGACGGTATCCGTAGCTTACCGGCGCCAAAGATTGAGGTGGCGGGGAGAAGGACTGAACCCTGCAGGTTCGGTCCTTGCCGATGGCTCGCGACATCACAGTGGTGCGGACGGGGGGACTTGAACCCCCACGCCCTTTAGGGCACTGGGACCTAAACCCAGCGCGTCTGCCAATTCCGCCACGTCCGCACGAATCCAACACACTAGTTGGCCCTATCAGAAGGAGTGAACCCGCAAGGCGGCACAACGATGTGCTCCGGGCGCGTTATCCTCAACACCTATGCCAATGTCAGATACTCCAGCAGTTCCACCATTCCTTCTCGAGCCAGCGACTGCCCAAGGTGGTTCCGGAATGGAGCCCTCAGCCGATATTTACGCTCGACTCCTCAAGAACCGCATTGTGTTCCTTGGCTCTGAGGTAAATGATCAGGTTGCCAACTTCCTCACGGCTCAGTTGCTCTACCTAGAGGCAGAGGACGACAAGAAAGATATCTGGCTCTACATCAACTCCCCGGGCGGCTCGGTCACCGCGGGCATGGCCATCTACGACACCATGCAGTTCGTCTCACCCGACGTGGGCACCATCTGCATGGGACTAGGCGCCTCGATGGGTCAGTTCTTGCTGTGTGCAGGTGCGCCAGGCAAGCGTTATGCGCTGCCACACGCACGAATCATGATGCATCAGCCTTCGGCGGGAATGCAGGGACAAGCCACTGACATTGCGATTCAGGCTGAGCAACTCAAGTACATCAAGCACCTCTTGGCAGACCTCATTGCCGAGCACACTGGCCAAACAACCGAGCAAGTGAATATTGACTCCGACCGGGACCGTTGGTTTACGGCAGAGCAGGCGAAGGACTATGGGATCATCGACAGCGTGATCCAGCGTCGCCTGCAGATTTCTGCACCCGCTGCAACTGAGTAGCAACTGCTGATTTAGAGCTCAAGTCCGCACTGTTCAGTGGCCCAGACCGAGATCCGCTGGCTTCGGTTATCAATCTGGCCGAGGCGGGTGTTGAGTTCTTCTCGCCTCCGCTCAAAGCGGCTCGGGTCTGATTGCCCGTCTTCGCCTTCCGATGCAACAAGGTCAATGATTTCTATGATCGAGTCTGCAACCTCTTCGAAGTCAGCGCGAATCTCTGGCGGAGCCTCACTTGCAAGCTCGCGTAATTGGATTGCTTCATCGCCAGCTTCGGCAATATCGCCGGCGCGCAGCGCAGCCGAGATTCCACCCAAGTCAGCCGCCTGCGACAGCGGCGTGCAGAAAGCGGGTTGACCGTCTCCACAGGCTGCTAGCAGCCCGCTCAGTGCTACTAGAGCGAGAAGAGCCCCGAAAGGGATTCGCATCGGGGTTTAGGATCTTGCCGTCTCGGCGAGGGTGCGTATCTCGGTCACTGCATGAGCGAGGCCCTCGGGGTCGCGATACAAAGCACTGCCGGCAACGAGCACGTCGGCTCCGGCTGCTGCGGCGCCGCTCACGGTGGCCGGGCCGATTCCGCCGTCGACCTCAAGGTCAATATCGCGGCCTGTCAGCTTGATCATCTCTGCTACCTCAGAGATTTTTGACTCCATGGTCGAGATGTATTCCTGACCCCCAAATCCGGGGTTCACCGTCATGACAAGAATCAGATCGACAAGGTCCATCACATGGCGGACTGCCGAGGCTGGGGTGGCTGGATTGAGCGCTACGGCTGGGCCCGCCCCGAGTTCACGGATGTTCGACAACGTGCGATGCAGATGGGTGCAGGCCTCGGCATGCACGATGACGATTTCGCAGCCGGCTTCTACATACTTGTGTACGAGTTCATCTGGGTTCACCACCATGAGGTGCGCCTCGAAAGGAATGTCAACAAGTGGTCTGCATGCTCGAATCACATCAGGACCAAAGGTCAGGTTCGGAACGAACACGCCGTCCATCACATCCCACTGAATTCGGTCGACCCCGGCCTTTTCCAAGCTGATGCATTCTTCTCCGAGCCGAGAGAAATCAGCTGGCAGCACAGATGGTGCAATTTGGACGGGTCGCATACTCAATCGGGTCACCTTCTCAGTCGATTGCGGCGCCGACTGGCCGCGGAGCATTGACACTAATCGCGCAGGGCGACCCCGTGTGAGCCGAGAGCTGAGTGAGTCGAGACTTCTTCTCTGGTGGCGTGAGCGGCCTACGGTAGGCGCATGCAGGAGGTTACGCCTAGGGGATCCGAGCAGGTTGAGCTGCAGGTTGAACGGATGGTTGCTGGCGGCCTTGGTCTGTGTCGTGAGAACTCGGGGCGGATTCTGCTTGTCGAGGGCGGACTGCCCGGTGAGCGGGTTCTGGTGCAAGTAACGGAGTCTTCGAAGCGAATGGCCAAAGGGGTAGTCCTTGACGTTGTTTCACCTACTGCGGGTCGTCGAGCAGCGCCGTGTGCAGAGGTCGCTGCAGGTTGCGGTGGGTGCGACCTGCAACATGCAGAGCCTGAGCTGCAGCTGCGGCTGAAGGCAGAGATTGTGGTCGACGCTCTGTTTCGAATCGCGCATCTTGAACAGGTGCCAATCTCATTTGGGCAACGACTGCCTTCGACTCGGTATCGCACAACCTTGCGCTGCGGAGTAGCTGCGGATGCAGGCCGAGCAGCTCAGATCACCCGAGCAGCTCAGATCACCCGAGAAATTGAGGGTAGCGGCCTAGACCAGAGCCACATGCATGGCCAAGGTGGCGTGAGCGGCCAAGGTGGCGCGATCGGCCAGGGCGGCATGATCGGCCAGGGCGGCATGATCGGCCAGGGTGGCATGGTTGGCAGAGTTGGTTTTCGGAAGCGGCAGAGCCATGAAGTTCACCCGGTGCCTTCCTGCCTCGTGGCCCACCCGCTGATCGAGGAGTTGATCCATGTAGGCCGCTTCCCCGGAGCTAGTTCGGTCACCTTTCGAGTTGGCGCTCGAACCTCAGAGCGCATGGTGATTGTTGACGGTGAGGAACTCTCTCAGAAGTCGCTGGGCCTTCCGGACGATGTGCGTATTGTGACTGCGCAGGCGCTGACAGGCGGTGCGCAGGCTTGGATTCATGAGCAGGTTGCCGGCCACAGCTTTCGGATCTCGGCTCGTTCCTTCTTCCAGGCTCGACCCGATGGGGCAGATGCGCTGGTCGCTGCAGTGGCCAGAGCGGTGGCCCCATTTGACGCTGTTCATGATCTTCTGGTGGATCTCTATGGGGGAGTGGGGCTCTTTACTAAAGGGTTGAACGCGCAGCGAGCAGTTCTCGTTGAACGCTCGGAGTCGTCCATCTCGGACGCTCGGGTCAACCTTTTTGAACTCGGTACCAAGATCGTTGCTAGCTCAGTCGAGCGCTGGCAGCCCACTTCAGCAGAGGTGGTCGTGGCTGACCCGGCCCGCGCAGGTCTGAATGCTGCAGGCGTTGATGCTGTTGTGGCCACTGGCGCTGAGCGCGTGGCGCTCGTGAGTTGCGACCCGGCATCCCTAGCCCGAGACCTAGGCCTTTTTGCCGCAGCGGGATTTGAAGTTCAAGGTATCGAGCTCATCGATATGTTCCCGCAGACGCATCACATAGAGACAGTGGCTACTCTGAGGCGAGTGAGTGCAAGCCGAGTTACCCGTTGAGGACCCTCGGGGTGCGCGCCTGCGCCGTTAGCTGCGGCCTGATTGCGCTGTTGGCCTTGGGGTTGACCGGATGCGGCAGTGCAGCAACCTCGGTGCAGATCACAGATCTTGCAAGCACCTGCGAACTCAACAAACCACTGAAACTGGTTCCCAAAGTTGTAGCCAAGATCCCGCATCAGACTGATGCCTACACCCAGGGTTTGTTGCTTCATGAGGGAACACTTTTTGAGAGCACTGGCTTATACGGGCACTCTACGTTGCGGGCCCTCAATCCTGTAACGGGAGAACTGCTCGCTCAGGCCGCCCTGCCAGATACGGCATTCGGTGAGGGTCTAGCTGTAGGACTCAACGGAGAACTTGTTCAGCTGACTTGGAAGGAAGAAACGGCCTATCGATGGTCTGCGCAGAGTCTGCAGGATCTCAACACTGCAACGCCGAGTGGAACATTTTCGTATCGAGGGGAGGGCTGGGGGCTGACCCGTTTGGGTTCTGGAGACTTCGTTATGACTGATGGCTCAGCGGATGTGATTTTGAGGAGTGCGCAGGACTTCGCTGTGACTGCTCGGCACCATGTGTATCGCCTTGATGGCTCTGCCGATGGCCTGAACGAGTTGGAGTGGGATGGCGAGTCTGTTTGGGCGAGCAGGTATCAGACTGATGAGATCCTCCAAATAGATCCCGACTGCTGGACTGTGACAGCCGTAGTGGACCTCTCTGGTTTGCATGACGAGGCCGTGCAGGATGCAGCTCTAGCCGGTACGAAAATCGATGTGGCAAACGGGATTGCTCAGGTTCTTGGTACTGACAGATTCCTTGTCACTGGCAAGCTCTGGCCGAGCATCTACGAGGTCAGATTCGTAGATGAATCGTCTGAGACCGTGGGCTGAAGCAGCATTCTGAGCGTCTGCAGCGGAGAATCGACACAGAGCGTCGATTTCACGCTGCAGAGCAGCGATCAGCGCAACTGCTGTTATGACATGTCGGTTGGCTCCGGGACACAATCAGCGGGAGTGGGCCCCCCGTGTTGGGCGAGCCAATCCAAGGTCTCGCAGGTGGCTGGCCCGAGGACCGTATCGTGGCCGAGGTCGGGGTAGACCCGCAGTGTGACGTCGACCCCGAGCTGCTGAAGATGCTCGGAAAGAAGCTCTGTGATACCTGCGGGAATATCTTGATCGTCCTCTCCTTGCACAAGCAGGAGTGGGCCAACAGTTGGTTCTTGGTCTGGGTTCCCCACTGCTGCAAGAAGTCCAGAGATACGTGCCATGTCGGTGGGTGAAATGTTGAACACCTGATCCACGTTCTCTGTTTCGAATTTCGGAAATGCGTCGAGCAAGCAACCCGACTGAGTAATCAGATCTAGGTGTGGTGCTGCTGCGGGGCCGCTGAATTGTTCCACCGTGATCGACGGGTCAACTGTCGACAGCCCTACAAGCAGGTAGAGCCCGTAGACCACATCGGCTGGCAACCCACCACTAATGATGGCTTGCAACGCACTACCCAAAGAACTTGTGGGAGCAATGGCCACGGTCGCAGCAAGGTGAAGATCAGGGTGGCGAGCAGCGGAGCGCGTTGCAAAAAGCGCAGCCTGACCGCCCTCGGAATGCCCAATTGCAAACCAAGTTGTCGACAACTTGGGGTCGGCAGAGCGGGCAGCAGGAACGATATCGGCCATTGCGTTGCCCAAATCCACACCAACGGTGTAGGAATGCGGCCCCGGCGTGGCAAGTCCGATGTAGTCCGAGGCGGCAACGGCATAGCCAGTTGCGAGTAACGAGCGAACCTGTTGGGCGTATTCGTTGTAGTACAGGTTCTCGGTGGTTGAGGGTGCACAAACATCCGCTACGCCCGTTGTGCCATGGCCCCAAGAGACAATCGGCCATCCGCCCTCTGGTGGTGCTCCCTTCGGAGTGAGCAGCGTGCCGCTCACAGCTACGGGCTGGCCGTCATACCTCGAGGAAACGTAGAGCAGTTCGATTCTGGTAACGCCGCCAAAAGTCTTGCTTGATCGGCCGGGGGTAACTGCGAGCAGGCGGCCGGGTTCTTGGGTCGGAAGCGGATCGGGCACTCGGTACGCGTCGCCATCGCGCTCGAGACGGGGTACCGACTCAGCAGCAGAGCTTGGCTGAGGCTCCTGGGTGTCCTTGCTCTGTTCGCTCGAACTGCTCTGTTTGCTCGGGTTGCCCTGCTCGCTCGAGTTGCTCTGCTTGCTTGAGTTGGTCTGTTCGGCAGTGGAGCATGCGCCAGCGAGGGCTAACAGCGCAGCTAAGCAAACAGCAGCCATTCGGCGCCGAGCAGTTCTGTGTTCATGAGCGCTGTGTGCGTGAGCGCTGTGTGCGTGAGCGCTGTGCCGAGCAGTTCTGTGTTCATGAGCGCTGTGGTTCCAAGTTTTTTGGGTGCTCAAGGCGGGCGACATTCTGCCAACCCTAGAAGTTCGCTTCGCAATCGTTCGCGTCTGGAGCGGAAAATCGACAGTATGTGTCGATTTTCCGCTCCAGACGTCTGGGATAAGCGTGGGATGAGGAAAACTGCGGCGGGGTCCCGATTGCTCGGAACCCCGTGTTTGCAGTGTTTTTGTTGTGCGCCCCCTGGGACTTGAACCCAGAACCTGCGGATTAAGCGTCCGATGCGCTGCCAATTGAGCTAGAGGCGCATGTTGTTCTGCCGACCCGGATCGGCAGAACAAG
>WLJI01000052.1 GCA_009701845.1 Actinomycetota bacterium
CAGCGAATCCGGAGTTCTCAGTTACGTCAGCCCCTCGATCCGTCATGTACTTGGTTGGACCCAGGATCAGATTTCTGAGTTGCCGATAAGCCGCTTTATCCACCCTGAGGATGGCCTCGCGTTCGAACAACTTCAGGAACAAGTTCTTCTGACACCTAACGGTCGCTCGCAGATTGAAATCCGCTGCCGGAACAAGAACGGCTCATGGCGGATCATGGAACTGACGTTAGAGAATCTCATCACCGAGGATGCCGTGAAGGGCCTCCTCTTTTACATCTACGACGTCACGGACAGGCGCCAAGCTCTTGACGAACTGTCACGGCAGCAGCGAAGTGACTCGCTGACTGGGCTGGCGAACCGGTATCTCCTTCTGGATCGAATCGCTGTCGGTCTCGAGTCCAACGACCAACCAGACTCCTCTGTCTCGCTGCTGAAGTTCGACGTCGACAGGTTCGGCATGTTCAACGACGCTCTCGGCCAGCAAGTTGGCGATGAAATGCTGCGTGAGATCGCGCGTCGCCTGAGAACGCTTGCGCGCCGACTGCGCAGTCTCCAAGGCGTAGAGGTGACCGTTGCACGCCTTTCAAGCGACGAGTTCGCTCTCCTCCTGGTGTCGAAACAGTCGAAACTCGGCCCAGCAGAATTAGTCGAGGAGCTTCGGCAGCTACTCGTGCAGCCATTCAACCTTGCGGGAACAGACCACGCGGTGACCGTCTGTATTGGGGCGGCGGTCGCTGAGTCCGGGGCTACGGCCGAGGACATGGCACGAGATGCAAGCGCTGCCATGCATTTCGCCAAGAGTACCGGTGCGAATCAAGTGTCATATTTTAATAGACGAGTTCGTGAGGCTGCCATCGAGCGACTCGAGACACAGAGCGATCTCATACGGGCTATTGATCGCGATGAGCTTGTGCTTCACTTCCAGCCCGCATACGACACGAGAACTGGGTTGCTCGAGTCGACTGAAGCTCTGGTTCGCTGGAATCACCCTGAACGGGGACTGCTTGGTCCGGGATTCTTTGTTCCCGATGCAGAGTCCTCAAATCGAATCGTCGAACTTGGGCAGTGGGTTATCGACCATGCAGCTCAGACTGCAGTTGCGTGGAAGTTCGATGACCCGGCTGCCCCACGAAAGATGTGGGTGAATGTTTCCGCTTTGCAACTGCAGTCGACAACATTTGCTCAGGACCTAGCTGACTCACTTCGATCTGCTGGCCTAGCACCAACAAGCTTCGGTATCGAAGTGACCGAGTCAGTGCTTCTTGTCTCGGACCCTCAGATTTCGAAGACACTCGACGATATCCACGGAATTGGTTGTTCGATTGCGCTAGACGACTTTGGAACAGGCTACTCATCGTTGACCTATCTTCAGCGTTACAACGTAGATGCAATCAAGATTGATCAGTCGTTTGTTGCGGGCCTCACTTCAGACGAAGACGATGCCTCAATCGTTGTTGCAGTAAATAGCTTGGGAAGGTCATTGAATCTGTCGGTGATTGCCGAGGGGGTCGAGACCTCCGGCCAACTTGATGCGCTCATCTCTATGGGCTGCACTCTTGTCAGCGGCTTCGGACTCTGTCGCCCGATCCCGGAAGATGAACTGGCACCGTTGCTGCACGTACCGCTGCAAGCGCGTCGAGTAGAGATTGACCTCACGGAGCAGCGCAGCGTGATCCAATAGCGGGACCCACGGTACGGCTCGTCACTCGTCGACTAAATCTTGAGGGAATCTTGAGAAAGTTTTCCTTGGCTCAGGACCAAACCTGTGCTTTAGTACTTCCTTGCGCTCAGCACCTCCGGTGTTGCTGGGGAGAGCGTGTCCCGAAGGATGAGACACGTTGGCGTTACTCGAAACCACATTTTCTTTAGTTCCTGAATCCTATGTAGAGCGTGATGCTGCAGAGCTAAAAGCGCGCATGTTCGAACCTGACCGCCTCGAGGTCGGACTGAATTCTCGAGTGATTTCCTCGAGTGACGCTCTGTGGGACCCTGCCGAGCGCTTTGTCTACTCGCTGTTCCGGCTTTCTGGGTTCTGTGCTGAGTCTCCCAGGGAATGGGTCGAGGAAACTCAACCATGGAGAGAGAACAGTCGCCTTCATGTGATTACCGAGGGGGAGGATCTTGTCACCGGGGTTGCTCGAACCATGATTGGCAAGTACGAAGACCTCCCCGTCAGTCAGTTCACCCCAACTATTGAAGTTCCTGACGGTCCACTCTGCGAGATCGGATCGTTAGCCGTTCGTCCAAGCCAGCGAGGCCTTGGGGTTGCCAACGAGCTCCATCGAACAGCGTTCCAATACGGTATTCGCCAAGGGGTCCAAGGATTCGTCTTCTTGATTGATCAGTGGATGTTTGAGTTCTTCGAAACCCACTATGGGCTTCCGGTGCTAGCGCTTGCGCCTCCTAGAGAGTTCATGGGCGGTGTGGTTGTACCAACTGCGATGTGGTTGCCCGAGATGATGCAGACACTCGTGCGGACCCGACCAAACGTCTTCAAGTGGTCGATCGAAGGATTTGACGCACATACCATTGCATCCTTAGACCTTCCGATCCTGCTGGATTGAGCTTCCTGTAAGTATCACTTGTTTTTGCGGCACTCTGACGTAGGTTCGTTCGGTTACTGGCGACTTGTTGAAGTGAAGGGAAGCTATGCGGGTGAATCGAAACTCACCAATAATTCGCGACATGACCTCTCTCGGCGGCTTCGGGCGTGCTTGGTCTGTCGGAATCGTTGCGTTTTCAGCAGCGCGAGCACTCTTGGCTTGGCCAGCGTTGGCACGATATGGAGTCAACCCGTGGCTGTTTCTAGCCATTGACCTGCTCACGGCGCCCCCCTACGGCATCAGCCAAGCTGTTACCGTCAAGATTCTGCGAGATCCAGACCGGCCTCCGCGAGATGCTCTTGGGTGGTGTGCCATGGTGGTCGCCATGTTCTTGGCACCCTATGTGTATATCTTTGCTGCCTCAGGTGAAATGCCAGCGCTGGCATATGCAGGCCTCGCTGCTTGGATGGTTCTCTTTGGGGTGCTAGCGGTACTCCGCACTGCTCGCCAGGTTCGTGAGCCGAACGAGTCGCAGAACAGCGAGACTCTCGTTCACCACATAGCAATCCCCGCCTCTCCAGCAGAATCGCCAAACTAAGCAGGTTTCAACTTTTGTAGTAATTCCTCAAGATCCTTCGGCGCCGGCCGAATGGGTGCTCAAGAGAATGAGCAGCGAGGAAACGATGTCGGGCAGCATCTCTACAACAAACACCGTTCGGTCAAAAGCGAGCGAGAGAACGGTGCTCCGCCGTTACCTCGTTGGGTGTGGCGTCTGGTGGCTGCTGTTCCTAATGATGCCGGCTTCGTTACAGCCCCTGTGGTATTCGATCTTTGGCTGGGCATCGGTTGTGATTGGCGGGCTGCGAGCCAGGAAGCTGCCTACCGGAATCCGCAAACCTGCAACGTTGATTGTGATTGCCGGCGCCTTGGCACTCGCAGGCGGAGTCGTCAGATTCCTAGATGGTGAGGTTCGAGGAATTGACTATCCGTTCCCATCCTTTGCCGATGGTTTTAGCTTTATTTCCATCATCTTGTTTCTGTTTGCGATCCTCTCAATTGTCAAGACTCGCGTTCAGCGCATCACCCTTGACCCGCTCCTCGATGCAGTTATTGGTGGTGTAGCCGTTGCACTGCTGCAATGGTCGCTCGTGCTTCTGCCCTACCTGCAGAGCAGTGACGCACCGCTTGGTCACAAGCTAACAAATCTTGTGTATGCAGGACTTTCCCTTTTGTTGGTTGTGGCAGCACTGCTCGCGTTGGTCTCGGGAGCGCAACGGTCTGTGAGTAACAGGCTGTTAGCAGCGGGACTCGTTACAACCTTTGCCCTCGATCTTGTGGCGACTTTGGTCACTGCTGGTCGGCTCGGCAGCGAGGCACGACTGTATGTGGCTCCCTTTGCATTTATGTTTGCCGTTGCTGGCCTTCTACACAGTTCAGTAGTACTGCTCACGTCGCGACCCTCAGACCCCACGCTGCTTCGGCGACTCACCAACAGACGGATTGGCATCCTTGCCTTGGCACTGCTGACTCCCCCAGCACTGATTCTTATTGCACTCCTTCAGGGAAATACCTCTGCTTTGGCTCTTCCAGCGATTGCTGCGCTTGCGTTGGCTCCCCTAGTGGTAGTTCGGCTGGGCCGCCTAGTGAGACAAAACGAAGAGCTTGCCGAAACCGAAGAGTCGCTGCGCTACGTGGGCGAGCGTCTTGTAAGTGCCGAGACTCCCGAGGACATCATCGAGGTCATTACCAGGGGTAGTGAACAGGTGCTCGGAAAGAACTTCGTGAGCGCACAGCTCCTTACCGAGTCCCGACTGAACGATTCTGCCAACGACCACGGCATGACTGCGGAGGCACTTCGGTGCGCTCACGCTCTTGTGGATCTGCCGAGCAGCGCCGGTTCGGGAGATCTTGAAACTCACATTGCGCAAGATGGAAGCGTGTACAACGGTGGTGCGATCACGATTCGCCCAGACCTGCGGGCGGCCCTGATCATTCATTCGAGGAGGGCGTTGAGCGACAATGAGCACAACGCCGTCCTTGCTTTATGCCGCGAGTCAGCAATTGCTTTTAGGGCAGTGGACTTAACTGAACAGCAAGTCCTACAGAGGAGCGAGGAGCGCTTCGGAGCGTTGATCGATAACTCCTCCGATATTGTTTTGGTGCTACAAGAGGATTTGAGCTGTAGCTACATTTCCCCAGTGGCGGCAAGGCTCCTTGGCTACCCGCAGATGAGTTACAGCGAGTTTGATCTGCTCACTTTGATTCATCGAGATGATCGCTCAAAGGCGGTCACCTTGTTGCAAAGTGCGCGACTCGGATCGACCGACACAATAGAGGTGCGACTGCGGCACTTCGCAGGGACCTACGCCTGGTTCGAAATCGGCGGAACTGACCTGAGTCATGACTCCAGCATTAACGGACTCGTACTCAATGCTCGCGAGATTGGTGATCGCAAAATGGCCGAGGAGCGCCTGCTGCACTCCGAGGCACGTTTCAAGGCGCTAGTGCAGAACTCAACTGACCTAGTGATCGTTCTTGATGCGAGCGGGACAATTCGCTATGCAAGCCCCTCGGTTGAGGCCGTCGTTCACCGCACCACCGCGCAGATTCAAGGCCAACTACTCGGCGAGGTGTTTGTTGAAAGCACACTCCCGATTGAAGCTCTCTTAGACCCCAATCAGCCGGTCTTTGGATGGAGTTCCGCAGCCATTGAATTTGGTTTCCGATCCATCAGCGGTGAGTGGAGGATCCTAGAGACCACGCTTACGGATCTGCGACATGAACCAGCCGTGGGCGGACTCGTGCTCAATGCACGCGACGTCACTGAGCGTAAGCAGATGGATGAGCTTCTGCTGCATCAAGCCAATCATGACGAACTCACGGGGCTACCAAACCGTAGGCGCTTGCTTGACTTGCTCAGGCAAACGCTTGAGCGTACTGGTGGGACTACAACGGTCTCAGCGCTTCTCATCGACATCGACGATTTCAAAGACATCAACGACTCGCTGGGACACACCTATGGAGATCGTCTACTTGAGTCCATTGCGACACGCATCACTGAATTAGTCGAAGACGGAGATGTTGTGGCAAGAATCGGTGGCGATGAGTTTGTTGTTGCCTTCGAACGGGCCCATGGTGAGAAGCAGACAGCAGACATTTGCGATCACGTTCTTGCTTCTCTGCGTGCTCCCTTTTTGATTGACGGCCGTGAGCTCACGATCACAGCTTCGGCTGGCTTGGCCTTTGACCACGACCGCGCGAACTCGGCCGAAGTCCTGCTCCGAAATGCCGATACGGCGATGTACAAAGCCAAGGGACTTGGCAAACGCAAGGTCGTGGTCTTTGAGAATTTCATGCATACAGCCACATTCGACCGACTCGAATTGCGAGCCGATCTCGCCAGAGCAGTGGCACAGGAACAATTCGAGGCCTACTACCAGCCGATTGTGAACCTTGGCACTCGCAGAATTGTTGGTGCCGAGGCACTCGTCCGTTGGCGGCACCCGGAACGAGGAATGGTTGGACCTGGTCTCTTCATCCCCCTTGCAGAGGAATCGGGGCTGATTGCGCCCATCGGCGAGTTCATGCTCGATACTGCCTGCAGCGACCTGGGAAGCTGGCGGACTGAGTTTGGATCCTCGATCGAAGATTTTACGATGTCGGTCAACCTGTCGGTGCAACAACTACATGACCGGAGAATCGTTGGAAAGGTCTCTGACATACTCGAGCGCACTGGGCTCCCCGCTGAACGCCTCGTTCTTGAAGTCACAGAATCCACTTTGATTACCGATACTGAGGCGATTGCATCCACCATGCAGCAGTTGCGTTCTTTCGGCACACGTCTAGCGATCGATGATTTCGGAACCGGCTACTCCTCGCTCGGCTATATCCAGCAGTTTGAGTTTGATGTGCTGAAGATCGATAAGACCTTCGTAGACGATATCGATACTTTCACTAACCAGCGGATCGTCACCGCTGTACTCCAGCTTGCTGAACAACTCGGCGTTAAGACCATCGCAGAGGGGATCGAACAGGAACTGCAAGGCGAACTGCTCAAGTCCCTCGGGTGCAAGCTTGGGCAGGGCTACCTCTACGCGAAGCCAATGCCAGCGGTGGAATTCCGTGAACTCCTTCAAGCTGACTGGGCGGCACATGCAGGACAGGTTGCTGCCGAAGGCCAATTCACGTAGCGGCTGAGTAGCAGTTCTCTACACACTGAGTTTCACTAATGTCAGCGCATCAAAGAGACTAAGTCCATGTGGCAGATTGAAGAGCCTGAGGACCCTCGCCTCAGTGACTACAGCAACCTGACTGATGCCGCCTCTGCAAGAGGCAACTTCTTTATCGTCGAAGGCGTCATCGCTCTGAATCGCCTTCTAGGTACTGCGGGTGGAACCAAACCGGGTTCAGTCAGATCAGTGCTGCTCACCCCAAATCGTGCCGCATCGTTGGGCTCCATTGTCTCTGCCTGTGAGTCACTCAGTATCCCGGTGCTGGTTGCGCCTCGTGAGGTTCTGAGCCTAGTAACAGGGTTTGATGTTCATCGAGGTGTTCTTGCTGCTGTGAACCGCGCTGAGGACGCCTCAGTCGAATCAGTTCTTCTTGATGCGCAGCGACTAGTTGTTCTGGAAGCAATCAACGACCATGAGAATCTTGGCTCGATCTTTCGTAACGCTGCTGCGCTCGGAATTGATGGGGTGCTCCTTGATCAGCGCTGCTCGGATCCCCTCTACCGCCGCAGTATTCGAGTGTCTCTCGGCCATGTTTTAAGTACCCCCTGGTGCCGATGTGCAGAACTTTCTTCTTCCCTGCCAGTGCTTCGCCGAGCGGGATATCGCCTTGTTGGCCTCACCCCAAGAGTCGAGGCTCAAGTTGTCGGAGAGGCAGTAGAAGAGGGGGTGCTTGATGCTCCCGTGGCTTTTGTTCTCGGTGCCGAAGGAGGGGGACTCACAGAAGAGACCTTACAAAACTGTGATGCGCTGGTTCGGATCCCTATGAGTGCGGGAGTCGATTCACTCAACGTAGCAACCTCGCTTGCAGTTGTTGCTAGCTTCGCTGCCGCCGCCGCTGCCCGAAGTTTTGAACCTAGCTAATCGGCTCAGGGGGATCAGCTAGAGCGAACGTCTTTGAGCACTGCGATCATCTCGAGCGCCGTGGCAGCAGCCTCGGCACCTTTGTTGTCTCCAGTTACGTCATTGTCCACTACAGATCGAACTAGGGCTTGGCGACGATTCTCAACCGTGAGCACCCCAAAGATAATGGGTACCTCTGTTTCTAGCTGCGAGCGCAGAATTCCGTCTGCAGCGGGACCAGCAACGTATTCGAAATGAGCGGTATCACCACGAATGACGCACCCCAAGGCCAAGATTGCGTCGTATCTACCGGTTCCGGCCATAACTTTGGCTGCGAGCGGCAGCTCAAATGCGCCAGGCACCCAAAAAACATCTATGTCAGTAGCGAGCACACCAGAGACCTCAAGTTGGCCCCTCACTCCCCACAACAAACGTTGAGTGATGACCTCATTCCAGCGGGCAACTGTGACTCCAATCTTGTAGCCGCTCCCCTCTGGCACAGTCGATCCAGGTACTTGAACCGCAGAGAAGTCCTTGCCCATCAGTCCAGTCCTTCTAAGAGGTGACCCATGCGTTCACGCTTGGTTCGCAGGTATTCAATGTTTTCTGGGTTGGGAATTGACTCCAACGAAACCCGCTCGCTGATCTCTAGGCCAAACCCCTCAAGACCGCCATATTTCGCTGGATTATTTGTCATGAGCCTCATCGTGGTGATGCCAAGATCGTTGAGAATTTGAGCACCGATTCCGTACTCACGGCTATCTACTGGCAGGCCCAGCTCAACATTTGCATCAACCGTGTCGTGGCCGTTCTCTTGCAAGCTGTAGGCCCGAATCTTGTGCCCGAGCCCTATCCCCCTGCCTTCATGGCCTCTGAGATAGACCAGCACGCCAAGTCCCTCTGTATCGATTGCTTTCATTGCAGCATCTAGTTGTAATCCGCAGTCACAACGCAGGGAATGAAACACGTCACCGGTCAGGCACTCGGAGTGCACCCGCACGAGCACGTCACGTTCACCTTGAACTGCTCCACGGACCATCGCCACATGCTGCTCTCCGTCGATCACCGACTCATAGACATAGGAAGTGAAGTCGCCCCAGGGAGTAGGAATTCTTGCTTCGGCTATGCGTCTGACGAGCTTCTCGTTCTGACGGCGGTATTTCACAAGCTGTGCAATGGTCACCATGAGTAGGCCGTGCACCTTGCAGAACTCGATGAGGTCTGGGACTCGTGCCATCGTCCCGTCATCATTGACAATCTCACAAAGCACCCCTGCGGGATCTAACCCTGCAAGCCGTGAAAGGTCCACCGCTGCCTCTGTATGTCCGGCACGTTTGAGTACCCCGCCTTCTGAATAGCGCAGCGGGAAGATATGCCCCGGGCGTGCCAGATCGGCTGGCTTCGTAGAGGGGTCAATCAGGGCGCGAATCGTGGCGGAGCGATCTGCAGCAGAGATTCCAGTCGAGGTGCCATGCACGTAGTCAACCGAGTAGGTAAATGCTGTCCGGTGCGATTCGGTGTTGTTGTGCACCATCAGGGGAATCTCGAGTTCATCTAGACGCTCGCCAGTCAGTGGAGCGCAGATAACGCCAGAGGTGTGACGAACGAAGAAGGTAATATTCTCGGGCGTAGCTGCCTCGGCCGACATGATGAGGTCTCCCTCGTTCTCGCGGTCCTCATCGTCAACAACCACGATGATCTCTCCGCGCGCCATTGCGGCAACTGCATCCTCAATCGATGCAAAGACAGAGTGTTCTGCACCTTGTTCTGACAGCGGTTCTCTGCTCTGCGGATCGTTACTCATCTGTAGGTACTCCTTCGTGGTTCGAATACGTACTGCTTTGCTCAGACTGTGGGAGATATCCAGCGAGTAGACGTTCGGCATATTTCGCCATGACATCTACCTCGAGGTTGACGTAGTCACCTTGCTGTCGTGTTCCAAATGTTGTTACTTCGCACGTGTGAGGTATCAGCGCAACAGTGAAACCGTCATCTAGGACCTCAACTACCGTGAGCGAGACACCATCGATTGTCACTGAGCCCTTCACCACCACATAGCGAAGCAGGTCCTGAGGCATTCGAACCTGCAGGTCGGGAGCTGGACGAACCACCACTCCTACAGCATCCACGTGGCCTTGCACGAGATGCCCGCCAAGGCGATCTTCAAGGCGCACCGGACGCTCGAGGTTGACTTGATCTCCGGAGCGCAGGAACCGCAGGGAGGTTCGCTCAAGGGTCTCTTCGCTGAGGTCAGCCTCCCAGTAGTCACGGCCGAACTCCACCACGGTCAGGCAACAGCCGTTCACAGCGATTGAAGCCCCAAGGGTCACATCCGCAAGCACCACATGTGCCCCGATGCGCATGCGCGACCCATCTAGCGATTCAATTCTCCCGAGTTCTTCAACTATGCCCGTGAACACTTCTTGCTCCTAGAAACTCTTGCAGCAGCCGTAACGCTACTTGTGAGGCTCATCTTGTGGTGCTACCTCTATACGTAGATCTTCGCCAACACGTTCAACAGCTACAAATCGGCCACGCCAGATGTCAGAGATATCCCAGGCGCCAGCTCCACCAAACAGGCCGTTTGCGTCGTCGCCACCGAAAAAGGCGGGTGCCAAGTAGATGACGTAGCGGTCGACGAGCCCCGCCCGATGAAACTCTCCGGCTACTCCTGCTCCCCCTTCAACGAGAAGCTGCAAAATGCCCTCTGATCCGAGCTGATCGAGGATCACTCCAAGGTCGCCGCTCATCTCTCGACAGGGCTGCACTTTGGCAGTCGGTGCTGCTTTACCAAGAACAATGCGAAGCGGGTCAAGCGGATTGAGCAGGGGGGATACAGGTGGAACGTAATCTCGAACGTTGAGGGACGGGTCATCTCTGCGGATTGTGCTTGCCCCGACCATGATGGCGTTTGATTCAGCGCGGAGCCTGTGGCCGTCGATGCGGGCATGGCTACCGGTAATCCACTGACTTGATCCATTGGGTGCAGCAGTTCCGCCATCGGAGGTGGCCGCCAATTTCAACACAACCCAAGGTCGACCAGTCCGGCGGTGCTTGAGGTAGGGGGCGAGCTGAGCGTTGACTTTGTCGGCCTCAACCCCAACTAGCACTTCGATCCCTGCATCTCTGAGGCGGTCAATACCGCTCCCCGAAACGGCCGGGTCTGGGTCCTCTATGCCGATCACCACCCGCGAGACTCCTGCAGCAATGATTGCGTCTGCACAGGGCCCTGTTCGGCCTGTATGGCTACAGGGCTCAAGGGTCACGTACATCGTCGACCCACTGGCATCGTTCCCCGCAATTGCTAGCGCTGCGATCTCTGCGTGGGCCTCGCCGGGCTCTTGTGTAGCGCCCTCGATGAGTCGACCGGCCTCGGTTCGAATCACTGCACCCACCCAAGGATTAGGTGCAGTAAGGCATCGAACTTGAGCTGCTGCGGCAAGTGCCCGGGTCATGCATTCCCGGTCGATTGCAGCTGTTCTTGGCGACGCAGTCATCACTGAACACTAGTTGAGCGGCTCGTATCGGTCGACTTAGTGCCGGTCGTTCACAATTCGACCTTGGACCACTCAGTCTGCGGAGGTGAGTTCGACAGCATCAACTGTGGGAGCTGATCCTCCGCCAAGCAACTCAAGTGCCTCTGGCACCACATCAAGAACAGACTCCAGCATCTCGAGTGCACGCTCGGGCGCACTAGCAAGATTAAGAATCAAAGCGGGTCCTCGGGTTCCTGCTTGAGCACGAGACATCCGTCCACGAGGGCTCACCGAGCGCATCGCTTCGGCCATACCAGGGGCTGCTCTATCGAGAATTCGCTGAGTCGCCTCTGGGGTGAAGTCACGCGGACCAAAACCTGAGCCACCAGTTGTCAGGATGAGACCGTTAAACCCATACGCCATATACGACAAGGCGTTGGAGATTTCTCCAACGTTGTCTGGAACGACTCTGTGTTCAATGACATCAAATCCGCCTTGGTCAAGGCGTGCAACTAGTGCAGTGCCGCTCAGGTCTTCCCGGCTACCTGCAGCGATGCTGTCTGAAACGGTGAGCACCTTGGCTTGGAGAGACGGAAGCTGTGGCATAGAAACTCTTTCTGAGTGTTGATCGTAAGAACCTGTGCCGGATGAAGGGTCAAACAGCGTCTGGCAGAGCTTTGGAAGATGTTAGTGGTAGCGAAACAAACACATGCCGTCGGTATCGGCAGCCTGAGGGAGAAGCATCGCACCGCTCCCCCATGGCTCCCACGGGCCTGACGGGGCCTCTAACGGCCGAAGGTGCGGGTAAGAGCTCTGGATGTACTCATCAACCCCCAGCGTCTCTTCAGCGGTCAAAGTGCACACGCTGTAGGCCAAGGTGGCATTCGGTGCTAGCAGTGCAACAGATGCATCGACCAAGCTTCGCTGTAGCGCAGCGAGGCGTGCGGGTGCTTTGGCATCAATACGCCATCGAGCGTCAGGGCGCCGACGCAACACGCCGAGGCCTGAACAGGGCGCATCTAGAAGAACCAGATCGGCTGAACCTGCTCGAAATGCTGGATGCAAGGCGTCACAAACCATAGGAAACAGGTCGGTAAGGCTCAGGCGTGCCGCATTGTCAGCAATAAGGTCGACTCGGTGGGGTTGAAGGTCTGCGGCTATCACAGTGGCTCCTGCCGAGGCGCAACCTGTTGCCTTCCCGCCGGGTGCTGCACACAGATCAATCACTAGCTGCTGAGGCTTCACCTGCAACAAGTCGACCACCCATTGAGACGCAAGGTCCTGTGTGTAGCCATCGGCCCGGTGAGTTGCCTCGGCCGATACATTCATGCTTCTCATTGCTCCTACGGCGCGCTCCCTGCCAAGGTCAGCAACAAGTCGCTCGTACATCCAGTCCGGGTAGGAAAGCTCAGTTGGCTCATCGGGAAACTCAATTGAGGAACGGGTAACTTGCCGCAGAACAGCATTGACGAGCCCACGAAAGCGCTTTGGTGCAGCCTCTACTGTTGTGCCAACAGCAGCGTAATCAGGAACGTCATCTCGGTAAGCAAGCTGATAGGCGCCAAGACGCAAGGCGCGGCGCGCAGCTGCTGGAGGATCTGAACTGAGGAATCTGTCGAGCAAGTGATCGCAAGCCCGTTGGTGCCTGAGGGTTCCGTACACGAGATCGGTAGCAAAGCCTCGGTCCTGTTGGCCAAGCCCAGAGCCATCAAGGACCCTCGAGAGAATCAAATTAGAGTACGCGCCCTCATCCTCAACCCTCGCGAGCACCTCGAGTGCCACGCGTCTGGTGCTCACCCCCTCTGCAATTGGCGAGGTTGCGCCTGCTGATCCGCTCACTGACCAAACACCTCACCAGCTGGTTGCGCTCCATTGGCCCAGTCCTTGGCATCCATTGTGGCCTTTCCTTCGGGCTGCACCAGCAGCAGCTGAATCCAAGAGTCAGCGGTTTTTACCAGTCCTGCCCCAGAAACTATTCCGGGCCGCACCGATGTCAATGAGCTGGCCGGATCGCTACCCTCATCTTCGGGGAGCCATCGCTTGGCGGCCACAACTTTGAAGCGCTTCTGACGAAAGATGGACCAAGCCCCGCCCACTCGTATTGTTCGAAGCAGGTCATCAGCTTTCGAGTTCCAATGAAGTTCGGCATCAGGCGTGTGCAGCTTATGTGCATAGGTGACGCCCTCTTCGGACTGAGGGACTGCAGTGCCAAGACCAGTTCGAAGCACTTGAACGAGCAACTCGGAGCCCACTGTGACTAACCGATCCCGCAAGTCTGCAGCAGTAATCTCGTTGTCGAGGTCTACAACTTGCTGAGCGTAGATCCCGCCAGTATCTAGGCCCTCAGCTACCTCCATCACGCAGACACCCGTCTGAGCGTCTCCGGCCAAGATCGCCCGCTCCACAGGTGCTGCTCCTCGCCATCGTGGCAACAACGAGAAGTGCAGATTTACCATGCTCAGATGATTCAGCAGCTGAGGAGTAATGATGCGGCCGTACGCAACAACTACTCCTAGGTCGGCCTCTACGCTGAGAACGTCTTGAGGATCATGCGAGGTGGGCAGACCAAGCTCTAGCGCTGCAGCTTTGACCGGGCTCGCAGTGATGGTCGAGCCACGACCCCGGCGAGTGTCGGCACCGGTCACAACGAGAACGACCTCATGTCCAGCGGCGCACAGTGAACGCAACGGGGTGACTGCTGCTTCGGGGGTCCCGAAATAAACCAGCCTCACGAGACATGCTCTTGTGCAGTAGAGGCAGTCACTCAGCGAGACCGAAAGAGCCCAAATTTTGGTCGCGAACTGAGGCCAAGCTCGGCGTCAATACCATCAACGGCTGCCGAAGAACCCATAGATAACTTGCGCAACGACTTTTTTGCTGCGCGTTGCTGATCCTCGTCAAGATGATCGATGAGCAAGACGCCATTCAGATGATCAAGCTCATGCTGCATGAGCCGGCCAAGAAAATCGTCTGCTTCAAACTCGACCTCTTGCTCTTCTAAATTCAGACCAGTTACGTTCACCGAGCTCGGCCTTAAGATGTCGAATCGCAAACCTGGGAGGGAGAGGCAACCCTCGTAGAACTCGCACTCTCCTGCGGATTCGGTAATGACGGGATTGATCAGCACTTGAGGCCCATCGCCCGCACCGAGGTCATAGACCATGAATCGCTTCTGTATACCAACCTGTGGTGCCGCAAGCCCTGCACCTTGAGCCTCATACATGGTGAGGTACATGTCCTGGCAGAGGGCAGCTAGACGTCCATCGATATCGGTCACATCAGAGGCGCGTTGACGCAACACAGGATCGCCAAGTATTCGGATGGCATAGGGGGAGGCCATGCCAAACAGACTACCGTCACTTGAGTGCACCCACCCGACAACCCCAAGCCAGCGAAGGCTGACACGGAAGAGGAATACTACTTCTCTGGATCGCCAACGAGCCCTTCTCAGCCGAGTTCGGTTCGTCTTGTTCTCCCTGACTTCACCCTTGAGTTAAAGACCGACTCCGGAGTCTTCTCATCCTCGCGAGTCGATCCCGGAACGAAGCTGCTCCTCATGGAGCTCAAGGACCTTCCTGCGGGAGCACTCGTAGACTTGGGATGCGGGTATGGGCCAATAGCTACAACCTTGGCGAAGCGCTACCCCAATCAGACTCTGTGGGCAGTAGACGTTAACGACCGGGCTCGCTCCCTGTGCGAAGCGAATCTGCATCTCTATGCGGAATCGACGTCTGAATTCCACGTCATTTCCCCTGAAGAGGTACCAGACGGGCTCACCGTTTCGGCAATCGTGTCGAACCCTCCGATACGGATTGGCAAGCTTGCTCTGCAGACGTTGCTCAAGGGTTGGCTTGACCGCTTAGAGTTGCCACATGGGGTCGCCTGGCTTGTGGTTCACAAGCATTTGGGTGCCGACTCGCTGAGCCGACATCTAGAGGCTGAGGGCTACGAAGTGACCAAAGTACGATCTCGGCAAGGCTATCGAATCCTAAAAGTCACCCATGGTCGTGAGCTAGGCAGACAGCTAGACGGAGTTGACAGTAAGCCGGTGTAGACAGCAGCCCACAGACCTCACCGACGTAATCTGGCGGGATCCACCTGAAGGCGGAGCCGTCCTGCTGGCCGGGCAACCTCTGACAACACATCTTGCAGTCTGCCCGGCACTCGCGACCGAAGCAGCCACTGCCCGTCCTCGCCAGCCTGTACCTCAACACCCTCTGGGTCTCCGAGACGGCGAATGAACTCCGCTGCGGCCTCGTAACCGACGACAGCGATGTTCGCAGCTGGAGGAAAGCCAAGAAGCTCCCGTCGAGAAGCCTCGGCGATGCTTACCAAAAGAGGCTCAGCCCTTAATGCGGCCTCGATGGCTTCATGGTCGGGCCGTCGCGTCTGAACAACTACTCTGCCGCCGCCTTCGCGCCCACCCACTCTGCCGCCACCCTCGCGCCCACCCCCTCTGCCGCCGCCTTCGCGCCCACCGACCTGGCGTGAAGCGAGCATCAGCAGTCTGAGGGCCTCTTCGGAGGCACGATACCTAGGAGCCAGCAGTTCTTGGTCAAAGTCTAGAAACGCCACGAGTGCGGCATCTTGGACACGATGAATGACTGCCTGCGTTCCAATAAAGATGCGCGCCCCCTGCTCAGCGGCCGATCCTGCAACCTGATCCGCAGGCGATGGCGAACTAGCAGCAGTCATCGCAACAACGGGTTCAAGCGCAAGGGCTTCAAGCTCTTCTCTCGCTCTGGTGACTCCACTGCGCAGATTGGATAAAGCCATTGACCCACAGTCAAGGCAAATAGCAGGCCGTGTGTGGCTACACCGGTTACATACCAACTGCCCAGAATCGTCTTGGAACACCGCAGCACTGCACTGTTCGCATTCGGCGAGAGTTCCGCAACTCCTGCAGGCCAACAGCCTCGCCCGCCCTGTGCGATTCAACACGCAGACCACTCGCTCACCTGACCGAGCAGTTTCCCGGATCATCTCGATGAGCTGAGATGAGAACAGCCCAGTTCTGCCCGTGTCCTCGCCACGTCGGTCGATAACTGTTAGCTGAGCCCACCCGGAACGCTCTTCCAAGCGCCCCAGACGTCCCCGTGGCTCGAGAACTGTTGAGGGTTCAAGGAGTGGTCGTAGAGCGAAGCGATCCTCTGGTGCTCCTTTCGGAGCCTCGCTTCTCTGCAGGTCCTCTGCCGGAGCCAAGCCCACCTCTTGGCTTCCCTGGGCTAGCTGTGGGCCCTGGGTACCCTGAG
>WLJI01000053.1 GCA_009701845.1 Actinomycetota bacterium
CATCGCAGGAGCAAAACCCAAATCGCCTGCGGGTCAAGGTCAAAGCAACAATTCCAACCTATTTTGTGGGGCTTTTGGGGGTCAAGAGCATAGATCTGACTCGAGAGGCCGTAGCCGAATATGTCGCCCCAGTGCCAATGGGATCCCCAGAGAACAAGCTGGGAAACGACCCTGCGCGTGCACAAAATACTCCGCAATTCTGGATCAACATCGCTGGGCCGAACTCAACGAAGAAATCGGGTGACCGCTTTCAAGCAAAGGTCTGTGCGAGCACTGTTGCTAACTGCACGGGTACCGTGCTCGCCGGAGTGAACAACGACGAGTATGCAACCGAAGGGTATTTCTTTGCGTTGAAGGTCTCGTCCGTAGTTGCAGGACAACCGCTCAATATTCAGGTCTATGACCCGGCGATGACCTATGTCAATGACACCTGCGGTGTAAATATGCCGACTCAGATTCAGGCAAATGCGCTACAGGCCCTTCCTGGCAACCCCTACCCTGATGCAGCGCTTCGTTTTGCCCCAGGTCTGACTTCATGGTGCACCGGAGACCAAGACATCAGTGGGCGCGGTACAAAGACCACGTTTATTGTTCGCAGCCCTGACTCCACCCCATGGTCTGACTTAGATAATCCAGTGGTTGCTGCTTGCGCCAAGCAGATGCCTTCGTTTGACCCTGGCGGAAGCAATCCGACTATCTATCAGTACCTTCACCCGACCGACGGAAAGCAAGATGCCCAAGCGGTGATCAACCCAGCAGATGGTTCGAACACCTTTGCTGAGCTGTTTCGACAGAACGTGACCATCTGTTCAATCCCTGCTGGTTCTGTTCAGACGGGGGAATACATCCTGCAAGTGCGGAGCAACGCCACCGCCGCAGCACCCACGGTGTACAGCGCTTCAGTAGTTGATGGTGGCCACAATCGGATGTCAATCTTCGCCGGATTTGGATCTGCGGGCCTAGCAGCAGTGGATGGCTCTGCAGTTGCGATTAATGCGCGTGGGCGACTCCCCATTTATGCGAATGCAACAGCGGCAAACACCTCGTTCTACTTGGCACGAGTGCTTCCTTACGATGCAGGCCGGACCCTACGAGTGACACTGTTCGACATTGGTGACGCATCATCTGCGGGGGTACTTCAGGTTCTGCCCCCGACCGAGTTCGCGGCGAGCTTCTCGGGCTGCGTGTTTAGCCGTGACGACGGAGCATCTCTGAGCTCAACTCCTGCAACCTGTACCTTGAGCAATGTCTCGAGTGCAAACGGGTTCGATGGCCGAAGTGTGACGGTAGATATTCCAATCCCGGCGAACTACACCTGCACTCCAGCCGTTGCAACACAATGCTGGATCAAGGTTCGTGCAGCATTTCCGAGTGGGGTAACCGACACCACCACCTGGTCTGCAGCAATCCTTGGCAACCCAATCAGATTGGTGGAGTAGTTCCACTCCCCTGCCAAGCCGCGATTCGTACCCCCATGGGGGTCGACGGTGCAGCATGCGTAAAGGGCCAGAGTTCTTCTGCGATGAGTCGCCAGTTACCTCTCGCTTGCAAGTCTCCGAACAGGGCGAATAGGCCAAGATTGATGCGCTGAATAATCACCATTGACGGAGGAAGATTCGCAGCTTTCATGATCGCTGCATGAGGCCCCGAAAGGTCGAAGAATTGACGCACTGACTGCGAGGAATACTCGGGTGTGATCTCCATCACGGTCTCCTCCATCACAAACTCGTAAAAGTGCCCGAAATACTCCTGCATGACTGCATCTTCAACCACCAGATCTGGCGGCAAAATCCCGATCCCTTGAATAATGCTTCGAAAAGCGCCGATGTCTCGATCCAGCACCATGGCTTGGATCATCTGTTCAAATACTTGGACCTCATCGTGGGTGAATCGCTTGCAGAGACCGAAGTCTAAAAACGTGATCTGTCCGCCGGGCCGAAACACGTAGTTACCAGGGTGAGGATCACCATTAAAGGCATGCAGCTGGTAGATGCTTCCGAAGGCAAAGCGGTACAGGCACTCGGCGGTGAGCTGACGCTCCTCATCCGACCAGGTCATTGCCTCCGAAAATGAAACGCCCTCTGCAAATTCAGTTGTCAGCACGCGAGATGTTGAGAGCTCGTCAAATACCTCGGGAATGTGGATGTAGGGGTGTCCCGAGTAAGCCCCCGAAAACAATCGTTGGTGGTCTGCCTCAAGGAGGTAATCAAGCTCCTCGACAAGGCGATCTTGAAGTTCCGCCACAATCGGACCGGGATCCATCCCCGGAAAGAGCATGCCCATCATTTGAAAGAGCAGTTCGGTGTTTTCAAGATCAGAGGCAATGGCCTGATCGACACCCGGGTACTGAACTTTGACCGCTACCTTCTGCCCTGCGTGGGTAGTAGCGAGGTGGACTTGTCCAATTGATGCAGCAGCAAGGGGATCTCGCTCAAACTCGGCAAAAACCTCATCAGGGTCGCCACCGAGTTCCTCTTGGATGACCTGAGCCACAAGTGAGTAGGCCATCGGCGGGGCGTTGCTCTGCAGCTGAGCAAGGGCCTGTCGTACCGGCTCAGGTAGTCCTTGGTCCAAGTAGCTCGCCATCTGGCCGAGCTTCATCATGGCCCCACGCATGTTCCCTAGGACCTCAGTGACCTGCTCGGCTGTCTGCAGCTCAAACGCCTCACGGAGCTCACCCCGTCGCTCCTGAGTGGCGAGCAACCCACGGGCCTTCATGCTCACAAAATTGGTGCCGGTCTTTGCCCCGACTTGGGCCAAAGTCGCAGTTCGGCGCGCTCGATTGGTGGGAATGAACGCACCAGGCTTCCCCGACCAAGATCGAGCCCGACTCGCTGCGACATACAGCAACCCGCACACAGCGATGCCGGCAGCACCAATCAGTACGGGCGATTTGAGATCCAGCTTCAGCTCCGCCCTGCTAATAGGCAGGCGCGTTGCATCAGACATATCAGTGAATCGGGCCCTGAGGAGCCGAATTAGCTTTCAGTGATCGTGATCGACTCAATGACGACGTCGTTCGTTGGGCGATCCTGAGCACCTGTTGGAAGATTCTCGATGGCCTTGAGCACGTCTTCACCGGCGATCAGCTTGCCAAACAGCGAGTACTGCGGCGGCAAGCGAACGCCTGCTGCACCAGAGATAATGAAGAACTGACTGCCGTTGGTGTTGGGCCCAGCATTCGCCATGGCCAGTGATCCCACGGTGTATTTGCCAGCGGCCGGTAGCTCGTCAGCAAACTTGTATCCGGGACCACCGCGACCTGTGCCCTCTGGGTCTCCGCCTTGGATCATGAATTCGCGAATCACGCGATGAAAGATGACGCCGTCGTAGTAGTGATAGCGGGCCAAGTTCACGAAGTTGTTGACTGTATTTGGGGCGTCACTGGCGTGCAGAAACGCAGTCATCGTTCCGTGATTGGTAACGATTTCGGCTTGATAGCTCTTCGCCGGGTCGATGTACATCGGAAAGGGTTCCGAGAACTTGGTCTGGCGTGGCGAGGATCCGTCTGCTGCTGGCTGTTCTGTAGGCATCTGATGAGTCTACTCAGAAGAACCGCCCTGCTTTTTTGACTCCAGTGTGAGCCGGCTAGGTCGGAAGTCTTTAGCTAGCTAGCTAGCTAGCTAGCGGAACTCCTGAAGAACCACCTGTGCCTCGGGTTCCACGAGTACAAGTACTGCTGCCTTGCCCTTGCGTACCCCTTCGGTCGGCAAGACAACGGTTGCTGGATCTGAAGACCCGAGCTTGCGGACAAACGAGATGGCCTCGCCAAAGCCAAGACCAGAATCGATAATGAGTTCCGAGGACATCGAGTCGGCAACTTTGATGAGTGTGAGTGGGTTGCGGGTTGCTCCCACTTCTTTGAGCGCTGTTCTCAGGAATTGCTGCTGCCTTTGTTGTCGGCCCAGATCGGCAGTGGGCTCAGTAACTTCTTTGCCGTTGATAATTTCGGTGTAGTGGCGTGACCGGGCGTAGGCCAGAGCCTGAGTACCAGTAAGCGTGACGGGACCAGCGGCATCTACGACAAGGCCAGATCTGTCATCGAAGGCAGGGTTCGGAAACTCAATAGTGACTCCCCCGATGGCATCGACCAGACCTGCGAAGGAACCAAAGCCGACTTCCATATAGTGATTGATTGGGATTTCTAGATTCTGTTGAACGGTTCGGACCAGGTTCGCCGGTCCGTCGTTATAGGCGCCATTGATCCGACCCTGCTTTCCGGTACTCGCAACTGTGACCCAGAGGTCCCTTGGGATGGACATCATCGATGATCCGGAGGGAGTGGTGCGCAGCACAATGAGAGTGTCGCTTCTGCGTCCGGTCACCCCGCTTGACCCCTCTGGATCAAATGCATCGCGGGAATCGGAACCCACGAGTAAATAATTCGCAGAGTCGCCAGAGACGGGATCAAGGACCCCTGCTAAGTCGACTCGTTCAATTTTGCTGTAGGCCGAATAAGCCTTATAGGTGAATCCCAAGATGCAGATGAGCAACAGCAGTGGAATCAGGACAAGCCATCGCTTTCGCCCTCTTTGTCGGCTCTTTTTGACTGGAGCAGGCTTGAGAGGCGACTGCCGGCCTCTGCTGCTCGCCGGCTTCTGCGCAGCGGGGATCGGGGACGGACGGGGCTTTTGTGCTGGCGGCTTTTGTGCTGCTGGCTTCGGTGCTGCTGGCTTCTGGGGCTTCGCAGTCGGGGACGGCACAAAGAACTGCCGGCCAGGGCCCTGAGGTCGCTGATGCTCTGGGTTCTCGGGCGTAGCCATCTCCCTAGTCTTGCTGGAACTGGGTCCGTAAGGGCGAACCTCTCGCCACTGCGAGTTCCACTAGGAATTCTGCTGGTTCCACTCCAGGGTCGACCCCGCCTACGGTACTGGTTTGCAAGTTCCGCTCGAAGATCAAGACTGATTCACACATGGCCGTCCCAGTAGAGGACCAGATCCTTCACTCCAACTCCTATGCAGTGTCCTACCGACTTCTCGGGGACGCTGATCGCGCGTCTGCAGTCTCGACCGTTGCAGCGCAACGGGTTCGACAATTACCCGAGGACCTTTCTGAGCAGTGGCTTGAACAACTGACCTTGTTCACGGTGCAGCAGTCACTTCATCCAGCTCCAAGATCGACAGGCGACCAAACGCCTCAGTCCTCGGCAGAGGAAAGCAGCAAGCGCTCAGATGTGAACTCTTCGCTTCGAGAAGCTCTCCGTCGACGCCTTGATCGCGCTACCCCCGAAGAGCAAGTCGCAGGTTCGCTCGTTCAGTTGTGTGCATATCCGCCCGAATTCGTTGCCGGCTTGATGAGCATTTCTACTGAAGCGGTCGTCGCACTCGCAGCAGTGATCGCTCCCCCGCCAGGCGTGTCGTATCGAGACCTAGGCGACCCAGCGTTGACTGGTTCGACTCGGCCTGCGGCTCCCCCGAGATACCGTCGTCGTCCGCACTGGTCCACAGTCGTGGCGCTGGTGCTTGTGGTTCTAGCAGTGCTGTACGCAACTCAATTCACTGGTCCGCGGCCAACGCTCAGAGAAGAAGGTGGTCTGGGTTCTCCTGCTGCAATCAGTGTTGAATCGCCAGATGTTGCTGCAGACGCTGACATGTCAACCGCTATCACTCGGAGCTGAAGAACACTGTTTTCTGCTCGGTGTAATGGTCAAGTGAGGCCATGCCTAATTCTCGACCGACTCCCGACTTCTTGAATCCACCGAAAGGCAGTTCATAGCGAACGCTTCGGTTGGTGTTGACCGACATGACTCCAGTGCGCACAGCGGAACTCACGCGCATTGCTCTGCCAAGGTCCCGAGTCCACAGCGTGCCAGAGAGTCCGTAGTCGCTGTCGTTGGCTATGCGAACCGCATCGGCTTCATCTTTGAAAGGAATCACGCTGAGTACGGGACCGAAAATCTCTTCTCTTGCAATGCGCGAGCTGTTGTCAACGTTGGCAACAACGGACGGGGTAACGAACCAACCCGGCCCCGAAGCAACACCCCCGCAAACGATCTCTGCGCCCTCGGACTTTCCGATCTCGAGATAGTCGAGGCTGATCTCACGCTGCCGCTCAGAAATCATCGGACCAATCTCTGTGCTCTCGTCACTTGGGTCTCCGACCCGAAGTAGTCGTGTCCGCTCGGCAACGCCTGCAACCACTTGGTCGTAGACAGACTCTTCAACAAGGAGTCGGCTGCGAGAGCAGCAGTCTTGGCCGGCGTTCGCGAACACTGAATAAGGAATTGCGTCGATCGCCTTGTCTAGGTCTGCGTCGGAAAACAGAATCGCTGCGGACTTTCCTCCGAGCTCGAGCGACACCCGAGTCATATTGTCCGAAACCCTGCGCAGTATCCCGGCACCGGTGCTTGAGTCGCCGGTGAACGAGATCTTTCCAACTCGCGGATCCCCAACGAGCGAGTCGCCAATAGTCGCTCCCGGACCGGGGATGACCGATACGACTTCTTGCGGGACTCCAGCGTCAAGGAGCACCTGCCCTAGCAACAACGCCGACAGTGGCGTGAGAGTCGCAGGCTTAAGAATGACAGGGTTGCCGCAGGCAAGGGCTGGAGCGAGCTTCCACGACGCGATGTACATCGGGAAGTTCCACGGGACGATCAGCCCACATACGCCAACGGGAACTCGGCTCACCACACCAAGGCCTGAGTCTTGGGTGGGAACCACAGACCCCATGTGTTTATTGGCCGCACCTGCGTAATACTCAAACACATCGGCCATCGCTGCAGCCTCCCAGCGGGCATCATCGATGGTGTGGCCAGCGTTGAGAACCTCGAGTTGGGCGAATTCTTCTGATCGATCACGAATCAGTTGAGCAACTCGCATAAGTACGTGACCGCGATCCGTTGCACTTACAGAGGACCACACGCCAGTGTTGAATGCTCGAGTCGCTGCTGCCAGAGCATCTTCTAGGTCTCTCTGCCCGCCTTGAGAAACTGAGCCGATCGAGGCCCCTGTCGACGGGTTGAACACTTCAAAAGTTGAGCCATCGCTAGCTGATCGGGACTCGCCGCCAATGATGAGCTGAGAGGGAAGAGGAAAAGAAGTCATGGGCACAGAGTGTATGTACCTAAAAGCATGACTACTGTGCCACTGCCGATCCGCACACGCGGAGAGGCTTCATAGGAATCTCAGAGGAGTTCAGTACCCATGGCACGGCTAGACGGAAAGATCACACTCATTACGGGGGCCTCATCTGGTTTGGGACGCGTTGCGGCCGAATTGTTTGCGCGTGAGGGCGCTCGTGTTGTGATTGCAGACCTGCAAGATGGGTCAGAGGCAGTCGACGCGATTCGCTCTGCAGGCGGCGAGGCTACGTACGTCCATTGCGACATTGGGTCAGAAGACTCAGTCCGCTCCGCAGTGACAACCGCAGTCGACACTTTCGGGGGTCTGCATGTTCTCTACAACAACGCGGGAGTCTCACTCGGAGAGGATGACGGCCCCGAGAACACCTCGGTTGAGGTTTGGGACACCACCCTCAAAATAAACGTCACGGGACTCGCTCTGGGATGCAAGTACGGCATCCCTGCAATGCTCGACACAATCGCGGCTGAAGGCGCTCGTACTGCGGGCGTTCCCCCTGCGAGTGCCTCAATAGTGAACGTTGCAAGCTTTGTCGCACATCTCGGTGCTGCAACACCGCAGATTGCCTACACCGCCTCAAAGGGCGCCGTGCTCTCTATGACACGAGAGATTGCGGTTATCTACGCCCGGCGTGGCATCAGGGCAAATGCCCTGTGCCCCGGTCCAGTACTGACTCCCCTTCTTGCCAAATACCTTTCCGATGAAGAGAAGCGTCAGCGCAGGCTGGTGCACATTCCGATGGGTCGATTTGGTGAGGCAATCGAGATTGCGAATGGCGCTCTCTTCTTGGCCTCGGACGAGTCCTCGTTTATGACCGGGCAGTCATTGCTTGTCGACGGCGGGATTACCGCCGCCTACACCACACCAGAGTGATTCTGGGCGCTACCGTACTTTCGGCCGACTTGAGGAGAGCTTGTGACTACAACTGGAAAAATTGACCGACAGACATTGGATCAACTCGTAGCTGACGGGCAGATCGATACCGTGGTTGTTGCTTTCACCGATGTGCACGGTCGACTGATGGGTAAGCGTGTCACAGGGAGATTCTTCCTCGATCATGTAGTCGGAGCTGCTGCAGCAGATGGAACTGCCTCTGGCGAGGGCATTGAGGCTTGCAACTACTTGATGACTGTTGACGTAGACATGAACGTCATTGCTGGCTTCGAGTACTCAGACTGGGAGGGCGGCTACGGAGACTTTCGTGGTCGACCCGATATGAGCACGCTTCGAGTAACGCCATGGCTCGACAAGACAGCGCTGGTGCTGTGCGATGTTGTCGACAGCCAGTCGGAGCAACCCGTACCGGTTTCACCACGGCAGGTGCTGCAAGCTCAACTAGCTCGGGCCGCAGAGCATGGACTCAGCGTCAAACTGGGATCCGAACTGGAGTTCTTTGCCTATGAGGCCTCATACGAGGAACTAGCTCGGCAGAAGTACCGCACGCTCGAGGACTCAACCTCTTCTTGGTACAACTTGGACTATCACATCTTTCAAACCACCAAAGATGAACCACTGATCCGCGCCATCCGAAACGGCATGCTCGAGGCTGGGCTACCAGTTGAGTTCTCGAAAGGCGAGGCCGCTCCTGGTCAGCATGAGCTCAACCTGCGCTACGCAGAGGCCTTAACGATGGCGGATAATCACACGATTTATAAAAATGGCGCCAAGGAGATCGCATACCTTCAGGGCAAGGCAGTGACCTTTATGGCGAAGCCAAGCATCGACCAGCCAGGCTCAAGCTGTCACATTCACTCCTCGATCTGGAGCCTTGAGGATGACCGCCCACTGTGCGCCGGCGACGGGCCAAACGGAATGAGCCCGATCTTTCGGTCATGGGTGGCTGGCCTCATGGCGCACTCGCAGGAACTCTCGTTGTGTTTTGCTCCATATATCAACAGCTATAAGCGCTATCAGCCCGACTCCTGGGCTCCAACAGCTGTTGTCTGGTCACCCGATAACCGCACCTGTGGACTGCGCCTAGTTGGCCACGGTGCTGGTATGCGCATTGAGTCGCGAATACCAGGCGCGGATTGCAATCCGTATATCGCCTTTGCTGCAGTCATTGCTGCGGGAATTGACGGCATAGAGTCTGGTCTTGACTGCGGCGACCCCTACATGGGCAACGCGTATACGGCAGAAGACATCCCACGAATCCCCTGGAATCTCGTCGAGGCGATTAGCCGATTCGAGCACTCTGAATTTGCTCGCAAGGCCCTTGGCTCATCAGTCTTCGAACACCTTTTGCATTCTGCTCGTGAAGAGTGGAAGTCATCCAACAATGTGGTGACTGAGTGGGAGCTTCGCCGCAACTTTGAACGCATCTGAGTGTCTGCTCGCTGCGAGCAGTTCGTTTGGCGCAACTAGAACTTGGAGAATCCCTTGAAATCGCTTCGAACTCCCGATGAGTGCTTTGAGAACCTCCCCCTGTGGCCCTATCAGGCCAACTACAGCAGCGTGGATGATTTTGAGGGCGGAGAACTGAGGGTCCACCATGTTGACGAAGGGCCGCGAGATGCGGATCCGATTCTGTGCATGCATGGGGAGCCATCATGGTCGTATCTCTATCGGCACATGATTCCCCCTCTTACTCAGGCCGGCCACCGAGTGATAGCACCGGATCTTGTTGGCTTTGGGCGCTCCGATAAACCATCAGATCCGAGTAGTTATACCTACGAGCGCCATGTGAGTTGGATGTCGAGTTGGCTCCTCGCACTTGATCTGAACCGCATTACCTTGGTGTGTCAGGACTGGGGCGGACTCATTGGATTGCGGTTAGCGACCGCTTTCCCCGAGCGATTCTCTCGGCTAGTGATTGCAAATACCGGACTCCCAACTGGAGATAAGCCTCAGCCGCCGGCCTTTGCCCAGTGGAGGAAGTTCTCTCAAGAGGTTGAACACTTTGACTCCGGTGCGATTGTGCAGATGGGTACTACAAGTGAGCTTCCAGAGCCGGTTGTGGCGGCCTATAACGCTCCGTTTCCCGAGGAATCCTTTACGGTCGCAGCACGTCGCTTTCCGATGTTGGTTCCGGATTCTCCTGAAGCGCCCTCAGCCCAAGAAAACCGAGATGCATGGGATGTGCTCCATACGTGGTCGCGTCCGGTGATGCTGGCGTTTTCGGATTCTGACCCCGTTACAAAAAGAGGCGAGCGAGCCTTCCTCTCGGGAATACCTGCGTGTGCGGGAAGCAGCAACCAGACTGTTGTTGGCGCCGGACACTTCCTGCAAGAAGATGCAGGCCCCGAGTTGGCAAACATGGTGCATGAGTTCATAGAGTCACACCCTGTATGAACCTCTCAGCTGCAGAGATTGCTGCACAGCAGCCATGTACTGATGGGCGTGTACTGCGGGGTGCAAAAACTCGAACGGCTATTGTCGAAGCGCTACTCGACCTCTTCAAGCAGGGGATTTTCGCTCCCACCACGAAGCAGATTGCAGAGCAGGCCCAGACCTCGGTGCGCTCCATATTTCAGCATTTCGAAGATATGGAGACGCTGTATGCAGACCTCGTTGCAGTGCAAACCACTCGGGTAACTCCCCTTGTGGAATCACTTTGTTCTGAGGGGTCTCTCGACGAACGTGTTGCAGCTCTCGCAGCACAACGTTCCGATCTCTTTGAGCAGGTCACGCCGGCACGACACGCCCTAGCGGGGCGCCCCAATAACTCGACTGCGATTACCGAGCGGTTACTTGACCTTGCCGAAGTGTTAAGGGAGCAACTGCTCGTGCAGTTCTCTCAGGAGCTCGACGCAACGGATGTGCATACCTCGGCTGAACGCCTCGAGATGCTCGATCTGCTGTGGTCCTTCGAATCTTGGGATCGACTTCGCAATCAACAAGAGCTGTCGGTGCTGAAGGCCGTGGCATCACTAACAGCTGCTACTCATCTTCTTCTCCCCTGACCCAATCTGTGCTGAAAGCACTTGAGCCGGCAGTCCTCAGCTTGGCCCGCCGCGTTTAGGTGGGTGAGTCGTCTGCACGGGTAATGGTCCCAAGACCGTGCTCGCAGGCCACTCGAACTCGCTGTACATCGAGCAGTTTCGCCGTGGCATCAGCGCAGCCAACTACGCACAGAAGTCCGAGTTCGCGGCTCAGAATGGCGGCATGGGAAGTGCGGCCTCCATGCTCTGTCACTAGCGCAGAAGCCTCAAGCATCAGCGGCAACCACGACGGATCGGTGTTTCTCGTGACGATCACGTCGCCCTCTCTAAACGCCTCGGCATCTAGGGGGTCTGTGAGTACACAGACCCGAGACTCGATTGCCCCCGATCCAATTCCAACTCCGGTTCCAAGCAGGAGCAGAGGGTTGCTCGCAGAGTCCTCAGGGCTATCGCTACCAGCAGATTCTCGCTGAGAAAATGGGCGAACCTGAACCAGCAGGATCTGATCTGTGATCCCATCTACAGCCCACTCCAACTCCACAGCGTGACCAAAGTTCTGCGCCAGAACACGTCCCCAAGTAGTGAGGAGCAAGATCTGATCCATGTCCAAAACCTGAGTGGACCTTTCTAACTCGGTAGTCGCGACTAGCTCTCCTGACCCGTTCGACTTCAGGAGTTGCGGCTGTGCAAAAACTGCCACCCGTGGCTTCTTCTCCTCGTCAAAAGCTCCGTTCAGAACCTCGTAGCGTTCAGGAATAATGAGCCCGTCAACGAGTGCATCGCCCATACCCCAGCATGCTTCGATCGTGGCAACCTCCGTCGTGCCAGCTTGAGCGATGTCGGAATACTTCCCGCTTGTTCGCTGCCGCCCCTGAAGGTCAGGGTCAGAACTCAGCAGCACTCCGGATGCGCCTAGATCCGAGCGCACCATTCGCTGCACCGCAACGGCCATCAGATTTGCTTGCGGATCTGTTTCAAGCGACTTGTGGTAGGCGATCGCGCGAGCAGAGAACAGCGAAGCCACGACGAGGCGGTAACTGCGTATCACCTCATCAAGCCCTGTCACTGCCAGAACGCTCTCGTATTGGCCCGCAAAGCTGGCCCCCACAAGGTCTTCAGAGATTGCGCTTGACCGAACAGCTAGAAGGGTCTCTTCGCCTCCCTCAAGCTGCAGTTTGGTCACGGCCATTTCGAGCTGGCTGAGGAACCTTGCAGAAAAGACTGCTTTGTCAAGAAGGGACTGCGCTTGTGTTGCAAGCTCTTCTGGTCGGATATGGCCGGCATCTAATGCTCTGAAGCAGTCGCTCAGCGGAACTGCCACGGATTCTTGGCCGAGGAGTTCTGAACAAGCTGCAGCGCTGATGACGAAACCTAGTGGGGTGGGAATCGTAGGGAATGCGAAGCTGTTTGCTTCCTGAGCATCTTCAAGGCCCGAGATGTCTTGAGTGCCTAGTCGATGGCGTTGACCGGACTGCGGTGGATTACCCGACGGAAAAGAACCAACTCGCGCAACACGTGCGAGTGCCGAAGCTTTGGAGCCCACAACCTGTCGGAGCAGTGCCTCTGGTGTATCCATCCAGAGAATCAACTCACCTGTGGCGCTCATCTCTATAGTTTCGCCTAGTTTTTGGCGCTCAGTAGACTGTTGATTGCATGGCTGCTGAGTTCAATTAGTCTTGCGAAGCACCTGTGTTGCATCGCAGCAGGGTCACTCGGGGGGTCTCATGGTCACGCTTACTGAACAACTTGCAGGGATACTTCCAGCTAACAGGGTGCTCAGTGCCGACTCGCTCGCCGACTATGGAAGCGATGAGTGTTTGACAGTGCCAGCAGTTCAGCCAGAACTCGTGCTGTGCCCCGAGAGCACCGATGAGGTATCTGCAATCTTGAAGTTTGCTGATAGCCAACGCATTTCGGTCACAGCGCGCGGAGCCGGTACCGGACTTTCTGGTGCTGCAGTCCCCGCGGCTCACTCGATTGTGGTTTCTTTCGAGCGTATGAATCAGGTGCTCGAGATAGACACTGAGAACCACGTTGCTGTAGTGCAACCCGGGGTGCGTCTGAATGAACTTGATCTGCTCACTCGTGAGCAGAATCTGATCTATCCGGTCTATCCAGGCGAGTATTCCTCCAGCCTCGGTGGCAATATTTCTACCAACGCAGGTGGCATGCGTGCAGTGAAGTACGGCGTAACTCGCCATCAGGTGCTCGGGGTGGAACTTGTGCTGCCAGGCGGGGAGGTCCTTCGCTCAGGTGGCAAGTTCGTCAAGGCCTCAACTGGGTATGACCTCACACAGCTCGTAGTCGGCAGCGAGGGAACTCTTGCTTTAGTCACCGAAGCCACGCTCAAACTGTCGCCCAGAATCGAGAACCAGATGACGGTTCTCGCTCCCTTCCGTACCCTTGAAGAGGTCTCAGCTGCCGTTCCCCGTGTGGTGGATTCTGGCATTGGGCCAGTCGTGCTCGAGTACATAGACCTGCTCACGATGTCTGCAGTTCACTCCTTCACCGGACTCGAACTCGGGATACCTCAAGAGATCCAAGACACGGCGTTGGCCTATTTGGTGGTCATGATGGAAAACTCGGTTATGTCGCGTCTCGAAGAAGACACCGAGCGGCTGTCCGAGATGCTCTTTGAACTCGGGGCTATTGATGCATACGTTTTGCCATCTGCTGCGGCTGCGGGACTGATTGATGCTCGCGAAAAAGCCTTCTGGATGGCTAAGGCAGCAGGGGCCGATGACATCATCGACATCGTGGTACCTCGCGCTCAAATCCCACAGTTCATGGAACGCGTCGGGTTGCTCGCTACTGAGTACGACGCATGGATCGCTGGCTGCGGTCATGCTGGCGACGGCAACGTTCATATGGGGATTTTCTGTTCTGATACGGAACGCAGGCACCGCCTGCTCACCGAGCTCTTTGCAGCAGGTCTTGCCCTTGGGGGCGCTATCTCTGGCGAACACGGTGTTGGTCGTGCAAAGAAGCAGTTCTTCAACGAACTCGTCGACCCCGCCAAGATTGCTCTCATGCGACGCATCAAGGCGGCCTTCGACCCAAACGGCATTCTGAACCCCGAAATTCTATTTAACACTGAGGACCAACTATGAACGGCGCACAAGCACTTATCCGCACTCTTGTAGACGCGGGGGTGGATACCTGCTTTATGAACCCCGGGACCTCCGAGATGCACTTTGTTGCAGCGCTTGATGAAGTTCCCGAAATGCATTCAGTACTTGCACTTTTTGAGGGAGTCGCTACTGGCGCTGCCGATGGATACGCCAGGATGGCCGGTAGGCCCGCAGCTGTGTTGTTGCACCTTGGACCCGGACTTGGGAATGGACTGGCCAACCTTCATAATGCGCGTCGTGGATACACCCCCGTTGTCAACATCGTTGGGGATCACGCCACCTATCACGCACAGTACGACGCACCTTTGCAGAGCGATATTGAGAGCATCGCTCAAGGCGTCTCAGGTTGGATCCGCTCTGCTGACTCCACGGAGCGACTGCAATCCGACGCCGCCGATGCGGTTGCTGCTGCCTTTGGTCCTCCGGGGCAGGTCGCAACGCTCATTCTGCCAGCCGATGTGTGCTGGCTTGACTCTGATGGCCCCGCTGGTCCTGCCGCACGTCCACAACCACGAACTGTTGAGGCCTCCACTCTGGCGCAAATTCTTGAGGTGGTGAGATCTGGTGAGCCCACGGCGTTTCTGCTCGCAGGGTCTTCTCTGATGGAAGCAGGCTTGGTTGCAGCCTCACGGATCAGCGAAAGCGCTGAGGTTCGCCTGATTGCAGAGACATTCCCGCCACGCCTGCAGCGAGGCGCAGGACTGCCAGCGCTCGACCGCCTGATGTACTTGGCTGAGTTTGCTCAGGCCCAACTCGCCGGCCTGAAACACCTTGTCTTGGTTGGCGCTGCTTCACCGGTCTCTTTCTTTGCCTATCCAGAGATTGCCTCGGACCTCGTGCCAGAAGGCTGCACTGTTCATGTTCTGGCCAAGCCAGGAGATGACTCAACAGCGGCATTAGAGGAACTTGCAGACATGTTGGGTGCTCCGGCCGATTCGGCGGTGCTCGCAGAGCCATCCCGCCCAGAACTACCCTCTGGGCCGCTCAACGCCGAGTCCTTCGCTGCAGCAATCGGTGCTCTCTTACCCGAAGACGTCATTGTCGTCGATGAAGGAAACACTGCTGGACTGTTTGTCGCTGGGTTCACAGCTGGCGCGCCTCGTCATGACTGGCTCTGTCTCCCAGGTGGAGCAATCGGGTATGGAATGCCAGTAGCAACGGGAGCCGCCGTGGCATCTCCGGGGCGCAAAGTCCTCAATCTGCAAGCTGATGGCAGTGCGATGTACACCTTTCAAGCCCTGTGGACCCAAGTGCGAGAGGGCCTTGATGTAATCACCGTGATTCTCAACAATCAGTCGTATGCAATCTTGAATCTTGAGCTGTCACGTGTGGGTGCGCATCCAGGCCCCAAGGCGTTAGAGATGCTCGATCTCACAAACCCCCTACTCGACTTTGTGGCGCTTGCTCAGGGGCTTGGTGTCGTGGCCACTCGGGCAACTACCGCCGAAGAGTTCTCGGAGCAACTCGCAACTGCGTTCGCTACGCCTGGTCCGCATCTGATCGAGGCGATCCTGCCGCCAACGCTGTAGTGGCTGGGGCACCTCAGTTCTGGACTCCTCAGTTCTGGTCGTCTTAGTTCTGGTGTTCAGCTTCAAACTCAGCGCCCTGCTCAAGCAGGTCCTCGGAGCGTGCTGTAGCTGGCAGAAAGAGGTAGACACAGACTGCGCCAATCGCTACCGGAACTGCTGCCACGAGCACACTCCAGTGCAGGGCATCAACAAAGGCGCTATTGGCAACTCGCAGAAGACCTGCGGCAGCTTCGGCGCTTGGCGCCTGTGCCGCAACGAGGTTCGCTCCACCGAGCGATCCTTTAGCGGCATCGATAGCCTGAGTAGGTGCTCCCTGGCTAGTGAGGAAGTCACTCACTTTGGAGCCGTAGACCGAGGCCAAAACGCTACCGATGATCGCGACTCCAAGTGCGCCGCCTACCTGTCGTGTGGTGTCGTTCACAGCAGATCCAACCCCGGCCTTGCCGAGCGGCAGAGAACCCATGACTGAGTCTGTAGAGGGAGCCATCGTGAGCCCCATCCCTACTGCTAGCAACATGAGTCGCCACACAATCTGCCAGTAGCTGGAGTCGACTTCAAGAAACGCCATGGTCACGAGGGAGGTTGCGACGATAGATAACCCGAGGCTGACGGTGGTCTTGGTTCCGAACCGCTTGACTA
>WLJI01000054.1 GCA_009701845.1 Actinomycetota bacterium
AGCGACAGGGAATCCAACGACAGGGAATCCAACGACGGTGAAACTCGGCTGCTAGTCGGCCAAACACAAAAGCCGCCCGAGTGAGTTACCCGACGGCTTCTAGAGTCATTACCTATCGCAGACCTTGCGGTTACTGCGGAGGGACTCCCCGTCGGGGTAGAACAATCGACACACACGTATGGGTTCCGAAGTGCTGTGCTCCAGAGTGCTGTGTGCCGAGGTGCCCGGTGGAATGGCTTGGCGTGCACGAAGAGATGTTCGTTGAGTTCAAGCGCGACTCAACACAAGGCCAAACGGCTGATTGTGTTGGAACTGTTGCCTGATACATCTGACTACTGCTTTCGTGACTGCCTGAATGAGTCCGGCTCACTCAAGAGACTCTCGATTGCACCACTAGCCGTATCAGAATGCAAGCGATTAAAAAATCTGCTTGATTCCCGGCGGCCGGAGGAGAGCGGCCTCAGGGAATCAGGGCGAGGTCTGATAACGCAGAACACCCTCAGCATCTTGAAAGTTGCTGAGTCGGCCATCACGGCGAAGATGCTCAAGGTGCGCATACGTCTCTGACTCGGCCATGGGCCCCCACGAGCGTTCTTTGAACAAGCGTTGTGAGTACTCCTTGACCGGTGCACCTTCTAGCTCCAGCGCAATCTGAAACAGCAACTCAAGGCGATCCTCGTGATGTTCAATGATCTCGTGAACTCGGCCAGACAGGTCCTCGAACGGTAAGCCATGGGCGGGTAGAACCTTCGTGACACCCTCGATTGCCCCAACTCGCTCTAAGGCAGCAAAGAATTGGCTCAGAGCGTCAGAGTCGGGAGCCATCCCAGATATATGAGGCGTGATTGTTGGTAACACATGATCACCCGACAACAAGGTGCCGTTGATGGGGTCAAAGAGGCAGATGTGATCCTCGGTATGGCCCGGTGTGTGAACCACCTGCCAGTCCGTTCGGCCGAGTCGGATCACCTCGTTGTCTTGAACCCTCACGGTTGGAGCGAGCGAGAGCAAGCCCTGTTTAGAGATGTCATCCCAGCTACGCATGTACTCAAGTTGCTCGGCTGGCGGCAGGATCGGGTCTCCGCCCCATGGGGTTGTCCTGCCCGGAATATCGGGCATCTCGCCCTCACCAAAAAGCAATTGTCGCAGCATGCTGGGCTGACCTGCGTCTTGGTTATCCTCCAACTCCACGATGTCGCCCTCGATGGTGTTGTCGCCCTGATCGAAGGGGGTAATGAAGTGAGCATGAGCTACCACGTCGCAGTGTTGCTCTGCGCGAAGGCGGCCTGCACCACCGAAGTGATCGGGGTGTGAATGGGTGACCAACACTGTGTGTACGCGCTCAATCGGAATGCCAGCCCTCATCAGACGTGTGGTGAGTTCACGATGTGCATCAGGCCCAGGAAGGCCTGGGTCAACCAGAGTTACCCCCTTGGCATCTTCAAGGACGTAGCAGTTCACATGCCCAAGGCCCGGCAGAAAGATCGGTAGCTGAATGCGGAGCACCCCCGGTGCAACCTCTGCTGCATCCTCTTCGGGCGGAAGTTGCTCCTGCTTCATCCTTCAGCTGTATCTACTGTGGCTGTATCTACTGTTGCTGGATTGTCTATGGCGCGAAATACCCGCGTGCGCCAGTAGCGCAGTTCTTCAAGAGACTCCTTGATGTCGTCCATGGCGCGATGCGCTGAAGCCGACTTCTGGTAGTCCTTCAAGTCGGCTGGGTACCAACGGCGAGCGAGTTCTTTGATCGTCGAGACATCAACCGAGCGATAGTGAAGGTACTCCTCGATCTCTGGAAGGTAGGCCGTCAGGAACCTTCGATCCATCCCGATTGAATTTCCACAGAGCGGCACTGTTCTTGGCTCGGGGATGTGAGTCTGAATGAAGGCAAGAGTTGCAGCGCCTGCCTCTTCGAGAGTGATAACAGAGGCACGAATCTCGTTGGTCAACCCGCTGCGCTCGTGCATCTCAACTACTACATCGTCCATCAACGCAAGCTGCTCCTCGGTTGCGTGAATGACTAGATCGGGGCCTTCGGCAATGATGTTGAGTTCATCATCTGTAATCAAGGTTGCGATCTCTACGATCACGTTCTTGGTTGCATCAAGGCCAGTCATCTCTAGATCCATCCATGCGAGCATCTCCCCAGCGTACGGTCATTGGGCCCCGGAGTTGAAAGTCTGGGGATTCTGCACGCGTAGCTAACCGCTAACCTCGGCTGCGTGCTGCAAGTACCCGTCGTTCGACTTGACCCAGATCTTCCCCTTCCCGAGTATGCAAAACCGGGTGATGCAGGAATTGATCTACGTGCCAGAGAAGCCATCACATTGAAGCCTGGTGGCGGTAGGGCGCTCATTCCTACCGGCATTGCGGTCGCGATCCCGCAGGGGTACGCGGGGTTTGTTCAGCCTCGCAGCGGCCTTGCACTGAAACATGGCGTGACCTGTTTGAACACCCCCGGACTGATCGATGCCGGGTACCGAGGTGAGCTCAAAGTGCTGCTCATCAATACCGACCCAGCTGAGCCGTTCGAGATTTTGAGGGGCGAGCGCATTGCTCAACTCGTGATTCAAGCAGTAGAGCATGTGGATTTTGTGGAAGTAGAAGAACTCGATGCATCAGATCGCGGCGAAGGCGGCTTTGGGCACACGGGTCGCTAGGGCTACTGGGCGAAACAGCGCTGGGCTAAACAGCGCGCAACGTGGGTCCATCGGGAATGAGTTCAATCCGGCGAGCGCCACTTGGGTCAGCTAGCCAGACAACAAGCCGCAGCGGATTTTCTGAGTCGCTTGAGTCCCATTCCAAACAGGTCATTGCCTTATCGAGGACTCCGCAGCCTGAGTTGGCGTACTTCACCTTGTCACCCTGAGCATCTTGTGGCCACAACATCGGAAAGTGGGTGTGGCCAAAGATCAGCCAAGGCCATTCGCCACCCTCTGGCGGGCAGTCCGCGAGACGAGCGAACAGACGTTGCTCGTCCAAGCTGTCGAATCTGCGGTTGCCGCCGTATCTAGGGTCAACGGTAATGAGCCGATTCCTAGCTCGTCCAGCAAGCAACCTGACAAGGCCCTGCTCATCGGGAAGGCCCCCTGCTTTCGGGATCTTCGGTAGGTCATCAAGGCCGGTAATGAGCCAGGTGATAGAGCGTCCGAGCGGCGCAAATCCAGGGCCATTCCAAGAGTCGGTCAGGTGGCCATGGCAGATCACAGCCGATACGCCAGCGATGCCATCGCTTGGTTCGGCTTCGTCAGAACACAACAAAACATTGTCTACAAGCTCCGCCCCGGGCAGGTGTGTTGAAGTCAGGTAGTCGACCATCTTTGGGTCGGTGTAGGCGTCGTCGTGATTCCCCATGGTCCGCAGGTAGCGGCCCTGTGCGCAGAACCTGTCTCGTAGTAGGGAATAGATGGATTCGTTGTTTTCAACAATTCGGTCGAGCTGCTCTCTGAGAATGGTGCGACGCGACTCCTCTCGGCTTGGTCCCACCGCCCCCGTGAGGTACGCAACGTCATAGACCGCTCCCCAGGTTGAGCCGCCCACCATCCAATAGTCCTCAACGTCGCCGTTCTCGATGAGGTGCCAGTCATCGTCTGCATAGCCACTCAGCACCTCGTGGTAGAGCTCTTTGGTGCCTTGGCGTTCTGGCCAATCAAGGCGACCAGGAATACAGCGGTGTAGATCAGAGGTGATCACATAGCGCGTGCTTGCTGCTCTACGCGCTACACGAGTCAGCGGAAGTGGCGACTCGCCACCGCCGGCAAGTGCATGCAAATGCTCGGGGTAGAGCTCAATTCTGGAACGGGTGACCTTTGCTGTCCGTAGCGCTGCCACCGTCATGGTCGGCACAGTGACGGGGGCGCCCACAATGCTCAGAGCCGCCTTGGCCACAGCCCAAGCCGAGGCAGTTGCGCCAGGACCACTGACCTCGACCACAGCGCTAGCGTTGACGCTTGCACCAGCAATGGCAGCGCTAATCAACGTGGGGTCAACCTGATCCGCGGCAAGTGGGCCTGACTCTTCCAGAGCAGGAAGGTCGATAAGGTCCGGGTCGAGCGACCGGAGGACACGTAGCTCTGCAGCAACAATTGCATCTGGGTCTGCCTGAGGATCAATCGCTCCGTCGGCTGCAACTGGGTGTGGGCGATCTCGAGCATCTGCCCAGCGGGCTGCCCGAAATAAAGCAGTTGTCCAAGCTCGGGCAGACTTCTCGGCAAGCGTCAGCTTCTCTTCGGTCTGCTCGCCCACAGCTACTGGTTCGTCTTCAGCCGTTGGGCCGTTGCTAGTTGTGTCCTCGCTGCTCACTAGTAGAGCTTGGCACGCTCGAGATGTCTCACAGGGTGATAAGGCCGACTGGGTTCAGTTACGCCTAGTGACCCGAGCTAGAGAATGAAACTTCCTGTTGCCGCTGTTGAGTGTTCTGACTCGCTAGATCCCTCTGCAGACCCGGCGCAGCCGTCTCCAAGTCCAGAAACAGCCTCGGCTGTGATCTGGTACTTGCCGGGGCTCATACCGATGGGTAGCGAGACCGAGAAAGTTGAGCCGAGTGGCTCCGAAAGATCAGGTGCTACATCAGTGCGAACGGCAGTTGCTGCGCACCCGACTTGTACTCCGTCGATGGCGGCAGTGAGGGGAACCTGAACCACTGCTGAAGCAGCCTGAGATCCGCCATTGCAGATGAAGCCCTCTGCAAGGACTACCCCGGTTGCTCCCGATCCCGGGGCTCGCACCGTTACCGTGACGCACTGCTGCGCTGGTGGTTCTCCTGCAACGGCAACCGCCGCAGCGGAGTCATTCAGGCCGATTTCCACGCCGGCTGCCGCCTGCTCAATCCGCAGGCTGAGGGACCCAGATTCGGCGATCTCAGCCTCAGGAACTGTTGGGGTTTCAATCTCGGCGCTATTAGCAACTACCTGCGAGGCCTGAGACGGAACCGAGGTATCGATAAGTGCGAAAATGGCGATAGCTGCCACCATTACTCCGACACTGCCAATAGTTGCGGCTCGTTTGGTAGTTCGCCCACGCCGAATGGAGCGCCCTTGTTGCACGATGGCATCGAATCTGGCCTCATCTCCTGCGGCCGGATAGCTCGGAAGTGTGTTTTTAGGCATCATTCACTCCGTTCTCGGACAGTTGCTGCAATGAATCAAAGGAGTCTGTTTCTACTTTGCCAGCCGCCTCATCATGAGCGGCAGCCGAGAGGTTCTTCATCTGACTGCGGAGTTTCGCGGTTGCTCGATGCAGGTGGGTCTTGACCGAACCGTTAGACACACCGAGGGCTAGCGCCACGTCTTCTTCTGGTAGGTCGATCAAGTAGCGAAGCACGATGACCTCTTGTTGTCGGCCAGAGAGGTGCTGCATGGCATCGGTAAGGTCGATACGCAACGCTGCTGAATCACCAGAGGGATCGGTGCGAACTTGCTCCGGCCTGACCTGCGGTCTGCGGCCCTCTCTGCGCAGGTAGTCAACAGCAATGTTGCCGACCACTCGTAGGAGCCATGCGTCTGGGTTGGGATGCTGACGCACTTTGCTCCACCTGGCGTAGGCGCGGGCGAAAGCTTCTGCAGCGGCGTCTTCGGCAAGGGCTTGGTCCCCGAGAAGGCGGCGACCAACCGAGATGGCGCGTGGTTGCAGGCGCTCGTAGAAGCTCCTGAAACCGCTGTCATCTGCTGAATCTTGCACCGCATGCCTCTTCAACGCCTGGGGACCTTGTTCGGTTGACACCCACCTAGAAATTATTTCCGCTACAGAGATGAACCTACCCACCTATTGTGGCGCAGTTCCGCTCTGCACGCTCAGATCTGTACGCTCAGAGCTGTGACAGTTCTGGCAGGGGCGTTTTGGGTGACGTGTCTGGTTCTGCTCGCTGCGGGCGCGACCAAACTGCTCGACCCTGCCGCGTTGGCGGGCGTTCTGCGCAAACTGCAGTTTCCGCTTGCCGGCCAAGAGCGATCGTCGGCTCTGATTGCTCGAGTTTTGGGCCTTACCGAGTTGTTACTTGGCTTTGTTGCGCTCGTGGTTGGTGGCAGAGTCGTTGCGGCGGCGGTGGCCGTGGCGTACGCCGGTTTTGCAGCGCTTCTCTGGGCTGCTCGGCGAGCCTCGTTAGATAGCTGCGGGTGTTTTGGCTCCCGCTCGGGGCCACCAAGCCGTTTGCATCTGCTCCTCAACGCCGGATCAGCATGCGTTGCAGGGGCAGCTGCAGTTTTTGGAGTGCCCGCAGTGTCGGACGGCATGTTGGCAACACCGCTCGGCAACGCAACGCTGTTGCTCTGCGTGCTCGCAACGACTGTGGGCATTCTCTTTCTGGAGACTGAGCATGGCTGAGCATGTAGATCCTGATGTCAACGAAGTCCTGGTGGTGTTCAAGACGCATCTTGATGTGGGTTTTACTGATCTTGCTCACGTTGTGCGGCAGCGCTACTTAGATGAGTTCTTTCCGCGCGCTGTTGCAGTTGCAGAGGAACTAAGAGAGCGTGGCGGTGTTGAGCAGTTCCGCTGGACAACTGGCTCGTGGATTCTGACCGAGGCATTAGAAGCCGAGGCCAACTCGGGTGGGCGACTGTTGCATGATGCAGTTGAACGCGGTGACCTGTGTTGGCACGCGCTGCCGTTCACTGTGCACACCGAGTATTGCGACCGCTCACTGCTCGAGTACGGCCTCACCCTGTCTGCGCGCCTTGATGAGCGTTTCGGAGTGCAGACCCGGGCGGCAAAAATGACGGATGTGCCAGGACACACTCGTGGGTTGGTATCGGTGCTAGCAGGCGCTGGTGTGGACTTCTTGCATATTGGCGTGAACCCTGCCGCAACGGCACCTCAGGTGCCAGAGTTGTTCCGCTGGCGTGATGATGCGGCTACTCCTTCTGCAGAGGTCCAAGTCATGTATCAGCCAGGCGGATACGGCGATGTTCAAGTCATTGCGGGAACGTCTACTGCAGTTGCCCTTGACCTCACCGGCGACAACCTGGGCCCGCATAGCGTTGAACAAGTCATGGAACGCTTTGCATCCCTCTCTGAGCGCTTCCCGAACGCTCGGATTCGGGCTGCAAGATTGGATGATGTTGCCGATCTGTTGCGGGTTCTTCCGACTAGCGAAGGCGAGAGTCTGCAACCTGTTCTTCATCAAGAAATTGGTGACACTTGGATTTTTGGTGTGGGCAGCGATCCCCAAAAAACTGCGGCCTTCCGTGAACTGTGTCGACTACGCACTTCTTGGATTTCGCCTGATGCTCCAGCAACTAGCGCAGTTGCGGTCGATGATCTTGCGCTTGATCAGGCCTCTACTCAGTTGTTGCTCGTGGCCGAACACACCTGGGGTATGGACCAAAAAACACACTGGCCCGAAGTTGCACATTGGGCTGCAGATGATCTGAGCCACATCAGACACGATCCGACCACACAGCGATTCGAGGCGAGTTGGGCTGAGCAGCGACAGTACCTGCAGCAGTTTGTTGCTGCCCTAGAACGACATGGTCGGGCGGGTCACGCAGCCGAGGCTCAAGCTGCGCTTGATGCGCTCACTCCGCTGCGACCCAATACCACTGAGCTAGTGGCAGTGCCGCACTACAGCAGCAGTTCGATTGAGCTTGGCGAGTATCAGATTCGCCTGAACTCTGACGGGTCTCTTGCGCAACTCACCGACGCATCTGGCAGGGATCTAGCCGGCGCTGCCGGCTTGGGACGACTTTGTGTTCAGACGTACTCAGCTGCCGATTACGAGCGCTGGTTTTCTACCTACAACTCCGCCACCGCCGATGCTGACATGTGGTGGGCAACATGGGATAACACCAAGCCTGGACTCGAGGACTCGGGAGCCATCTCTGCAGTGTGGCGACCACACGTGGTGGGCGTGTGGCGTGGAGCCCGCCATGGTCAGGAGTTGCTGCAGATTCACCTTGAGTTTGCGGCTGCAACATCGGCCCCAGTTTCTCTACCAGAGCTAGCTGTGCTCACCCTGCGGTGCCCCCGCCAGACGGCAGTTCCCCCCGGCCCGGCGCTCGCCTTGAGCGGGTCATTGGAGTTTGAGTTGCAATGGTTCAACAAGGCGGCAGCGCGCTGGCCGCAGGCCATCAGTTGGCAGTTTGCGCCGCGTGTTTTTGACTTCTCGTTGTGGCAGATGCTCAAGCTCAACGAGTGGGTGTCTCCCTCAGACGTAGTGGCATACGGTGCCCGCAACCTTCACTGCGCCGATCAAGTGAGTCACCCCGAGGGGATCAATTTGGAGTTTGTTGATGCTTCACTCGTGGCTCCGGGAAAGCTCAAGTTGCTCGAGTTCGAACCGGTTCAGGACCAGCACTTCGAGCTGGACCTTTCGCAGGGCTGGGACCTCTGCCTGACCAACAACGTATGGGGAACGAACTTTGCCATGTGGTCCGAGGGCGACGCTCGATTCAGAGTCCGACTGAACTGGGAAACTGCCTAACCGGGAGCGTGCCTCACCAGAAATCTGGGTGGGCGGGAATCTGGGTTCATCTCTGAACCCAGATTGCAGCGACACATGGTGGGCCCCGTGGGGATCGAACCCACGACCGATGGATTAAAAGTCCACTGCTCTACCAACTGAGCTAGAGGCCCGCTTCATCAGAATAACCCTCAACCGAAGCAGTCCGAAAACAGAGCACAGGTTTCAGAGAGCAACCAGATCAGGGATTGAGTATTTCGGCGCTGCAGCCGGCTTCTAAGGTGCCATCAAAACTGGCCGTAATGAACTTGTCTAATGGCGACCCGCTGAAGACAAGGTCGGTGGGTGTGTTCGACAGCCCCGCGGCGGCAATCTGCCCTGGAATTGCCAAGTGGCCAGCAGGGCTGTCTCGGCCGTTCTTGCGAAACACCGAGAGTTGCAAGTGGCCTTTGTTGCCCGACGCTGGGCAGTAGGCCTGCGTTTTTAGGGTGTCGTACAACGCTGAACTCATGCAGTTTGCAGCATCGGGAACTTCTGCCTTCGGCGCACCCTTCAGCGGGATGCAGTGGATCACCGGATCGTTTGCTCCTTGAGCGATCATCAGTGGAAGCGGGGCTCCATCCCAACTAGGGAATTTTGGAAACGGGTTGTCTCCAAGGGGGCCGGGAATATTCCAGCGAATCCAACTACACCAGTTGGTCATAGATGGCTCTGTTGTTTCGGCACAGGTTTTGTCGGCACCACCGGGAAAGAACTGATCTGCTTTGTACTCTTTGGGCAGATTCCACAGGGAGGGAGTCAGCATCTTGTTCTTTGCGGCATCGCGGTACGGGGCCACGAGTTTTTTTACCGTTTGAGCATCGGAGCCGCCAAGGCAGAGCGGCATGACCGAAGCAATCGTGCCGGCGCCTTGATCCGTGGCGATAGTGCTTAGGTCAAGGTTGCTTGCGGCTGGTGGGAAAGCAGGAAAATCGGCATTTTCTGTCGGCGTTCCTCGCGCAGAGAATTGCGCCCATGAACCAAAGATGTACGAAAACAGTGCTGGCCCTACCTGCAGCTCAAGTGCGCCGATGGGCAACCCAATGAGTTGGATCGACCGATGCATCTCCCAATCAGCAAGGCCTTGACCAAACTCAACCCCAGGTTGAAGCTCTGGCTGAGCTACCAAGTTTGAAGCGGGGGCCTCGAGCGCGGCACCACGCAATCGGAGCGGCGCTGCCGCCGCATTTGGAGTACCTGCTAGGTAGGTCTCGTAGAGCTGAGCTGTCCACATCGCGGCGTGGCCACCTTGGGAATGACCAAGAGAGATGGTGTCATACGAAGTTGGCACCGGCGCTGCTGCTGGTGTTTCTCCTTCGGGGCCGAACTGCTGTGACATGAGCTGCGTTGTGGCCCGCGCTGCGTCGATCACATTTGACGCGGCAACCTTGCCCAAGATGTATGTGTTATTGGGTTGGTAGTCAGTAGTGGAGATAACCCAACCGCGATTGAGTGAAGTTTGTAACAGCCCATCGGCCGGGCTACCCACGTGCGCTCCGGGCCCAGCGCCCCAAGCCACGGCGCCAATGCCGCCCGCCATCTTCCCCCAAAAGGCTGTGGCCGGGTTTGAAGACGGTAGGCAGGCCTGCTGCAAACCAATCGTGCCGTGGGCCCAAGTCAGTAGATGTCCGACTCCATCGACTGAACCAGGTCCGCCTTTGGGAGCAGCTGCCATGCCACAGACCAATTGCAGATCAGTCTCGTCAAACCCAGTGGAGACATACAGAATCCGCCAGACCTCGGCGTTCGTTGGGTAGCCGACGGTGGTTCCGTAAGCTTGTGACAAGTTGCTCGACGCGATCAGATCACCTGGTTGCGCACCTTGGGGGACTTCCCCGCCAACTCCGTTCTTGCCAGCGCATGGCGGCGTGGGTTCAGCGATCGGAACCGTAGTTGTAGGGCCGTTTGTAGGTACCTGCCCAAGGAGCGTGGTGCTTGCATCCTGTTTTGAGCTGCATCCGGCGGCAATGAGTCCCGCAAGGAGCATCGGTAGCAGCGCTAGGCGGAGACGCTGTGTTGCAGAGAAGTTCATGTTGCTGTGCTCCCGCAGATTGTCTGAAGCCCCCGAGGCTACCTGTTGCGCCTGCGTCACCTGAGGCGTCGGTGACGCGTCTAGCTGTGAAGAGTGCTCTGCGATCTAGTCAAAGTTGGGTGCGCCGCGAAGTGAGCGTTTGAACTCGGCCAACCCAGGGGTGCGGGCCACAATCCACATCGCGTCCCAGAGTTGCAGCGCCTCTTCTCCACGTGGAATGCGATTGATGACTGGCCCAAACAGCGTGGCCTCATTGGGTCGCGTGGTGTCGAAGGTGATGATGGGGGTTCCGACGTCTTTTCCGGTTCGCTCAAGCGCAAGGTCTGTTTCTGCTCGCACCACAACATCAAATTCGTCTTGGTCGGCGGCGGCTGCAATCTCGGGCGACAGGTTGGCTTCGGCGATAATCTCGTTGACCACTTCGCTTGGGTCGCCGGGGCCGTCACTCGACCAGAAGGCTGCCGAACGGCCACCTTTGTGCAGGAGGTTTCCGCAGGTGGTGTAGAACTCGCCCACGGCCTCGTTCCCCGACTCCTGTCGAATCGCCGCGGCGATGCGTAGCAGCGAGGCTCCTGCAGCTGCGACGGCTGCAAATCCAGGAGGCGCAGGTTCGATTCCTAGCTCGGCGGCCTCTTCTGGGGTGGCGTTCAAGCGCACTTCGTTGATCATGGCGAGTGAGATGAATCTCCACTCAACGGACAGGTCTCGTTGTTCAGCAACCTCAACCACAAACCGACTAGTGATCCAAGCCCACGGGCATAGGGGATCGAAGAAGAATTCAATGTCTGCCATGTGCAGGAAACTTACAGTACGGTTCCAAAATCATGGGTTCAGCATTCGGCCAACTTGATCCGAACATGGCGGTGCTCATAGCGACCGGCACGGCGCATCACCGGGTTCATTCTGACTCGTCTGGGTCGGTCAGAAGCGATCTTTCTGATCCCATCACCATGATGGAGTTGGCTGCGCGCTCGGCACTCGACCAGGCAGTCGCTGCTCCGCGGCGGGCGGAGCTGTTGCAGAAAATTTCACTTGTCGCGGTGCCCGAGGGTGACTGGCGCTACGGCGACCCCGCCCGAGAGGTTGCGACGCGTGTGGGGTGTGAGGCGGCACGAACCGTTCGCGTAGAAATCGGTGTTCCCCAACACGCGCCGATCAGGGCTGCACTTTTGGGCATCCAATCAGGGCAGATGCAAGCGGCGTTGATCGTCGGCGGCGAGGCCAAAGCCAGCCAACTCAGCATTGAGCGCGCCGGTGGAACTGCCCTAGGCACAACGCCTGATGGCACAGAGCCCGATGAGCGTTGGATGCCCGAGGGCGAGATCATGGCAGAGGCCGAAATCGCTGCCGGAATCTGGTCTGCGGTCGAGCAGTACGCCTGTATTGATGCAGCACTCAGGTATTCCGAGAGGCAGTCAGTACCCGATCACCTCGACTCGATTGCCTCGCTGTGGCATCAGTTCAACAAGGTCGCAACTCTCAACCCAGATGCCGCCTTCGGCGCTCCTCGTTCAGCAGAGTTTTTGCGCGTTGCCGGCGAGGGCAATCGGCCGCTGGCCTTTCCTTACGCCAAGTGGCACAGCACGCAGTGGGCGGTGGATCAGGCAGCAGCACTGGTGTTGTGCTCGGTCGGTTTGGCTCGTGAACTCGGCGTGCCAACCGACCAGTGGGTCTTTCCGCGAGTAGCGCTGGAATCTTCGTTGTCGGTCTCGCTGACAAAACGAGCAGAGATGGGCCGCTGGCCCGCCATGAAGGTGCTCGGCGATGCTGCAGCGGCGCACCTGCAGCAGCCGCTCAATCAGGTGCAGTACGCCGAGGTGTACAGCTGTTTCCCAGCAGCAGTCCGGGTGCAGCAACGCGAACTTGGCTTGGCTCAGGATCAAGCTCCCACGTTGATCGGAGGCATGGCTTTTGCCGGCGGACCGTTCAACAACTTCACTTATCAGGCCACTGCCGCGGTGGTGGATCGACTGCGTGAAGATCCTGGTTCGCTCGGTCTGGTGACCACAGTGTCGGGGTTGCTCACCAAGCCTGCCTTGGCGGTGTGGTCAACCGAGCCGGGAGAGGTTCTTGTCGCAGACCTCGTCGATGCTGCCAGCGCCGCCACTGCTGTTCGAGAGGTCACGAATCAGGGATCGGGCCTTGCGACCATTGCCTCCTACACGGTGACCTACGCGGGGACCGATCCCTCCTCGGCATTCGTGATTGCAGACCTTGCCGACGGGCGACGCTGGATTGGCACAAGCACCGATCCGGAGCTGCTCTCAGAGGGACTGACCGCTGAACTAATCGGCCGGCAGGTTTTGGTGACCGAGAACTCCTGTGCCTTCGCCGATTGATCTACACGCGCCCGATACGCGTCTGGAGCGCTTTTTCGACACATACTGTCGAAAAACCGCTCCAGACGCGCTACATCCGAGGGGTGTCGTCGAGCCCGTCGTTCATGCCTTTGTACATTTGATAAATGTCTTTGCATTTTTGGCAAACAGGCAACTGCTTTGGGTCACGAGATGGCACCCAGACATGGCCGCACAGGGCCTCGAGCGGGGTTCCTTCAACTCGCGCAGCAAGCACTTTCGCTGCTGCATCTTCGTTGCGCTTGGTCTTGACGATGTGCGCAACAGGTCCGTCTTCGGTTTCGAGTCGCTCCTCGGTAACGGTGGTTGTTGCTCCACCCGGCTCGACAATGGTTGGTTGCATGGTGGCTGTTTCATGCATGTGGATCACCCGTCTCAGGTTGCGTCTCGGAGTACTTCTGCTGAGGGCTAAGAGTACAGGCCTCGGCCTGCGGTGTTCACGCTGGGGAACTGGCCGGCACGCAGTGCACGAGGCGGCCTTCCTGAGTTGATTCTTGGCCGGCAATCATGAGTCCTGATCTGCGCAGAGCGTCGCTGACCAACAGGTCCACAATGTCATCGCTGGCCTCTCGGTGACTCACCGTGACCCGCGTGGGTATGACCAAAATTGCGCCACCGTTCACCTTGGCCTCGGTCACCACATACGAGATGTCTCGGATCACATCCTCGAGCGCAGGCAGCGGAACAGTGTCTGGTGGAGGTGGCGCGGCCTCGGCCGCTAGTACTGCCTCATGTGCGCGACGGACCAAGCGAACCTGACGCATCTTGTAGATCACGTATGGCGAGATTACGACCACGGCAATCAGCAGAGAACGGCCGAGGGTTTCCCCTTGCACCTGAGCAATCAGTGTTTCTTGTTGAAGTTCAATACCAACGAACCGTTGGTTGCAAAGAATCATGAACACGCGGTCTGAACAGTATCGGTAGCGTCAAGGTCGACCTGCTTTCATGGCAGCGAGTTACTGCATGAGCCGACTACTAGTGTTGTACGGGCATGGAGACAAACAGCGAACCCACCCCAGACTCGACTAGCCCAGACTCGACGAGCTCAGCAGTTTCTGTCGGGGAGCAGGACGAGCTTTTAGTGCTCGGTCAACTTGAATCCGACCTTGCAGCAGTAGAACAGGCAATTACAACTCTTGAGCAGATTTCAACCGATGGATCACTCGGAGATTCCGCTGCTTCGCAAATAGCTGCCGCAGTTCCACAAGATCGCTTCGCTTCATCTGCAGTTGATCAGATCTGATCAGGAATAGTCTCGCTGATGAGCAGGTGAACGCGGTTGCCGATGGTCCAACTTCCGTTGGCGTGTTCAAGCCACCGGCCACCTAAGTTCGCCAGCCGCTCCCATTCAGCTCCGATGATGCGCTCAACGGCAAAAATCACTCCGGCGTGAGCCACAGCGAGCACATGCCCATCGGGGTGCTGCTCGGCTATTTCATCTAGGGCCGCCATCACGCGCGCCTCAACCTCATCGTCATCTTCCCAAGATGGCGGTCGTGTTCCGGCGTCGAGATACCCCGGGTACTGCTCTTCTATCTCGTCCCGCGTGAGGCCCTGCCACTCGCCAGCGTGACGTTCCATCAGGCCTGGGAGGATCAGAATCGGACCCATTCCGATCTGCTCAGCGATGATCATCGCTGTGGTGGCCGCACGGTCAAGCGGGGAGCAATAAATTGCGTCCACTGCGCCGACTCCATGAGACGCAAGGCGAGCTTGTTCCTTACCTAGGTCAGTTAACGGAGGGTTCTCTTGGCCTTGCCAACGGCCGTCGGCATTCCAAACGGACTGTCCATGTCGCACAAGAAGGAGGCTGGTCACAGATGAGAAGGTACCAGTCGATCGGTTGTGGCTGTGCCCTCGCTTTGGGGTATCTGAGCGCTTGCTGAGTACTCTTACTAAGTGAATTTTTGTTGCCCGCGTCTGCTGGAGACCCGAGGATGAGTCGGCCCACCCAAGTGGGGGTTCCCGTGGTGACGACGGAACCGTCGACCAAAGAGAACCAAGTGGTGGTTGTCGCGCCTGTGGTTCGACCAAGGCGAGCAGCGCAGCGGGCTGATGAGGCAGCCACTGAGGCACTCGCAGAGTCGAGCCCCGACAGCAGTGCTGAGGAAGCTGCAGGCGGCAATTCTGGGAGCGAACGCACCGGACTCACTGAGCGGCTCAGCCAACTCTTGGTGACCCCAGAGACTCGTGGCCCAAGAATCCGCGTTGGCGTGTTTTGGTTCTTTATTGTGCTCGCTGCTGCAACAAGCGGGCGCGTCTGGACTGCTGCTGTCTGGGCCGTGATCTCTGCTGCAGCGGGCTATCAGATAGTCGCTTCCTGGCAGCGCGAACAAATAGAGCAGCGCCAGCAAGTAGAGCAGAGCGAGCAAGTAGAGCAGAGCGAGCAAGTAGAGCAGAGCGAGCAAGTAGAGCAGAGCGAGCAAGTAGCGAAGAGCGAGCAAGTAGCGCCCGCACTATCAGAGGATGTAGATACTGCGTCTCATCGGCTGAGCACGGGCGGGTTGTTCCGCCTGGTCGCCGCGGTTGGTGCTGGGCTGATGCCGCTAGCTGCGGCTTACAGCACCGGCATGGCTGGCGCTGCGCTCATCGTGTTGCCCCTGATTGCGCTCCTAGTGCACCTGGTGTTTGGTCTGCGTCCTTCATCTGCTGCTCCCACACTGATTGGCATTGTGCTGCCTGCCCTTGCCTCAATTTCGGTGGTGCTGTCAGTGCGAGCCGGACTGTGGGCGGGACTGTTCTTGGTGCTGGCAGTTAGCTTGTACGACGCAGGATCATTCCTGCTTGGTGCAGATGCAAGCAGCCGCTGGGAGGGCCCTGTAGCTGGGATGATCGGTGCTTTGGGAGTGACGTTCACGATCGCCACCTTTCACCCACCACCGTTCAGTACAGCCTCGGCCTGGATTGCAGGCATAGTGATCTGCGTGGCATCACCGCTCGGCCAATGGCTTGGCTCGTTTTTTCTGCCCTCGATCTTGTGCTCCCGCGCATGCTCCTGATCCTGTTCGTCCGTGTGCTCGTGTACATCCTGCTCCCACTCATGCTCCTTCTCCAGCTCCTGCTCTCTCTCTCGATCTTCTGCTCCCGCTCATGCTCCTGATCCTGTTCGTCCGTGTGCTCGTGTACATCCTGC
>WLJI01000055.1 GCA_009701845.1 Actinomycetota bacterium
AAAATCGGGCAGCCGAAAGGGCGGCGGTACTGACTACTGCCCTACCTACTGCGCTACCTACTGCCCTACCTCTTCACCAATCTCTTTGAGCGCAGACCTGAGCGCCAACCGCAAGCGGCGGGCCTGTGACGGCTCAAGGTGTCCTACTAGGCCAGTGGCGGGCGCCCCGAACTCTTCAACGGTGAGCTGAATTCGCACTCCGGCATCTAAATAATCATCGCAAACCGAAACTGCCCAGTTGATTGGCAGCATCTCGGCCGCGTCCTCGGGCTCAACCGGCGGGATTGGAATCTGATCATCGTCAATACTGCGGCGCATCATGCTCTCCAGCTACTTACCTCGGATGGTGAAGTCCCAGAGACGGTGCAGGCCGTCAGGTGGGAGAACTCAGGCTACGCGTGATTGACTTAGAGAAGATGACCCAAGCTCATGCTGACTCCATTTTTATTCGTGCCTGTTCTGGACTGCCAACCCCTAGGCCGCCGGTTTGGTTTATGCGTCAGGCAGGAAGATCCCTTCCCGAGTACCGAGCTATTCGGGGCACTGGGACCATCCTGAGGGCTATCGCTGATCCTGACTTGGCCACACAGATCACCCTTCAACCGGTGCAGCGTTATGGAACCGACGCTGCGATTTTGTATTCCGACATCATGACTCCCGTGCATGCAATTGGGTTCGGTGTAGACATCGCTCCGGGAGTTGGGCCAGTGGTTGAACATCCCTTTCGTTCTCGAGCAGATCTGCAGCGCCTTCGACCACTCGACCCAGAACAAGACACTCCCTATGTGGTGCAGACGGTGCGTAACCTGGTGAGCGAACTCACGGTGCCACTTATCGCATTTGCCGGAGCGCCCTTCACTGTTGCGAGCTACCTCATCGAAGGTCGACCCTCACGGACCTACGTCAACACAAAAGCGCTGATGCACACCGACGAGGCGCTCTGGTTTGATCTGATGGACCGCCTTGCAGATTTGGCAATTGAGTCGCTGCGATCGCAAATCAGCAACGGTGCCGCTGCAGCTCAGCTGTTTGACTCTTGGGCCGGGGCACTCAGCCCAGCAGATTACGAACGCTTTGTGCTTCCTAGTTCGACCAAGGTGATGACTGCAGTTGCCGAGCTTGGGGTGCCGCGGATCCACTTTGGTGTGAACACCGCCGAACTGCTCGGCCTCATGGCTTCAGCCGGCGCAGAGGTAGTAGGGGTTGACTGGAGAACTCCACTTGATGCGGCACGATTGCGCGTTCCGGCATCGGTCGGCTTGCAGGGGAATCTCGACCCAGCGCTACCCGCCGCGGGATGGGGCCCGACTGAGCCTGCTGTGCTTGACGTACTCGCTCGCGGCGGCGGAAACCCTGGTGGCCGCGGCGGCCACATCTTCAATCTGGGCCACGGTGTACTACCGGAGACAAACCCAGAGGTGCTTGAACGGGTCATTGAGCTCATTCACTCCACTGCTACAGAGAACGAACAGAGGTAAAAAGATGACTCAGAACTCCCCCACCACAGCGTCACGCGTCGGCATCCTTGTTATGGCCTACGGCACCCCGTCGAGCCCGGAGAATATCCCCGAGTACTACACCCATATTCGTCGAGGTCGTCCGCCAACTGATGAGCAGTTGCAGGACCTCATCAGCAGGTATGCAGCCATTGGCGGGATCTCTCCGCTCCTCGCACGCACTCAAGCTCAGCTCAACGCAGTCGAATCTGCGCTGCAGGCTTTGGCGACTCAGGCCGACAACCCCGACCGATTTGTGGTTCAACTGGGGCAAAAGCATTCGGCACCATTCGTCGAAGATGGCGTTGCTGCTCTTGTTGAGGCCGGAGTGCAGCGCATCGTCGGATTGGTTCTGGCCCCGCACTATTCGGGTTTCAGTGTCGGGCAGTATCAGCAGCGTGCGGCAAGCGCCGCCGAGGACCTAGGTGTGCCATTTGTGGGTCTCGACTCGTGGAGTCTTGAAGATGCGTACCTGACACACCAAGCCAATTCAGTGCGAACCAAGCTTGAGGGTTTACCAGAAAACACCCATGTGTTCTTTACTGCACACTCCCTACCCGAGCGAGTGCTTGTGGATGATCCCTACCCCGAACAACTCCTTGAGTCTGCTCAGGCAATCGCAGAGCGTGCTGGTCTAGCAAGTACCCCGCAGGGCGGCGGTACACAGCAGTGGAGCATCGGTTGGCAGTCTGCTGGACGAACACCAGAACCGTGGCGAGGGCCCGATATTTTGGACAGCATTAAAGAGGTCGCAGCAACTGCAACGGCTGCGGGAGTGCTGGTCGTGCCTCAAGGCTTCACTGCTGATCACCTTGAGGTGCTTTTCGATCTTGATATTGAAGCTGCCAATCTGGCTGCGGAATTGGGCTTGGCTTTTGCTCGGACAGATGTAGTCAACGCTGACGAACAAGTCATGGGCGCGCTTGCTGGGCGGCTCTATGAGCTTGCCGAGAAATGAGTCAACTGCTGATCATCGGCGGTGGCATTACTGGCCTAGCCGCCGCGTGGGAGGCCGTTCAGTTCCCCCGAGTTGAGGTGACGCTCATCGATGCTCAGCCGCGGCTCGGCGGCAAGATCCTTGGCTCAGCAATGGCTCTTCCTGATGGTCAAACCATGATGCTTGACGAAGGGGCAGATGCCTTCTTGTGTCGGGTGCCAGATGCCGTGCAGTTGTGTACCGAGCTTGGCTTAGAGAGCGAGTTCACCCATCCGGCAGTCGGCAGAGCACAAGTGTTTGTAGGGGGTGAGCTCCGGTTTTTACCCACCGACACAGTGCTGGGAGTGCCCGTAGATTTTGAGCCCTTAGCGGCAAGCGGGCTGCTCTCTGATGCGGGCATGGAACGCGCCCGATCAGAGGTTGATTCAAACTGGTCCGCACCAACGGGGGATGTCTCCATCGGAGCATTCCTGACGCAGCGATACGGCCGCGAACTTGTTGACCATGTTGTTGGCCCCCTCATTGGCGGCATCAACGCAGGAGATGTCGACACGCTCAGCCTGCAAGCTGTCACTCCTCAGCTCTTTGATGCCGCTGCAGGTGGTGGCAGCCTCACACTGGCTCTACGCAAGCAGGCACAACGCGCCGCACCACTGCCGAACGAGCCTGTCTTTACTGCCCTGCTTGGGGGAACCACCGTGCTCGTAGAGGCACTTCATGATGCACTCGAGGCCCGTGGCGTTCGAATCGTTACCGAGACCGAGGCCGTGAGCTGTGCACTCTCAGGCCAAGACAAGATCATCACTGAACTCACTGCTGGCAGCTTCACTGCAGACGAGGTTCTGATCTGCACGCCGGCACCGAGTGCGGCCCACCTGCTCGGCAGAATCAGCCCAGAAACTTCGGCGCAGCTCGAACAAATAACGTACTCATCGGTTGCCTTACTTACCTTTGTGTTTGACCGAGCCGCCGTTGCTTGCGAGTTACCTGCATCTGGGTTTTTGGTTCCACGAACTGCAGGGCTCTTGATGACCGCAGCCTCGGTAGGGTCAACCAAGTGGGCGCACTGGGATGATGGCCGCCACGTGGTGCTTCGTGTTTCTGCTGGACATGATCGCGACCCGCGCGGGGTAGAACTCACTGACCAAGAACTCGCCGATGGCCTACTGCGCGACTTAGCGACCACCTTGGGCATCACCGAGGCCCCCCTAGCTACTCGTGTTTCTCGGTGGCCCAATGGCTTTGCTCAGTACCGAGTTGGGCATCTTGAACTTGTAGACAGCCTCGAGCGTTCGCTGTCGCGGGACTGCCCAAAAATCATGCTGGCGGGTGCCTCGTACCGAGGGCTCGGGATTCCCGCTTGCATCCGTCAGGGTCGAAGCGCAGCTGCACGACTCGTAGATGGCTAAGCCGAACAATCAGCTACTGCCGAGACGGCTCAGCTGCTGCCAAGACTCACTGAGCGAACACCGCCCTGAACTGTCTGCTCGGGTGAGTTCTTGAACTTCAGAGTGATCTCGAATGGCCTATTCAGATCTAGTGCCTTCTTCAGGCCAACCACCTCGATATAGGCACCGGACTTGGTCAGGTTCACCGTTTGGGAAGGCACCAGAACTACTGCGGCATCTGGAACCAACATTGCAGACTCGGCCCACTCCTCGGAGATCGAGACACCAACGAGCGCATCCTCGGTGGCGCCTCCGGTAATGCTGAGCGAAACCATGACGTCTTGTCCTGCCTCGGTGGGCGGAGCAAACACATTCGACACGCTTGGCAAGGTTGCAGGAGCAGCAGTGGTCGTGGTGCTCTCGGCCGTCGCTCCTTCTGGGGCAGCCTCGGTTGTGGCAGTCGAGGCTGAGTCCTCACTGCTACAACCTGCAATGGCGCTACCTGCCACGCACAGAACTGCCAATCCGAGACCAAGTGCACGGCGAGTTCTCATCCGGGGGCGATCATGATTTGCAGAATGCAACATTGGAATCCTTCTATTTGCGGTGTGCGTGCGACCCTACGCACAGCACAGACTGCCAAACACACTAGGCCAACTGAGCGGCGAATCCGGCACGAGCCAAGCGCTAGCCGGCCCGGCGATTTTCACAGCATCAAGCCAAGGTTCCTACAACTTACCCAGCAGAGTGCGAAGATCATGATCCGTGAAACAACGTCTGCTCCCACTATTGCTCGGCCTGTTGGCCGGGATGATGATTTGTGCTTCTCTTCCACCATGGGGATGGTGGCCACTAGCTATTGCCGGAATCGCACTGTGGGCTGCACTCCTGAGCAATCAAGCTGGGTTGCAGCGATACCTGCTTTCTTGGATGGTTGGCCTGGGATGGTTTGCACCTTCTGTGCTGTGGATGTGGAAACTCTCGCCAGCCGGCTACCTCGGCGGGCTTTTGTTGGGCTGGACCACGATGGTTGGCCTGGTGGGCCTCTCTGTTCCAGCAAACCGCTGGCGACTTCTGATGCTGCCCGCAAGCGTGGTGGTCTTTGAGTGGTTCCATTGCCATGCACCCTTTGGCGGGGTTCCGCTGTCGTTATTGTCCATGAGCCAAGGCCGAGGGCCACTACTGCCAATTGCTCGCCTTGGCGGAGGGCTTCTTGTGAGCGCCGCTGTGGCCTCGCTCGGTTGTGCGCTGTATGTGGCCGTTGCAGAAAGGCGTTGGAAAGAACCAGTCGCAGTTCTACTGGGCTGTGCGGTACTAGTGGGCGCAGGCGTTGCCTCGCTCAGTCTGGTGCACCCGATTGACGGGGCAGATAAGACCATGCGCATTGCTGCTGTTCAGGGCGGCGGCAAACAAGGAACCCTGTTCGACTCAGAGCAGGTTCCCGAAGTATTCAATGCTCATCTGCGCGCAACTCAAACCATTAAAGAGCCCGTTGACTTGGTGATCTGGCCAGAAAACGCCATCAACGTGGCAGGCCCCTTTAGTGATGATGCTTGGAAAGATCAGATCGCAGCGGAGGCTGCGCGACTGAACGCGCCGATCTTGGCAGGGGTGGTTGAGGACGATCCGAATGACCCGAACCAGTTCCTGAATTACTCAGTAGTCATTGCACCAAATGGGGAGCTGGGCGACCGATTCGACAAGGAGCGCAGGGTTCCTTTTGGCGAATACGTGCCGCTCCGATGGCTCTTTGAGCCACTCGGCGGAAGCTCCTTGCCGCCTAGAGATGCAGCCCCTGGGGCAGGTCCATCCATGGTGGAGACCCCCGCCGGGCCTATTGCTGTGGCCATTAGTTGGGAGATTTTCTTTGCAAGACGAATCCGAGAAGGTGTCCGACTCGGTGGCGAAGTGGTGGTCAACCCCACGAACGGGTCAAGCTATTGGCTCACCCAAGTGCAAACCCAGCAACTGGCCACCTCGGCGTTTCGGGCAGTCGAGAGCGGGCGCTGGCTCGTCCAAACATCTCCAACAGGCTTTTCTGCTGTGTTTGATGACACAGGCAAGATCCTGCAGCGGAGCAATATCAGCGAACCTCGAGTCTTGATCGCAAACGTTCCACGGATGACAGGAACCACGCCGGCCCAAGCCCTTGGCGACGTCCCGGCACTTTTTTTGGCCGGAATTGCCATTGCATTCGCAGGTTCTCACCGAATCCGAAGCCGCTCCAAGAAGCCCGCCACTTGATTGCCAGCATTTGACCATGAGGTAGCCGCACAGCGAAGCTTGTTCCTTATGAACAACGGTGCGGCGAGCTCAGGGTCTGGATCATTGCCGCGTTTACCCGGCCCAGACGACCCGCTTCGCATTGCGTACCTCACCTATAGGGGAAAACCACACGTAGGTGGACAGGGGGTGTACACCCGGCATCTCACCAAGGCGCTCGTTGACCTCGGCCATAGCGCAGAGGTGCTCTCGGGCCAGCCGTACCCCATTCTTGACGAGCGCGTTCCGCTGGTGAGCCTTCCCAGCTTGGACATTTACAACGACTACTTCCCCATGCGAATGCCTGCATGGTGGGAGCTGAAGGATCGCTGGGATTACGCAGAGGTAACCGCCTTCTCTAGCGGCACGTTCCCCGAGCCGTTGGCCTTCTCGTTGCGAGCTTGGGATCACCTCAAGAGCCGCCGCAACGATTTTGATCTTGTTCAAGACAATCAGTGCTTGGGTTATGGACTACTCCTCATGGAGCGAATGGGGCTGCCGGTTCTGGGGACAATCCACCACCCCATCACCATGGACCGTCGCCTTGAAATGCAGCACGCCGAGTCGGCGTATCAGCGATGGTCAAAGTCACGCTGGTATGCGTTTACCAAAATGCAGACCCGGGTTGCCAAACGCTTGCGTCGCGTCATAACGGTGAGCCGCTCCTCGTATGACGACATCTGCCGAGACCATATGGTTTCTCCGGAGCGCCTCTTTGTAGTTCCTGTGGGAGTCGACCCCGAGCTGTTCATTCCTTTGCCTGGCATCAAGCGCAAGACCGATCAGATCATCTCTACTGCATCCTCCGATGTTGCAATGAAGGGTCAGCGCTACCTACTTGAGGCACTTGCCAAGCTGCGATCAGAACGGCCTACCCTCAAGCTCATCATGGTCGGCCGTCTCAAAGAGGGCTCTGCTGCACAACGCACGATCGAGCAACTTGGACTAGAAGACGCTGTTGAGTTTGTCTCGGGAATCACCGACGAACGCTTAGTGGAGCTCTACAACGAATCTGCCTGCGCCGTGGTTCCCTCCCTGTATGAGGGTTTCTCGCTCCCGGCAATTGAGGCCATGAGCACTGGGTGCCCGCTCGTAGCTACCACTGGCGGCGCGATTCCAGAGGTTGCCGGCCCCGATGGCGAGACCTGCTTTATGACGATTCCCGCCGACAGCGAGTCGCTTGCGGCCGGTATCCGCCGCGCCCTTGACGATCCAGAGGCCGCAAAACAAATTGGTGCAGCGGGACGCGAGCGAGTGATTTCACGATGGAGTTGGAGACACACTGCTGTTCGCACCGTGGACCATTATCGAGCGCTCCTCGAAGATACCGCTCGCGATCGCTACGACCGCCGCTAGTACACCCCTCGACACAGAGACCCGCATAAGGACAACGCCGTGCTAACAGTTGACTATCAAGAACTCGGACTGAGCGAGGGAGACCTTGTTCTCGATATGGGCGCTGGCGCCGGTCGGCATTCTTTTGAGTGCTTTCGCAGAGGCGCACGCGTGGTCGCTTTGGATTATGACTTCGCAGAACTCCCGCCGGTTTCGGCATTGTTCTGGGCAATGAAAGAGGCCGGGGAGGCAGACCCAAACGGCCTCGGAGCCTGCCTCAACGGTGACGCACTGCGCCTGCCGTTTGCCGACAATACCTTTGATCGCATCATCTGCTCAGAGGTTTTTGAGCACATCCCTGATGATGAGGGCGGCATGGCCGAGCTTGCACGGGTCCTCAAGCCAGGTGGCATTCTGGCAGCCACAGTCCCGGCATGGTTCCCCGAAAAGATCTGCTGGGCTCTCTCAGCCGAGTATCACGCTCCGCTCGCAGAGGGTGGCCACGTTCGTATCTATACAGAGCCACTGTTTCGTCATCGTCTCACTCAAGCGGGTCTCAAACCCCAGAGTTCGCACCGAGCACATGCGCTTCACTCGCCGTACTGGTGGCTCAAGTGCGTTGTTGGGGTCAGCAATGACATCCACCCCTTGGTTCAGGCGTATCACAAGTTACTGGTGTGGGATATTGCCAAAGCACCAGCGCTCACCCGAACTGCCGAGCGCTTGCTCAACCCGGTGCTCGGCAAAAGCATCGTGGTGTATTCACAAAAGCCAGTAGTAAACAGTCGCAACTCGTCTACAAAGACCGCAGCGGTCTTGCCCGAAAGTGCAAGCCATGCCCGTGTGAAGTTCGCTGATTCTTCAGGCTCACCCTCCGCCGAGAGGGCCGATGCCGGTGTCTGATCACCAACTCGTCGATATTGACGGTCTCGTTACTGCATCCGAACTCAGCGCAACAGTCGCTGCTATTGCAGAGTGGCAACTGCCAACGGGCATGGTGCCGTGGTTTCCGGGCGGACATGCCGACCCATGGAACCATACCGAGGCACTTATGGCGCTCATGTTGGGTGGCCACCGCGAAGCCGCCGAAAGAGGGTTCGACTGGCTGGCCTCTTTGCAGCGAGAAGACGGAGCTTGGCATCAGTACTACTTGGATGGGGAGATTGAGCAAGACAAGCTCGATGCGAACTGCGTGGCCTATGTGGCTGCCGGAGTGTGGTTTCACTGGCTGACGTACCGTGACCGCGGAGCACTGGAATCAATGTGGCCGATGGTGCGTGCGGCGACCGACTTTGTGCTGGCACTTCAACAGCCGCGTGGAGAGATTCTGTGGGCCCGACATGCAGACTCCACCCCGTTTACGTTTGCGCTCCTGACTGGGTCATCCTCAATCTGTCACAGCCTGAGATGCTCAATAGCCATTGCTCAGGAGTTAGGACATGAGCGGCCCAACTGGGAGCTTGCTGCCGGGCGACTCTTTGCGGTCATTCGTGATGATCCCGATGCCTTTGCGCCGAAGCATCGCTGGGCAATGGACTGGTACTACCCCGTGCTGTGCGGAATCCTCGGAGGCGAGGCCGGCCGCGAGCGCCTCAGGCATCGCCAAGAGGCCTTTACCCTTGATGGGTGGGGCATCCGTTGTGTCTCTGATCGGCCGTGGGTGACTGCAGCAGAAACCTGTGAGTGCGCAATTGCATACCTTGCAGTAGGCGAAGTGGAAACTGCCAAAGAACTCTTTGCTTGGGCGCAACAACTGCGCACCGACGGCGAGCGGTATTGGACAGGAATCGTGATTCCTGAAGAGGTGCACTTCCCGGGTGGAGAACAGTCAACGTATACCTCGGCCGCAGTCATCTTGGCGGCCGACGCACTGGGTGGAAAGTCAGCAACCTCTGGCCTCTTTAGTGATCACACAGCGCTACCTGATGTCAGTGCGCCCGCATGAAAGGCAGCCGCATGAAGGGCAGCCGCATGAAGGGCAGCCGCATGAAGGGCAGCCGCATGAAGGGCAGCCGCACGAAAGGCAGCCGCGCCCTTGCTGTGTGTGCCCTGCTGTTGACGAGCCTGACAGTCTCGATCGGGTTCGCCGTCCAGCCGGCCGGGGCAGCTCCGTTCACTCCGGCAGCTCCGTTCACTCGGTCAGCGCAGCTAACGCGAGTAGTGCAGCCCCTTGGGGCAGAGCCTGGCGATACGACCACTTCTCTTCCAGAAGACAACCGCCTGTTAGGAAACAGCATCCAGCGGCCGAATATGGGCATGAAGCCCCTGAGCCCAACTGACCCAGGTGGGTGGCTTCAAGTCTCGTTGTTCTTCTTAATCTGCGGCGCAATCATCCTGATTGCCGTGGCGGTGTGGAGTTCTTCGCGAAAAAAGCGTATTCGCCGCGAAGAAGCTGGCCTTGACCCGGTCTCTCTAGCTCGCGCTACGGGAAAAGGGGTCCGAGCGCCCTCGCCTCTTGACCGGACCGGTGCGGCAAATCCAGAAACTGGACCTTCGCAGGAACCCGTTTCAGAAACTGCGGTTTCAGAGACTCCAGCAACCGAGGAACCAGTTTCAGAGAATGCGGGTGAGGACTCGTAAAGAGCCCGTGGCCGAGACTTCCTTGAACTCTCCCGAGGCTAGGGCCGGAAGATATATCTGCTCATAGGGCGGTCGACCGCCATCTGCGGGGTCGGGAAACACATCGTGGATTGCCAGTGTGCCGCCAAGGGCAACATGAGGGGTCCAGAGCCTGTAGTCCAACGCAGCCGGTTCTTCGCCGTGGCCGCCGTCTATAAAGACAAATGCACACGGGGTGGACCACACCCGAGAAACAGTTGGCGAGTCACCCGCTACTGCAATGACCGATCCTTCGAGCCCTGCGCGGTAAATCGTTCTGCGAAACCAACCCAGCGTGTCCATCACGCCAAGCTCGGTGTCCATCAGATCAGGCTCATGCCACTCCCAGCCAGGCTGATTCTCTTCTGAGCCACGGTGATGGTCAACCGCAATCAGCACCGTGTCACCCGCTTGGGCAGCAGCTCCGAGGTAGACCGATGACTTGCCGCAATAAGAGCCCACCTCTAATAACGGCGACCCTGGCAGCGCCAGTGCTGCTGCCAGGCCAGCTTGGTAGAGCGCAAGACCCTCATCGGGGGGCATGAACCCTCTAGCGGCCTCTGCCGCAGCGCGCAGAATTGGGTCCATCTCAGCTGGCTGCGTCTGAACTGGCTGCATCTGACCTGGCTGCATCAGATCGGGACGTCTCCGTGCATCATCTCTAGCTCGTCCTCATCGGGCTCTTCACCATGATGAGTGGCTTTGAAGATCCAGCGGTCGAGCACCAAGTATCGCAAGATCCAGACCACACCGAACCCAAGGAGTTGCGCCGCGAAGACAGCAATCTGCTCAGTCAGGCCTTGGCCACGGAACTGCTCCTCGACTAGCCAAGTCAACAAGGTTGCAAAGCTCACACCAAGCACGCCGGCTATCCAGAACACAAGAATCTGGGTGCGGAGATTATCTTTCGAGACTTCTTTCCATACCAAGTACTTGTTGGCAAAGAAGTTCGGAAAAATCAAAATAAGTGCACTCAGAATCGAGGCCTTGGTGTAGTCGCCATCGAAGACGAAGGTGCCAAGCACTTGAATCATGATCTGCCCGACAGGAACAAACACCACCGAGACACCCACATAGCGGATCTGCTTACGACCCTCAGCAGAGCGAGCGTGCTCTAGGAGCGCTGTGGGCGAAAGGTTCACCTCGCTAGGTTATCGGAAGGCTGCCCACGGGCCGAACTCAGTTGCCGAACTCGCAGGCTGAACTCACTGGCCGCGGCTGGATCAGGAGTTTTTTCAACCAGACTGATCGAATGAGAAAACTCCTCATAGCAGCGCTTCTTCTTTCTACTCTTGCGGCTTGCGCCAGTCCGAAGCGCAGCCCGACAAGCAGTCCGACAAGCAGTCCGAAGAGCGGTCCGACAAGCAGTTCAACGAGCAGCCCGATGCCCGACCTCAAGCTCCAAGCAGTTGACGCAAGCTTTGACAGCCCGATTGCCGGAGTGGCAGTTCCGGGTAGTGATTCATTCCTGATCGCCGAGCGGGCAGGGCGGGTGATCCTCGTCAACCTGAACGAGTCCGGTCAGGTCAGTTCATCGGAACCTGTCTTGGATATCGAGAAGCTAGTAGGCAGCACCGAAGCAGAGCGAGGCCTACTTGGGATTGCCATACGGCCTGACGGCTCCGAACTCTTTGTGAGCTACACCTCGGCTCGGGACGGCAGTAGCCAACTCGACTCATACAAGCTCAATGGAACAAAGGTTGTGCCTGAGAGCGTCAGAGAAGTTCTGAGCGTTCCCCAGCCATTCGGAAACCACAACGGCGGCCATATCGCATTTGGCCCTGATGGCTTTTTGTACCTGTCGCTCGGCGATGGTGGCGGCTCAGGTGACCCTGATGGCAATGCTCAGAACCGTTCTGTGCTGCTCGGGAAGATTCTCCGGCTTGACCCCGATGCGCCACAAGCCGTGGCTGCAGGTAACCCGTTTGTGGCCACTGAGGGAGCTGAGCCGCAGATTTGGCTCACGGGGGTTCGTAACCCCTGGCAGTTCAGTTTTGACTCCGCAACCGGTGACTTGTGGATCGGCGATGTTGGTCAGAGCCAGACGGAAGAGATCAATTTTCTGCCAGCTAGCCAAGGCGGTGGACGCGGGGCAAACCTTGGCTGGGACATCTACGAAGGTACGGCAGAATTCTCTGATCCCAATCCCTCAACAGGAGCAAGTAGCGCCGGGCCGTTTACGCAACCCATCCTGAGCTACTCCCATGATGAAGGCTGCTCCGTTACTGGCGGTGTGGTCTACCGGGGCAAGAAGATTCCAAGCCTGCAGGGGTCGTACCTGTACTCCGATTTCTGCAACCCTGAGCTTCAGAGCCTTCGCCTAGATAGCAACCAAAACCCCACTGCGCAGTCTTTGGGCATTGAGCTTCAAAGCACCGTGAGCTTCTTTGAAGACTCAAAGAATGAGGTCTATGTGATTGGAATCGATAACGGCGTCTTCAAGATTATTGACCATGAATAAACTTTTTTCAGATACCCCTTGACACAAGTGTCAATTAGCCGTATCTTGAGTCCTGCCCCATCTGGTCCCAGAAGCTTGGTTTGTGAGAGCCAATCTTCTGGGATCGGTGTCGTTTTAGCCCTCACCGGGCTCATGACTTGTCGACAGGCCGAGTCATCCCAAGGATGATCGACTCCATTGCAATCGCTAGGAGCGTCCAAGGGCGAGTTGAGGATTCCCGCTCTTCACTGCCAGGCCAGTCGTATTCTTTCCACAATCGTTCATGGGTGCCAAGCACTGGGCTTGCAAACCCAGTAATCAAGTTGCTTGATGCGATTGAGAGTTCGCGATAGCCCAACGGCGGCAACGGTTCTCGTTGGATCTGGCCGAGACCAACTTCCCAGAAAGCATCTAGGCCCTCAAGCGTTCTTTCGGTTTCGGCTTCCGAGAAGAGGCCGTGCAAAGCAAGCATCTCGGTTGCGTTCCAAAGGGGTGCTTCCTCGCCCGAGGTTCGGTCTAGCTCATACCCAGTGATTTCCAAGATCATGTCGGTCATGTTCGAGGGCAAGTAAGCGGCCATCTCTGAGAGATCTTCTGGCACAGATGAGCGCTCTAGGAGTCGATCTGACACGGAGACAAGAAACGCCTCAAAGGCCGAGCCACTCGACGACTCGCCGTCACCCCAGTAGTGATAGATCAAACCCCGGCTCAACCCAGCACGCTTCGAGACTGCTCCGGCGTTGAGATAGGCGTACACCTCTCGCAGTCCTGTCCCCTCCTTGTAGTGCTCCAGCACTAATTCACACCCAGCATCAATGAGTTTGCCGCGCGCTAGATCGGGGGAATCTTCCGGTGCCGGTTTCAAAGATTTCGCTTGAGCGACCATTGGAGCATCAAATCTACCCCTCACCGCTCGGCGAGGTGGCTGACAAAGGGTTATTGTTCTGAGTGAGAAAAATCTTGTCGAATATCTGGTTGTTCCTGTGGCGGTGGAAAGTCAGCCAAGCTGAAGTACTTCCGGATCGCTGCGTCATGATTGCCGCACCGCATACAAGTAACTGGGATTTTCCCATGACCTTGGCAATTGCGGGTGCTACTGGCAATGAGATCCGTTGGCTTGGTAAGTCGCAGATGTTTGTGCCGGTCATTGCACCGATCTTTCGGTGGCTCGGAGGAACCTCCGTTGAGCGATCCAGCGCACACGGACTTGTGGGCGACTTGGTGGCAGAATTTGGCCGACGCTCTGCGTTGATTTTGGTAGTGCCAGCCGAGGCAACCCGAAGCCCCGTGGAGTATTGGAAGTCCGGTTTCTACCAGATTGCGATGCAGGCACAGGTACCCATCGTGTGCGCGTTTGTAGATAAGAAGACACGCACTGGTGGCTACGGTCCTCTCATCATGCCAACTGGCGATATGGCAAAGGACATGGACCTCATCCGCGCCTTCTACGCAGACAAATCAGGCATCAAGCCAAACCGGTTCAACACCCCGCGTCTACGTGAAGAAGACGCTCTAGCCGCAGGCTCAGTAGCACCCGAAGACTCCTCACGTACTGACTAACGCCCAACTCGTCAGAGTTCGCCGAAGTCCCTACCCATCTCTTTGAGCTCTGTGATAATTCTTGACCGTGTCTGCTCACGCAGGCTGGCAATATCGTCTATGCCAAGGCCAACGGTGCTGATGGGTTCAAGCACACGCAACTGAGCTACGGACTTTCCAAAGCGCCAGTCATGTGGTCGCAACGCAGTCGAGGTACCAAAAACAGCGATCGGCAAGATTGGCACGCCCGACTCGATTGCCAAACGAAACGCTCCGTCTTTGAAGGGCAGCAAGTCTCCGGTGGTGGAGCGTGTGCCCTCGGGGAAGATCATGACCGAGACATGGTCGTCGAGTCGCAGGGCGCACTGCCGCATGGCCTCGGCGGCACTTTTGGGGTCTTTGCGATCAAGCTCAATGTCTTTTGCCATCTTCATCAGCCATCCAGCAACTGGAATTTTGAAATTCTCCTTCTTGGAGAGCCACTTCATCTCCCATGGAAGGTTGCTGATCAACAAAATATCTACAAAGGACTCATGGTTCGACACCACCACATAGGGGTTTCGAGGATTTTCGGGGTACTGCCCGCCAAGGCGAAAGGTCCACAGGGGATTGAGCTTCTGATGTACCACCGTGATTTTGCGAAACAGAAATCCGGTCCAATAACGCGATGGGTCAAACGGTGCAGTTACGAGCCAGGTCACCGCCATCATCGGCAAGAGCAGCGCTATCCCAAGTCCGAAAACAAACCATGACCAAATCGACCACAACGTCAGTGACAGGTTCTTCATAACTCCTCGCGCTCCCTAGATCAACGCCCTGCTGAGAACTTCCTCTTCAGGCAAAGTACCAGCATCGGCAGACCTCATCTGCCTCGAACTGTTAACGGAATACCCTCTGCCTGCGCAATACACTGTGGCGATGGAACTGACCGCTGCGCTCGACTTCGCCGCAAACCACAGCGAAACCCTGTTCACCACGCTTCGCCGCGATGGCAGGCCGCAGCAATCAGTGGTGAACTACCTCCTCGAAGGCGACGCCTTTACCATCTCCGTCACCGACACACGAGCCAAGACTCGCAACCTGCGCCGCGACCCGCGCGCTGCACTTTGGGTCGCTGGAAGTGCACCGTATGAGTGGGTGAGCTTTGATGGCACCGTCTCGCTCAGCCCCGTGGCCACCTCCCCCGATGACGCAACCTGCGATGCACTCGTCGATTACTACCGTCGCGCTGCGGGCGAACACGAGAACTGGGACGAATACCGAGCAGCGATGGTGGCCGACGGTCGTCTTCTCGCAACGTTCACGGCCACCTCAGCAACGGGCATGCTTGCCTAGTTTGCAGTTCAGCGGCTTCGTAGTACTGAGCCACAAGTACGCAGAACCGAGCCACAGGTGCAGGTCAGCTCAACTTGGTTTTCGGTGCGTCGTACCCGGCATGAGTCGTGCCCGGCATGAGTCGCCTTGCACCTGGGCCCTCCACGCTGAGTCGGTCAGCGGGGTTGACGATCTTGCACCGTTCGAAAGACAAGCAGCCGCAACCGATGCATGAGGTGAGGTCATCACGGAGCCGCTCAAGCAGGGCGATCCGGGCGTCGAGTACTTCTCGCCAACCTTCTGCAAGCAACGTCCAGTCGGCCTCGTTCGGGGTTCGCTGCTGAGGCAGAGTAGAGAGCGCCTCACCTATTTCCGTCAGCGGGATACCGAGAGACTGCGAAGCGCGAATGAACGCAAGGCGACGGAGCATCTCGCGGCTGAACCGTCGCTGGTTCCCCTCGTTCCGCGTGGATGAGATCAGACCTTTTCTCTCATAGAAGTGGAGCGCAGAAACCGAGAGGCCACTGCGGTCGGCCAACTGACCAACCGACCAGTCACGGAAGAGCTCTTCTCTAGTGG
>WLJI01000056.1 GCA_009701845.1 Actinomycetota bacterium
CGACCCGATGCGTTGTTCGTGCTCGCCGTCAATCAAAAGCACTTCTTGGCTGAAGGCTTCGCTGCGGAACTCGACCTGCTGCACGACACAGGCATCATCGGCCGGTGGGAGATGCTCAGGGTCCCCATCTTCTCGGAGCCCCTCCCCCAAGAGGACGAGCGAACTGGCTGCGTGGTGGTGTTCCGCCGGGCCACCTGATTGACGCCAGTTGGTCGAACTCGACCTATCTGGCTCGCGTCGTTCAGCCGTCTCAGGGCCCCGAATGCTCGGCTGACGGACGCACTCACTAGCCACTCTGGGAAGACATCGCCCCCGTTGGTGGCCTTGGAAGTCTTTACACCTGAAACATTTCCTCGACAATGTTCGCAAACACTGTCAACCTGCTTTTATGGCAGAACTCTGCCATTTGACGGTGAGGATGTTCGATAATGCGGAGACATGGTTCGGTTCTACTTATTTTGGCAGCGGTCTGTATCGCCTTCTCCGCAGCCTGTGCAGCTGCACCAGTCTCCACCACAACCACAACCACAACCACAACGGTTGCTCCGGACAGATGCAGCGCTCGGGGACCCGGCGTTGACCTACACGACTGCGACCTCACTGGCGTCACCCTGACGGACGCCGACCTGAGCAACGCGGATCTAACCAACGCCAACTTGGACTACGCCGACCTCACCGGCGCTGATCTGACCAACGCTGACCTGACCGGCGCCACCCTGACAGGCGCTCGTTCAGGGGGAATCACCGGCACACCAGCGGCGTTGCCTACTGGCTATCAGCTCATCAACGGCTACCTCATTGGACCCGGCGCTAACTTGCTCACAGCCAACCTGACCGGCATCGACCTGAGCAACACCGACCTCACCGGCGCCAACCTGTACTTCGCCAACCTCACCGGCGCCAACCTCACCGGCGCAGATCTGACTGGCGCCAACCTGGCCGGAGCCAACCTGACAAACGCCAACCTCACCGGAGCGAACCTCACCAACGCCTACCTGATCTATGCCAACCTCAGCGGCGCCGACCTCAGCGGCGCCGACCTCACCGGCGCTACGTGGTTGAACACGTTGTGTCCGAACGGTGTGCTGCAAGCCACGCAATGCCCACCCACATCAGCGGGCTGACCCCAGACCGAGCAACTAAGTGAAGGCCTCGGGACACTGTCGGGGATTGCGGGTGGGCGATCGGCCTACCCTAGGCAGGTCTGATCTCTGGGTGCGTCAGTTGTCGTTGTGTCTCTTAGCTCCCCGACTCCTGTGAGTAGCTATTTCCTAGGTCGTCCTGGAGGACCTTGGCCTTCGTGGTCGTCGTGACGATCTTCAATGGTTCGTCGAGGGTGCGCGACCGGTAGCTCCAACCTGCTGGCAGTTGAAGGCGCGAGCCGAGATCAGCCAGGGCGGCCTCGGTCAGCGTTGGATCCTTCTGCGTGGACCACGTCTGCATGAGGTAGGTCGTGCCGTCGGGAGCGACGAGTTCGTAGACGGTCTGGCCAGCGTCGAAGGTGAAGACAGCCTCGCGATCTACCTCGTGGGTGGTGTATGGCTTAGTGGCCTCGGCCATTGGTCCAATGTCCACCGATGCCAGGCGGTACATCTCGATGCCACCAAAGTCCTTCTTGGTCAGGCCGTCGGAGCCACCTTTCTTCTCGGCTCGGTCCATGAGCCAGTAGCGGGGCCCGTTGAGTACTGCGAGCGGGACTCCCTCGGCGCTCGCAATCGCCTTTGCGTCGAGAGCGTTCCAGAGGTCCTCGGGGCAGTCGTTCAGTGTGTAGCTGTTGTAGACCTCGGCGGTGGCGTTGCCGTCGACGATTGTGGTGAGAAGCACCTCGCAGTAACGCTTTCCGCGCATGGTCTGCGCTGTCTGTGTGCTGGTAGTCGACTTGGCGATGGTGGTCGTCACGGATGACTCGGTCGAACTAGAGGTCGAGGTCGAACCGCAGGCGGTGATCAGCAGCGCTATGGCAGTTGTCGCTGCAGCCAGGATCAGCGGGTAAGCCCGAACTGTGGCGGCGGTTGGGGTCGAGTTGAGTGTCATGGGTTGGCTCCTTAATGGATGAAAGAATCGATGATCTTCACGAGTTCGCCGGGGGCGTGCTCTTGGATGAACTGGTTGGGGTCCCTGATTTCCGCACGTGGGCCGAGCGGGGCGTAGGCCTGGCGCCCTGTGGCTCGGGGTCGAGAAGCGCGTGAAGGGCATCCGCTAACAGCGCTCGGGCTTCGCTGGACGAGAACCCACGATGCACCCGGTACAGATCGAGAGTGTCGAACTGGGTCAGTGCGTCGACGGCCGCCGAACGGGCTCGGCGCCGCTCTGTTTCGAGCCCGTCGAGCTCGTGAGCGAAGTGCTGCTCGGTCTGATCCCGCAAAGCCCGTCGCGTGGCCTCGACCTGATCCCGGATCACCTCATCCTCGGTGCCGCGAACTCGAGACGCACGGAACGCCGCTGCGACCGCTTCGTAGAGCCGCACACGCGAGGTCACAAAGCGATCGATCCGGTCGTCAAGGTCGCCTTCGCCGATGGCGTGGATGAGGTAGAGCGGCATCATGCGCTCAAGTTGACGGTCGATTGCGGCCCGCAGGAGCGCGTCACGATCATCGAAGTACCGGTAGACCGACCGGGCTGAGAGGCCGACGCGCTTGGCCACATCATCGGGAGTGGGCTCAAGCACACCCTCGGCGAACAGTTCGATCGCAGCGTCAAGCACGGCGAGTCGGTTGCGGTCGCGGCGCGCCAATCGTCCATCCCCGGGGGCAAGCCGCTCCGAGCTATTCATCTGCTCCCGGGCTATGTCCGGTTGGGCCACCCCTAAACTCATGTCAGTCTCCTCGCCACTAGTTCCTTCAGTCCTCTGCCACTATAGGTAATAGTGGGTCTATTGTCTAAGTTAGTGACACTTTGTATCGTGCGGTGGCTGTGTCCACGAGGTGACCGGGGCTCGCAAGCATCTTGACACTCGCCCCTCCTAGCGATCGCCTGCCTTGCGGGCGAGTGCTCCGCTGGCATGGCCCGTGTCAGTCGTATATGACCCTGGATCCTTTCGGGGAGCTCATCGTCGACCTGCAGACCGGACGGAGCGCAACAGTCGGCGACACCGCTGCCATGGGTCTTCTAGGCGAGACGCACGACATCTGGACGCTGTAGCCATCGACCGTTCCCTCCAACGGGCGCGTGCTGGCGGCTCTCCCCGCCTGTTACTCAAACTCCCCAGCCCTTTGGCGCCGGTTAGCGACGGAATCCGTAGCTAACCGGCGCCAAAGAGTCAGGACGTGGTGCCGAGGAGCCCTGAGACAGGGCAGTCCGCCGCCTGTGTGGTGTCGGAGGGGGGACTTGAACCCCCACGCCCCTAAGGGCACCAGATCCTTAGTCTGGCGCGTCTGCCAATTCCGCCACTCCGACGTGGCTACAGATTGCTCTGTTGCGCACGGGACTCTAGCGCGTCCGCGGTCACTCCCCAATATTGCTCAACCTTGGCTGGGGATCTCATGAGACTCACACTGCTGACGCACTGCCCACAGATCCGCTCTGTGAGTCCTAGTTGCTGCAGAACCCATCTAGAGTTCATCTTCTTCGGTGAGTTTCTCTCTCCGTTCTTTCGTCCAAGATGGGGTTTTCACGATGAGCAACTACGACACTTTCATTCTGTTTGCAGCCGAGTACAGCAGCCTTGCGGATGCCGAAGCCGACTATGAGCTCGTCAAAGATATGTATTACGAGCTCGGCCTCGTCGACACCTTCGATGCCGCTGTCATCAGCAAAGACCCTGAGGGCAAGGTCAAGATAGTGAAGAAGCACGAGCAGCCCACTCGTAAGGGCGGCTGGGTTGGCGCTGGCCTAGGCCTTGCCGCTGGCGCTGCGCTGTTGCTCTTTCCGGCCGCTGCCGTTGGAGCAGGAGTCATTGTTGGAACAACGGGTGGCGGGGCGGCTCTTGGTGCCCTTGCAGGCCACGTTTCGCGCGGCCTATCGCGTCATGACCTCAGGGAGCTTGGCGAGTCGCTCGACTCAGGCGATGCCGGTTTGATCGTGGTTGCAGCTGTTGATCTTCAAAAGCGAATCGATGAGCTCGTCAAGCGCACCGACAAGATCCTGAAGAAAGAACTCAAGGCAGACCGCAAAGAACTTGAGTTTGAACTTAACGAGGCCGCGTCGGAAGGCTGACCTGCGGGTGAGTCCTTGGCCATCGGCCCATCGCAACATCGCTCAGGCCTACCAACGTCCTGAACGTCAGTAAGGGCCGTTTTGCCGTCGGCGAAATTCCGAGTACCGATTTCGGTACTCGCACACGAAGCGCCATTGGGTCGATTCTGAATTGCAGGGGCGGCGCGAGCAGTTCGTACTCACCGTCGATGCCCGCTGCAATCGGCTGTGAGGAGTTGAGTTCGAACTCCTCGTCCGCCCACCGCAACAGCGGTCGTGTGGTGGCCGCATCTAGTTGCACTAGGGCAACGATGCCAAGCAACCCATCGCTCATCGAGGCTCGTCCCCCCAAACTGAGCGAGCCAAAATCATAGGTGTTGTTTGACACATGAATCACCACGGCCGAATCGTGATCGGTGCCAGCGCTGTCAACAAACTGCAGATCGAGAACGTCAGCTTCGGGCCCCACCAGATCCGGGATTCGGCTCATGGTGGTACCTAACTTATTGTCCCGATATTCCGAAGAGGCCACGATTTGGCCGTAGGCACCCACCGAGACGTTATTGAGAAAGGGCCGGTCGTTGACTCTGCCGACGTCCACTCTTCGCTCAGATGCAGCGTCGAATGCATCAAGGCCTGCGCGCAGATCAGAGCGGTTCAGCCCAAGGTCCATAGCGAAGTGGTTTCGTGTCCCGGCTGGGATACAGACAAACGGGAGGTCGTGCTCCATCGCCACTGCTGCAACCACTGCCAGGCTGCCATCGCCTCCGGCCATTCCAATGCAGTCGGCCCCCTGGGCCGCTGCATCCCGTGCAAGTTGGCCTAGGTCGTCATCGGAGCCAAGAACGCTCACCTTGATACCCCTCGCCTTTGCCTTGGCCTCGAGTCCCGCTTTCTGGGCTGCACCGCCGCCGGATCGGGTATTGATGATCAGCACAGGATGATGCGCCTTTTTCACCGAATGTTGGTCACTAGGACGGTACGACCATGACAACGCGGGTGAACTGAAGACGCTGCTGCAAATCACCGCAAGAGCAATGGCGAACAGAATCCTCACATCGAAGCTCGCCCAGACCACCGCAATAATCAGCACCATGAACATGAGCAGCAGACCGAGCGCGCTGAGGATCCGCTTTTTGCCTCGCCGAGTAACCGTTCGCCAGGCCAGCCAGAGTACGAGGACCATCGGAACAAGAGGCACTAAAAATTCCGGGAACTCCTTGCCAACCCCGATAACTAGCAACACCGCTGCCAGAACCGCCCAGGCTAAAGCCAGAACTGCGTAGACGCGATGCTTGACGCGTACCTGCGGGCCACCCTCAGCCTGAGCAGTGTGCTGCACGGGCGAAGTCACAGCACTCTTTTCAGGTGTCGAGCACCATCGACATGATCAGCGTGTTGAAGGCAAACGCGAGTGCCAGAACAACAGTGATTCGGTCAAGGTTCTTTTCCATCACGGTTGATCCTGCGGCCGAGGCTCCGAGGCCACCACCGAACATGTCGGACAGTCCGCCACCGCGGCCGCTATGGATGAGCACCAAGAAGATCAGCCCTATTCCAAGGCCGAATTGCAGTATCCACAAGATGACGGTGATGATTCCCACGGAGCAGATGATAACCGAAGTAGCGCCCCGGAATGAATCCTGCGCTTAGAAATTGTGAGAGGTTGGTCCCCGTGCAGCAGTCAGTGGTTTCTGTACTGCACGATGGCTGCAAACTCGTCGGCTTCAAGACTGGCACCGCCAACAAGTGCACCGTCAATATCAGGCTGCGACATCAGCTCAGCAATGTTGCCGGGCTTCACTGAACCCCCGTACTGAATCCGAACGGACTCGCCCTGCTCTGCGCCGCACGCATCGGCAACAACACCTCGGATGAAAGCGCACATATTCTGTGCATCCTCTGAGGTTGCCGTTCGGCCCGTACCAATGGCCCAGATGGGCTCATACGCAATGACCATCGATGCGACATGCGCCTTGGTGACCCCTGCCAAGCCAGCACGAATCTGCGCTTCCACCTTGGATTCGGCCCGTCCCGCCTCACGCTCCTCAAGCGTTTCGCCGCAACACAAGATTGGAGTCATCTCGTTACCCAAGACGGCCTTGACCTTCTTGTTCACATCTTCGTCAGTCTCGCCAAAGATCTCTCGGCGCTCCGAATGCCCGACAATCACATGAGTCACGTTCAACTTGGCCAGCATTGGTGCCGAGACTTCGCCCGTGTACGCACCTTTGGGCTCGAAGTAGCAGTTCTGCGCGCCGATGAGAATCTTCATCTTGTCTGACTCGATCACCGTCTGGATCGAGCGGATGTCGGTGAAGGGTGGGTGCACCGAGACATCAACATTCTCATGGTCGTCGACCTCTAGGCGGTAGTGCAGCTTTTGCACACACTGAATCGCCTCGAAGTGGTTGTGGTTCATCTTCCAGTTGCCACTGATGATGGGTTTGCGTGGGGTTGCCATCTCGCTACCTCTTCGGTTGATACTACTGGACTTTTGGCTGGATGCTTAGCTGGATTCTGGGCGTGGGTGGTGGTCGTGGTCAGCCTGCGTTTGAGGCTAGGCGAAGTGCGTCAAGGCCCGGCAAGTCTCCCTGCTCGATGAGCTCAAGTGAGGCTCCCCCACCTGTAGAGATGTGTGAGACCTGATCCGCAAGGCCGAACTGGGCAACTGCTGCTGCTGAGTCACCACCACCGATCACCGAAAAGGCTGAACTCTCTGCCACTGCGATTGCAACGGAGCGTGTGCCCGCTTCAAAACGAGGGTCCTCGAATACACCCATCGGTCCGTTCCAGAGCACGGTTCGGGCCTCAGCGATGATGTCGCCAAATTCGGCTGCAGCACCGGGGCCAATATCTAGCCCCATCCAGCCCTCGGGTAGTGAGCGCCCAAAGTTACGGACCTCGCCACCTGCAGAGGGGTCGCCGATTTTTCCGCCAGGGCCGAGTCCAACGACATCGCTTGGCAGATGCAGACGGTCCCCGTGTTGGTCAAGCAGTTGAGCGCAGGTCTCAATCTGATCGGGCTCGCACAGTGAGTTGCCGATCGAGTTACCCATAGCTGCAAAGAAGGTGAAGCACATGCCTCCACCAATGATGATGGAATCAGCAATCTCGAGCAGAGCGGTGAGAACACCGAGTTTGTCCGAAACTTTTGATCCGCCGGTGATGGCAACAAATGGGTGAGAGGGGTTTTCACGCAGACCAAGCAGGATGTCGACCTCTTTGGCCAACAAGCGCCCGGCAGCCGAAGGAAGCTTGGTTGGCGGCCCCACAATTGATGCGTGTGAGCGGTGCGAGGCCCCGAAAGCGTCGTTCACATACAGGTCATGGCCGGCAATAAGTGAGTCTACAAATGCAGGGTCGTTCGATGTTTCGCCAGGATTGAACCGCAGGTTCTCTAACAGTTCCACGCCTGGAGCGAGCTCAGACAGACGTTGGCGAACAGGCTCGACAGAATACTGTGGGTCGGGAGCACCTTTTGGACGGCCGAGGTGTGTGCATGCAGTGACCGTTGCCCCGTGCTCTAGGAGCCAGTTTATGGTCGGGAGCGCAGCTGTGATCCGAAGGTCATCGGTGATCACCCCATCTTTGAGCGGCACGTTAAAATCTGCCCGCAGCAGCACGGACTTGCCGGAAACATCGCCCAGGTCTTCAAGTTCAGGAACCCCAAATTTCACAACATCTCCTTAGCAGTTCTGTGTAGTCACCGTCTGTGCCCTGCCAGCCGTGCCCCACGCCAGCCTTTGTTGTGCGAGGGACCCTCCCTAGGGGGTCCCTCGCAAGACAAAACGGGTTGTTCAGGGTTAGTGGTTTGCAGCGCCAACGATCTTGGCTAGGTCGACCAGGCGGTTTGAGTAGCCGGTCTCGTTGTCGTACCAAGAGAACACCTTCACCATGTTGCCGATGGCCATCGTCAAGCCAGAGTCGAAGACGCTTGAGTAGGTTGATCCGACAATGTCGGAGCTCACCAGTGGCTCCTCGGAGTACTCAAGAATTCCCTTGAGACGCCCCTCGGATGCAGCGGCGGCAAACACGGCATTGATCTCTTCTACAGTCACATCGCGGCCAAGGATGCCGACGAAGTCGGTGATCGAACCCGTTGGAATTGGAACACGAAGCGAGGTTCCGTCGAGCTTGCCCTTCATGGACTCCAGCACCAAGCCCGTGGCGCGTGCAGCGCCTGTCGAGGTTGGGATGATGTTGATTGCCGCTGCACGAGCACGTCGCAGATCAGAGTGAGGCCCATCAACAAGAACCTGGTCGCCGGTGTAGGCATGCGTGGTGGTCATCAGACCCTTTTGCACACCGAAGGCATCATCAAGGACTTTGATCATCGGGACGAAACAGTTTGTGGTGCACGATGCGTTCGAGACGATGAAGTCTTTAGAAGGATCGAAGGTGTCATCGTTGACGCCCACAACAAACGTGGCGTCAGCGCCGTTCGCCGGAGCCGAGACGATCACCCGAGGTGCGCCGGCTTTCAGGTGTGCTGCAGCCTTGTCACGGTCGGTAAAGAAGCCGGTGGACTCGATGACCACATCGACTCCAAGATCTCCCCAAGGAATCTCGGCTGGGTCACGATGCGAGACAACCTTGAGAAGGTCGCCGTCAACGTCGATGCCGTCATCAGTCACGCTGATCTTGCCGGGGAACGTTCCCGCAACAGAGTCACGCTTGAGCAGGTGAGCAAGCGTAGGCAGCGAGCCCAAATCGTTCACTGCCACAAAATCAATATCGGCTCCCTGAGCAGTGGCTGCTCTAAAGAAGTTGCGCCCGATACGGCCGAAGCCATTGATGCCAACACGAATCGTCATAGCCATCCCTTGTGTACGTAGGTAGAAAAGTCTGAACATCTTCGCACAGCAGCGGACCTCGGACGACCCGACAGGAACGAACACCAAAATCGGCTAGCCAAGGAGCCAGTTACGAAGACGCAGTAACGCTCGCATCAGAGAGCAATTGGGCCAAAGCTGCCCCAAATAATGCAGGGTCATGAGCAGATCCCGAGTGTGTAGCGAGCACGGCCGGAACAAGGCGAGCAGCTACAACTCCGCCGAGCTCCGGCAGTGACGCGCCAGAATCATGTGCACTAGGCGAGCCAATGTTTTCTGCCGCAGGCGGGTCAGCGTGATACAGCACCACATCGGGCGAGAGTCCGTGTCGCTCCAAAGCTCGAACGTGATCGCTCACTGAGTAGCCAACGGTCTCGGGCACCTGAGGGTTGAGATTGCACACATACACGAACTGACCAGAGGCCTGTCGAAGCGCATCTGCAATTCCGCTCACCGCAGTTGCCGCCAACACGCTGGTGTACAGCGAGCCTGGGCCCAACAGAATCTGATCTGCAGAGAGAATTGCCTGAACGGCTTCTGGGCAAGCCTTCGCATCTGATGGAAACAGGCTCACCCGTGAGACATCGCTTTGTGAGCCAACAGCTTGTTCACCGTGGATCACATCACCCGATCGAATCGCTGCTCGCAGCGTGACGGCCTGACGAGTGGTGGGCAAGACTCGCCCAACAGCTCCGAGCAAATGCCCCACCTGGTCGAGTGCCGCTACTAAATCTCCCTGAGTTTCTTCAAGCGCCACAATCAACAAGTTGCCAAACGCGTGGCCATCAAGCTCGCCAGCCGCAAAGCGGTACTCCATAGCGCGAGCGAGCACAGAGGATTCATCCGCGAGCGCAACTAAGCAGGTTCGCAAGTCGCCAGGGGCGGGGCGATCAGCAGCTGCACGCAAACGCCCCGTTGAGCCGCCATCGTCGGCAACGGTAACAACAGCGGTGATCTGCCCGGCATAGGTGCGCGTAGCGCGCAACGTTGCCGCAAGGCCGTGGCCACCCCCGACCGCAACAACCTTCGGCGCAGGAGCGCCTGTGGCGGGCGTGCCAGTCATGCCGCCTACCGGATTGCCTTCTGGCCAACTCACTTGGCCACATCTCTATGGCGAACCTGCGGGGCCATGCCTTGATCGCGCAGCCACTCGGCAGTGCGTTCGGCAATGGCCACCGACCGATGACGCCCACCTGTGCAACCAAACGCAACAGTGAGTACCGAGCGACCCTCATTGACAAAAGCGGGGAGCAAGAACTCAAGCAAGGCAGTCATTCGTTCCATGAATTGTTCGGTGAGTTCAAATGAGGCCACGTACTGCTGAATCTCTGGGGTAAGCCCCGTGAGCGGGCGCAACTCCTCGACCCAATGCGGGTTCGGCAAGAAGCGGCAGTCCAACACCATGTCAACATCTGGGGGAACGCCATGCTTGTAGCCAAACGACATGATGGTGACCTGCGTAGAGTCCCTTCCCCGGGCATCTCCAAAAATCTCGACCACACGCCGCCGCAGATCGTGAACATTCATCTCGGTGGTATCGATGACCATGTCTGCCGACTCTCGCACTGGCTCAAGGCGCGTTCGCTCTTGTTCAATCGCGTTTACCACTGAACCAAGATCGCCCAACATGGGGTGACGGCGCTTGGTGTCTCCGTACCTGCGCACCAATACCGGTGTAGCTGCGTCTAGGAAGACCGTGGTGACCTTTGCCCCCGATGCACTGAGCTCCTCAAGTGCCGGAGCTACGCCGTCAACATTTCCATCTGAGCCGACGATGAGACCGACTGGAGTCGGCGAATCCGATTTGAACCGTGCTAGCTCCCCCACCTTTGGAATCAGCTCGCTCGGAAGGTTATCGATCACAAACCAGCCAAGGTCCTCGAGGGTGTTCCCCACCTGAGTACGGCCAGCGCCAGACATTCCTGTGACGATCACAAAATCCATCATGGCCTCAGGCTAACTTGCATCGCTGCGGGAATGACTCGCTCCCAAAGTGATCACTTTGGCTGCACCCGAGATTTCTTTCAGAAACTGCATCCAAACTTCCCGCCACAAGCGAAGCACACACGTACACCCCAACTAAGGAGATTTACATGCGCAACAAGTTCATGATCGGTTCACTCGCATTGGTATTGGGCTTCGGGCTCGTAGCGGGCGCTTGCTCGAGCGACTCAGATACAGAGACCACCACCACGAAGGCCGGCGACACCACCACCACGATGGCCGGAGACGACATGGCCGGCGACCAGACAATTGTCGAAATTGCCGTAGGCAACCCAGACTTCACTACCTTGGTCGAACTAGTAACCGCTGCAGGCCTCGCCGAGACACTGTCAGGTGAAGGACCGTTCACGGTGTTCGCCCCAGTGAACGCAGCATTCGCTGAGATCCCAGCAGCCACGCTTACTGAGCTTGCTGCCGACCCAACTGGCGCCCTGACTGACGTGCTGAAGCTGCACGTGATTGCTGGCAACGTTGACTCTGCAGCAGCCACTGAAGCAGTTGGCAAGTGTGTTGAGACCCTTGGTGGCAAGGTGCTCATTGGCCAAGAAGGCGACAACTTGACCTTCGGTGGCGCAACCATCACCGACGTTGACATCACTGGCTCCAACGGAACCATTCACGTCATCGACGGCGTGGTCACCGAAGCCGCAGCAGATTGCCCAATGTGATCTGAGTTGCATTCAACCAGAGCGATCACTCGCTCTGGAGAGTTTCCCGAACGGGGCGGCGCACAGCGTCGCCCCGTTCTCGCGTCTGCACACGGCGCGCAGCTACACGACCGAGCTACCGCGTTACCGAGTTACCGGCAGCAGTGCCCTACATCTTGATGAACTTCAGAAACAACAGTCTTGGAATAGAAGAGGCCGCAGCGTACTCATCTGCTCGGGACAAAAACCCCGGTGGCGGAGCGGGCTCTTCCATGCGCTCTAGGCGGAACCCCGCAGAAACTGCAGCGTTGAGGTACTTGCTCAGCGGTCGATGGAAAAAGCGGATGAATACGCCTTGCTCCACCTCTTCGACGGTGTTGGCCTCAGACAGATAAGGCCCAACACGCCAGTACTGCTCGGGTGGGTCCAACACTTGGTCATCAATCCATCCGCTACCTGGGGTCTGTAGCAGTGGGTGATTTAACAACAGCAAGAACGTCCCGCCCGAGCACATCACTCTTGACAGCTCTGCGAAGACTGGGTCAATGGACTCAATGTGCTCAAAGACCAAACATGCAACGGCTGCGTCAACACACTCTGTAGCCAAACTCACATCGGTTGCGCTTCCTTGAAAGTACTGCGGCCCACCCGCACGTGAGCTCGCCAGAGCGACTTGTGTAAACGCAGGATCAAGCCCAACCACGTCAAGGCCCTGCGCTGCTGCGACCCTGCCGACTTGCCCCTCGCCACAGCCCAGATCCAACATGCGGCCGCGAGCTGGCAGGTGCTGTTGAATCAGCGGCAGTATCTGCTCGGTGTACTCAGGATCTACCCCGTTGGTGAACTCTCGTTGCCACCACTCGGCGTGGTCTTCCCAGGGATCAGTCATGGTGTTGCTCTCAGCTTCTTGTAGACGGCGTCAGCTACATCATGAGGCAGCCAACTCAACGCAGTGAAGTCTTCCAATTCGGCGGCCTTCACGGCACGAATGCCTCCAAGCTCCTTTACGAGCCGTTCCTTGCGTTTTGGGCCAAGCCCGGCAATGCCATCGAGCACAGAAGCGGTCATGCGCTTATCGCGCCGCTCGCGATGAAAACTGATGGCAAAGCGGTGTGACTCGTCACGGATTCGCTGCAACATGAACAGCGCCTCGGAGCCACGAGGGATTGAAACGGGCTGCGAGTTGCCGGGCATAAAGACCTCTTCGAACTGTTTCGCTAATGAAGCCACGGGGATCTCATCAGTAAGACCTAACTGTTCAAGCACTCGCACAGCAACACTCAGTTGCCCCTTCCCGCCGTCTACGAGCAGCAGTTGTGGTGGGTAGGCAAAGCGGCCGCGCTCAGCGACTGGCAACTCTTTGTCTGCCACATAAGCGGTGAACCGCCGGGTAAGAACTTCTTCCATCGCAGCAAAGTCATCGTTTTGCGGCACGTTGACCTTGAATCGTCGGTACTCCGATTTTCTCGGCAGGCCATCTTCAAGAACTACCATCGATCCCACATAATCGGTGCCCTGCAAGTGGCTCATGTCGTAACACTCGATTCGCAGTGGCGCCACCGGCAACGACAAGTACTGCTCAAGGTCATTGAGAGCTTTCGCTCGGCTGTTGTGATCTGCCGAGCGCTTGAGGCGATGCCGTTGAAAGGCGTCGACCGCATTCTTGGTGACGGTCTCTGCGAGCTCACGCTTCGCACCACGTTGAGGTATGCGAATCTCAACCTTGCTGCCGCGCTCAGCAGTCAACCACTCTTCATACATGCCTGGGTCCTCAGGGATGGTCGGCACCAAGACAGACTTTGGGTATCCAACCGCAGGTGCATCCCCGTAGACCTGCTCAAGCACCGCAGCTATGGTCTGGGCGGGGTCAAGGTCCATGACTTTGTCCAGAATGAAACCAAGCCGGCCGACCACTCTCCCGCGTCGCACAAAAAAGATCTGAGCGGCGGCTTCTAGGTCATCCTCATGAACCCCAATAATGTCGACATCCTCTGAGGAGTCCCCCACCATCTGTTGTCGCTCAACTGCTCGTCGCACAGCAGCGAGTCGGTCACGGGTGCGCGCCGCTTGCTCAAACTCCATGGCTGCTGCAGCGGCAGCCATCTGCCCCTCGAGTCGCTGCAACACAGGCTCAACATCACCCTCGAGAAACTCGATGAACTCCTTGACTAATCCCGAGTAGGCCTCGGGGGTGATCTCGTCCACACATGGACCTGCGCACTTTTCGATGTGAAAGAGCAAACATGGCTTGCCTATTCGCTGGTGATGCCGGAGTTTGTGATCAGAACAAGTTCGGATGGGAAAGGTTCGCAGGAGCTCGTCGAGTGTCTCTCGGATTGCATAGGCATGCGCATACGGGCCGAAGTAGCGCGAGCCTTTGCGGCGCATGCCGCGAGTCACGGTTGCTCGTGGCCAATCGTCAGCCAAGGTCAGCGCCAAAAACGGGTAGCTCTTGTCGTCAACCAGGCGCACATTGAACCGTGGTCGATGCTGCTTGATGAGTGAGTACTCAAGCATCAGCGCTTCGACCTCATTGCGAACTTGAATCCACTCGACTGAGTCGGCGGTGGCCACCATCTGTGCCGTACGAGGATGCAGACCGCGAGGATTTTGAAAGTAATTCGAGAGGCGTTGCCGCAGCGACTTGGCCTTGCCGACATAAATGATGCGGCCATCTACATCTTTGAACTGATAGCTGCCGGGGGTATCGGGAATCGTCCCCGGCTCTGGTCGGTCCATTCTTTGTACAGTACTGCCGGGTAGCGGAAGCTACTGCAGCGCTCAGGAAACTGCTGCCAGATTGAGGAAACTGCTCCACCTGCCGACCCAAGACCGGGTAAGGTGTCTGTGTCGGCCTGGTCTCCGGCACCATCATATTTCGAGACCGACTTACCAGAGGCGTGGCGACCAGGCTGTCCCCACTGGATGATTCTCGAAAGTCTTCATCGTGTACGGGTGTGAATCAGTGCACATGGGAGGTCACCAGAATGCTCAGACTCCAGACACAACTACCGCAGCAGTATGTAGAAGCCACGCAAGACGAGTTAGCTGATCGAATTGCAGAAGCCAAAGCCACCCTTGGGGAACGAGTCTTTATTCTCGGGCATCACTATCAGCGAGATGAGGTCATGCGATGGGCCGACGCACGAGGAGACTCGTTTCGGCTCTCGGTGCTGGCCCAAGAACACCCCGAGGCCGAATACATCGTGTTTTGCGGGGTGCACTTCATGGCCGAAGCCGCCGATATTTTGACTGGAGACCACCAGCAGGTGGTGCTGCCCGACTTGAACGCCGGCTGTTCGATGGCAGATATGGCTGATATCGACTCGGTTGAAGAAGCTTGGGAATCACTCGCAGAGGTCACCGATATCGAGCGAGTCGTACCAATTACCTATATGAACTCAGCTGCAAACTTGAAAGCCTTCGTGGGCAAAAAGGGCGGCGCTGTCTGCACCTCGACCAATGCGCGTGCTGTGCTTGAGTGGGCACTGCACCGAGCGGATGGCCCGAGGGGCAAGCAGGTATTGTTTTTTCCCGATCAGCACCTTGGCAGAAACACCGGCTTTCAGATGGGGTTTGATGATTCAGATATGGCGGTCTGGAACCCTCGCAAAGAGTTCGGCGGGCTTGAAGAGGCTGAACTGAAGGACCGCACCTTCTTGTTGTGGAAGGGGCACTGCTCTGTGCATCAGCGCTTTCAGCCCGAACACATTCATGCCTTTCGAGCTCAGTACCCCGAAGGCATCGTGGTCATGCACCCCGAGTGCTCACACGAGGCCTGCGAGCTTGCTGACCAGGTTGGGTCAACCGACTTCATTATCCGGGCGATCGAGGCTGCTCCCCCAGGATCGGTTATTGGAGTCGGAACAGAAATTCACCTGGTGCAGCGTCTGAACAACGAGACTCCAGACAAAACAGTGGTTTCGCTTGACCCACTGGTGTGCCCGTGTTCAACGATGTTCCGCATTGATGCCCCGCACCTAGCTTGGACTCTTGAGAGCTTGGTTGCAGGCACCGTGCGCAACCGCATCACGGTGAACCCAGAGGATGCCCACTGGGCTCGGGTTGCACTTGAGCGCATGCTCGAGATCACCTGAGCTCGTACTCGAAGTCACCTGAGCTCACCAGCGAGCAGTCACCTGAGCTCACCAGCGAGCAGTGGCGCAAGAAAATGGCCGGTATAGCTGTGCTTCGCTGCAGCAATTACTTCTGGTGTTCCTTCAGCC
>WLJI01000057.1 GCA_009701845.1 Actinomycetota bacterium
CACTCTGCCGATCATCGCACCTAGCTTGATTGCTGGAACAGTGCTGGCCTGGGCGCGAGCGCTTGGCGAATTTGGGGCCACGATTACGTTCGCTGGAAACATCATCGGTCGCACCCAGACACTGCCGCTAGCTATCTACGCTCAGCTTGACTCAAACCCAGATGCCGCAATTGCCCTCAGTCTGGTGCTGCTCGTCGTCTCGCTAGCGATCCTGATCTCGTTGCGAGACAAGTGGCTGCGCCCGATGTGAACAAGGTTCCGCAAAAAGCAGAATCCCCTGCCGAAGCAGGGGATTCTTTGTGTGGGCGTACGCAGACTCGAACTGCGGACCTCTTCCGTGTCGAGGAAGCGCTCTAGCCAACTGAGCTATACGCCCGAGCGGGTGCGAACTTAGCAGGAGTTGAGCAGGGGGCGACACCTGAGAGCAGCATCGCTGAACAGCGACAAGCCGTGAGGCCTCTCAAAGGATGCAAACTCTGGGCTTTGGGCAACCTCAAGCATTTGAATCTGAAGGCGCTGGATCCGCTGGGCCTAAGACCCCTACGGCGATAACGGCTAGTACACCAACCACAAACTGAAGCCATATCCCTGACCCGGGACCGGTCCGGCTGCTTCCAGCACCAAGGCCCCATTCGCCAATCGCTAGCAACACCAAAGTGGTACCGCTCAGTGCTGCTAGCAGTCTGCCAGCGCGACCGCGCTCTGCGGCGATCAGCACACCGGAGACTGCAAGGAGGACTGCGCAGAAAACCGTCATCCAACCGCGACCAAGGCCCCCATTAGCTCCCGCCCAACCCGTCTCTGCCACTCGGGTTCCGTATTTGAATGCGTAGTCACGCCAGGGCATCAGACTTGAGGCACCGGCCACAAGTGCCAAGAGAAGCAGCACAGCAGTGAGCACTAGTTCGCGTCGATCAGACTTCACTGGGGGCGTCACTGTGACCGGCAAGGTTCCACCGAGCGGGGAGCTCTGAGAAAAACTCATGCCGGGTGGGGTGGTCGCAATCCTGGGATCACTTACCTGTGGGGCACTCGGAGAGGTCCAAGGAGTTTCGGGGGATGACACTCCCCTAGTTTGCCCTAAGTCGACGCCTCATCCACCGAGCGCATCTTCGCTTCACTGAGAAAATCACATAAAGCACTGACCGAACCGACAAACATCACTGGGCAAGCCACCAGCGGCACGGTGCAAGCCAGCAGCAGCAGCAGCACGCTGCAAGCCACACGAACCACTGAGAAAGTCACAATGGGCTTTGTCAGGCATGTTGCCCGACAAAGCCCATCAGTTGAGGCGACGAGGGGAATCGAACCCCTGTGCAAGGCTTTGCAGGCCTCTGCCTAACCACTCGGCCACGTCGCCAGTGATTTGCCATGCTAGCGGTACCAGCGCCCGGGCAGTAACTAACGAAGCGACTGCTTCGCTTCAGAAAAACGAAATGATCCCGGCCAGAGTCGGCCGGGATCTTATGGAGCGGACGACCGGGTTCGAACCGGCGACCTCAACCTTGGCAAGGTTGCGCTCTACCAACTGAGCTACGTCCGCAGGGAAGTTGGATCGTAGCAGACCCTTCCGCTACGGCAAGTTAAGCGGTAGTAGCAGCGCCGAATACTCACCAAACGGCACTGCTACCAACCGATCTGCTCCCCCGAACCCCGGATGAGGTTTGCCAATTCGACAGCCATTGAAACCTGAGGGATTCCGTCGACCATCGACACTCTGCTGCGGTCAGAAAAACTCAGTGCCGCAACCTCGCGGTCTTGGCGGCCGCGTACGGTGAGTTCGCCGTTAATGGCGAAGACGTCAACCACTGGTGTCCAGCGGCGATCATTTGCGATGACCACTCGATATTCGGTGACGAGGACTGCAGCAGGACGACCAAGCATCTGACCAGTGACAAGACCAATCACTCGCTCGCCCTCTGGAAGCAGCGCTCCGCAGACAGCGAGTGCAACATGTGCAGCCTCTGCTTCTTCCGCCTGAAGTCGACCAACTGCAGTCTCGAAATCCATTCCGACACTCGAAGCGTCGTGTTCATGTGTCCTTGGCGGTGCAGACGGCGCAGCAGTCCACGCTCCCGGCTGTACCGGCTGTCCCTGGGCCCCAGACGGCGCAGAGGGCGCAGAGGGCGCAGAGAACGTCTCCCAGTCGGGTCCACTTGAGAAGAGCGGGTTCGTTTGTTCCTGCGCTACTGGTGCCCGCATGTGGCTGTTGTCGATGACCTCTGCCTCGTCAATTGAGTCATCGAAGTGATCGACTGGATCGGCGCTAAACACTGAGCCCATGGAATCGCTAAACGGTCGAGGAATGCTCTCGGCGGGCTCCTGCGAATCAGACCCCAGAGAATCGGGATCATCGAAGTACCCCTCGCTGGCATCATCTGAAATATCGGTCCAAAGACCTGATCCATCTTGCAGCGTTGGATCCGCGGTGGTCCAGAGGTCATCCTCGACTGATTCGGTCTGCGACTCTGGGTCGGGCTTTGCGGCAACGGTCCAAAGGCCTTCTGATGCCCGAGTCGACGCCTGGCCAACAATCTCTACGTTGTCAGAGGCAACGGTAGAAAACAGCCCATGAGAGGGATCAAGATGGGTTTGGTCATCAACGTCTGACACTTTGCCTCCTTCGTTGTATTGCGAGAAATAATCTCCCTTCGTAGGTTACGGGGATCAACCTACAGATCCCCCTCGGCTGAGGAACTCTTTGTGAACTCAGCTACTGCTTGAGTCACAAGTGCAACGCCCGACGGGGAAAGCTCAAGTAGCGAAGCCGATTGGATTCCCAGTGGGCTCATCTTCGGCAGAGTCTTAGCAATCACTTCAATCATCTCTGCATCGCCCATCCGGTTGGCGACCGCATCGAGCTGCGTGTCTAGAAAAACCAGACACAGAGCATCCTCGTGAGTCTGAACCGCCGGATTGGTCGTTCGCTGTTCCTTGCGAATAATGCTTCCGACGCGTTGGGTGAACTCCTCGGAGTAGCCGCAGTTCAAGAGCAACTGAGCGACCTCTGCTGCCTGATTCTTCTTGGCTTGAGCGCGCCACTTGAGATACCCAGATCTTCCAGCGGCGTAGTCGGCGCGCGGGTAGACCCACCGTCGAAAGTGGTGCGCTCTGGCAGCAAGTAGTTGCGATTCGTCTGCTTCAGGGTCGAGACGCTCAACCCAAGCAGTCATCATCTCTGAGTGGAGGATTTCTTTGCAGTGCGCAGTGCCTCGGTAGACCAAGAGCGTTGGGTCCTGCGCGTTTGCTGCGTCAATCTGCTCGCATGCGACTGCGTAGCGAGAAGAGACTTGATTAGCCACGCTCTGCCTCGGGGCGCAGATCTACTCGCAGAACCAAGACACCGTCTTCAAGCGAGGCCACTGCGTCAGCGATCATCGCGAAATCCCGAAAATCGGCTTCAGCCTGACGGATAAAGTCCTTTCGGGCTTCGCCCTCTACTGGTGGAATATTTCGACGCTTGACCGAGGATGCTCGCTCGGCGAAGCGTTCAATCATCGCCTCGGGGCTGAACCCCGCGTTGGGTTTTGGTTGAGCAGTAGATTGCGAGACAGCAGTGGAGTCAGGTTCGGCCATGGGATCAGGCTACCGAATTGGCGAGCGGGCAACTGACCTCGGCGCCTAGTCGGGGCGAGTCATACGCCAAAAGACGATGGTAGCTACCGACACGAGCAATCCAAGTAGCAAAAGCCCCGCTATGGCCATCGAGAGCCGAGAGCTTGGATCTGCTCCCTCGGAGCGAAGCGCCAAAGTTGTCGCAGACTCAAAGAATCCATGAATCGCAAGAAGAGCGATCATGGCGTAGGGCCTAACGCGTTGAGCACGTCATTGAGCACATCTTGTGGGGCTTCAAGTCCCGCAGAAATCCGAACTGTTCCCGGGGTGATTCCTGCAGCCGCCAATTCTTCTGGAAGCAGGTTCACATGAGTGGTTGACGCTGGATGAGTCACCAAGGTTTCTGGGCCACCCAAAGATGTTGCGAGCTGACAAATCTGAGTTGATTCCACAAACCGCTTGCCAGCTTCGAAGCCACCTGCAAGATCAATGGTCAACAGCCCACCGCTATGTCGCAACTGCTTCTGCGCAAGCGCAAACTGAGGGTGCGAGGCCAAGCTGGGATGGCGAACCTCGCTGACGCGATCATCCTGTTCGAGTACCTGAGCTAGTAGCTCAGCCGTAGCAGTCTGTTGGCGCAGACGTACGTCCAAGGTTCGCAGGCCTCTCAAGCCACCGAGGGCGTCAAAGGGCGCAGCGTTCGCTCCCTGAAGAACTGCGAAGCCCCAGATCCAATTCATCAACTCGCGAGTTCCGGCGACTACGCCGAGTGTGATGTCGTTATGGCCCCCAATTGCCTTTGTTGCGGAGTGCATCACTAGATCGATGCCGTAGTCCAACGGTCGCTGAGACAACGGGGTTGCAAAGGTTGAATCCACTGCTTTCATCGGACCAGGAATTGCTGCAAGTTGTTCCAAATCGACAAGGTCTAAGCGCGGATTTGCAGGAGTCTCGGCGAGTAGCAGCATGGTGCGTCCAGGGATGACTGCGGCTCGCCAGGCATCAGCGTCGGTGCAGTCCACGAAGCTCACATCGATCCCAAATCTTGGGCAGACCGACTGCAGAAGCATCTGAGTCCCTGCATAGAGTTGATGCTGGCTCACGATGTGATCACCCTTGGAACACAGACCCAAGACCACCGCCGCAATTGCACCCATCCCAGAGGCAAACGCTCGGGCGGCCTCGGCACCCTCGAGTTCTGCAATGGCCTCTTCAAAGGCGTTCACCGTTGGGTTGCCGTAGCGACTGTAGAACTGCGCCGCTCCTACCGAGGTAGCCATCTTGCGGCCGTCCTCCACTGAGGGAGTCACGAACGTAGAAGTCGCCCACAGCACAGGTGCCAATGAGGCACCGTTTGCGCTCCGTCCGGCTCGAATAGCAAGGGTCTCTGGCTGTACTGGCTGGCCTTGTTGGGGTACAGCCTGTTCTGGTACGTCGGTCACGCGTGCTCCTCAAGGAACTCTGCAATAGGCGAGGCTAGTTGAGCAGTCTCGACTAAAAACCCATCATGGCCACACTTGGACTCAATTTCGAGCCAGGTACTGTTCTTACCTGCATCGAGTAGCCCCTGATGCAAACGCTGTTGTTGGTCAGGTGGGTACAGCGTGTCAGAGGTGACAGAGGCAACGAGCGCAGGTGCATGGACGCGTGCCAAAGCTGCACTGACCCCATTGCGATTACGACCAACATCGTGAAGATCCATGGCGCGATTCAAACGTAGGTAGCTGTTTGCATCGAAGCGCTTCACGAGCTTCTGGCCGTGGTACTCAAGGTAGCTCTCGACCGCAAAAAGCTGATCAAGGCGAAATTCCAACTGCTTGTCGGAACGTCGGTCAAATCGCTCGGAGAACTCTTGATCTGAGCGATAGGTGATCTGAGCGGCCATCCGCGCTACTGCCAAACCGCGCTGCGGGCCGAGGCCAAGGCCCTCTCCGTAGTAGTCGCCACCATGAAAAGCCGGGTCAGCCTCTATAGCGCTTCGACCAATATGGCTCCAAGCGATCTGCTGAGCCGATGCCTGAGCGGTTGAAGAAGCCAAGACCATTGAGCGGACTCGATCGGGATACATGATTGCCCACTCAAGAGCCTGCATCCCACCCATTGATCCGCCGATAACACAGTGCCAGCGACGAACGCCAAGAGCGGTGGCAAGCGAGGCCTGCGTGCGAACCATGTCTCGGATTGTTACTACAGGGAACTTCGATCCGTAGGGCAGGCCAGTGAGTGGGTCGAGAGATGCCGGGCCAGTAGAACCCTGACAACCACCGAGCACATTGGGACAAACCACAAACAGTTCATCGGTGTTTACGGCCAACCCTGGTCCGATCAGCGCCTCCCACCAGCCAACATCTGGGTGACTCGAATCGGAGCGTCCCGTTGCATGGCTATCGCCAGTAAGCGCATGGCAGATAAGGACAGCATTTGATGCCTCTGCGTTCAAACTGCCCCAGGTCTCATAGGCAAGATCAACCTTGTGCAGCGGTTGGCCTCCCTCGGGCCGAAACCCTCGACCATTACCTACAGAGTGGAACCGTCGGCCATCTTGTGCGCGGACAGATCCTGACGCGACTGTTGACGGGTGGGAGTCCTGCGGCTTTGGCTGTAAGGGTTCTGAAGTCACGAGTTTGAACTCATATCGAATCTAAGTACTGAACGGGATTGCTGCAGGACTGGCCTGTAGTGGACTGATCTGCGATTGACTGGCTTGTAGTGGCGCAAAGAGTTGTGGTTCTGCGGAAACCGACAGTTGAGAGGCTCCGCGAAAGCGAAACCCTTCGGACACTTGGTTGCGAACCTGCGCGGTCTGCCACATCCTCGCCGAAGCGAGAAGGCACCTTGGGTGTCCGTCCCAGGTTGCCGGACCCCGAAAGGCCACTCCTGATGATCAGTTCATTGTCTCACAATGCTTACCCGTGTGGTCAAGCGGAACAGATAAAGAAGGCGAGAGGGGTACGAGATTCATAGCTTCGCTGCTCTCAGCGCCAACTCCAACCACCATGAGTAGACCGGGTGAGTCGATTCGAGTCGATAGGCATCGCACATCACTCGTCCAAGCTCTGTGAGCTTGGCTGCGCGACCCGTTGGTTCAGCAACTGCGAGTTGCTGCGCAAGAACGGCACCCTGCGCCCAAGCCGCATGGTCAACAGGCAGTTCCACTTGCACTACTGAGCGTGCCGACCACCGCAGCGCACCCGAAGACAAACCAGCGCCAAGGTGTTCAGATAGGGCTCTGGCCGAGACAGGAGGCGACAGCAGCGCAGCAGTCAAACGCCACACGCTCTCTACAGCAACCAAGGTATCTCGGGGTTCAACGCTGATCGTGGGAGTGACGGGAATGAGCCTTCCTTCTGGGTCTGCAACGGCTTCGACTATTCGAGTCTGAGTGGCAACGAGCACCTTGGGGACTTGTCTGGCTCGGGCCCATTGCGCAATACGGGGGTTGGACTGATCAAGCGCTGTCATGTCTGCTGCGGGAGCGAACTGAATACGGCCACCAAAACGGCGCGGCTGAATCGCCCAACTCTGACTACCGGGGTCAATCATTCCAACCGTGATAAGCGGTGAGACCGCGGGTGAGTCGAGTTGTTGCCGGCCGGATTGACCAAGGTCAACAGAGGAGTCGAGCAAGGCATAGAACTCATCACGAAACCCCGCTGTTGCCGTCGCAATCTCTGCAAGTCTCGGGCCGGCAGTTGACCCTACGGAGGGAAGCCCGTGCGCCCTAGCAAAGAGCGGCCCCCAAGAGTCGCCGGCCAAGGGCTGCGGCTCGACAAACTGCTCGGTGTTGCCAAGGTCTTTGGGTTGGCCTCCCCACCACACCTGTACCGACTGGGCTGCTTGGACCGAATGGGCCGGCTGGGAGTCTCCGGTTCCTGAGCGTTGAAGCACCGGGGCACAGACCCGTACGGAAGCGTCAAAGAATTCAGCCTGACTTGCCCAGATTCCGCGCAGTTTTGCGGAACTGAGCAAGGATGAGCGCACCGCTGCAGTGTCGCGAGTGGCTAGAAAGGACTGCGGCTGCACCATGACGACCACTCCCCCTTCGCAGACCATGTCTAGGGCACCAAGCAAAAACAACGAGGCAGAATCCGCGTAGACCCCGATCTCGCCGAATCGCTGCTGCACAGCTTCTCGAACGGCGGAACTTCGAGAGGTACGAGCTGCAAGTTGGCTGAGAAATGGTGGATTCCCAATGACTAGGTCCCAGCCTGCAGGATTTCTACCCACCCAAGACTCTGGCGTTCGCACCAACATGTCGCCAACGGCTATCTGCGGGCGTAACCGAGACCCCGCCACGCGGCCAATACGCTGCTCTGCCCAAGCACGAAGCGAGTCCTGAGCCAGCGCTCCGGCTTGCGGGTCGATCTCACCACCGAACAGTCGGTGCTCAACAATCTCTTGGACAGCCACGCCCCGATCGGCTAGCGCATCTGCTGCAGCGATCAGAAATGAACCAGCACCGCATGTCGGGTCACAGATCTGTTGTGGTACGTAACCGAGTGCCGCAATTGCCTGCTCAACCAAAAACCGTGCGAGCACAGCGGGCGTGTAATGCACGCCATCAGCCTTGCGCTGCTCGGCGGGTACGGAACTCTCGTGGGCGAGAATTCTCGCTTGCACAGCAGTGGTCAAAGCGGCAGCACTCATCCCCCTAGTCTGTCGGCAGGCGGGGATCGGGTGAGCGATGCCCTTGTGGGCCTCGGTCGCACCGTGGGGTGAACAGCGCTTGAAGGGCAGGAACAGCTATGGAGTGGACAGTTCATGGGCAGCGCGAGGTGTATCAGAGTCCGTGGATCACACTCTCACTGATCGACGTAGAGACGCCCGGTGGCCGGCGCTATGAGCATCACGCGATCTCTTCGCTCGACGCTGCGGGCGTAATCGTGAGCGACCCCGACCGGGGAGTCATGCTCATGTGGCGACACCGCTTCTTGAGTAATCAATGGGGATTTGAAGTTCCGGGCGGGATGATCGAAGAGGGCGAAAGCCCCGAGGAGGCCGCTCGCCGCGAATGCATTGAGGAGTCCGGATGGTCGCCGGGCCCTATGCGTCTGTTGCAGTACTTCAGCCCGAATGCCGGGCAGTCAACGCAGCGGTTTTGGGTTTTTGCAGCCGAGGGCGGCGAACAGGTTGGGCCCGCTTTCTCAGATGAGGCAGAGCGTGTGGACTGGGTCTCACCTCAGCGTCTTCGGCAAATCGTTTCCGAGAACCTGGTTCTGGATGGACTGAGCGCCATCGCAGTCCTGCATTACCTCGTATCGCTGGACTAGAGCTGGCCGAATAGGGACTTCCGCTGCCGGCATCTCTACCTAGTTCTACAAACAGCCCGAATTACTCAAACAGGGCGCTCTTCGAGCGGGTATCGACATGTTGTAAGAACGCGAGAACTTGGCGGGGAAGGACTGCGGTTATGGCCGGTTCAGCACCGCAACAGGCACCGAACTGTTGGTGATGGTCCCCTCACCCAGCTGCCCGGAGTAGTTGTAACCCCAACACTTTTCTGAGCCCCCTGCTAGCAACGCACAGGAATGATAATCACCGGCGGTGATCTGAACGGCGCCTGCAAGACCCGAAACCACAACAGGAACGAAATCGTTAGTAGTAGTCCCGTCACCCAACTGCCCGTAGAAATTGTAACCCCAGCATTTTGCTGTCCCATCCGCTAACAGCGCACACGAAAGAGCAGTACCGGCGGCGATCTGAATCGCGCCTGCAACACCCGTAACCACAAGAGGCACCAAACTGTCGAAGGGGGTGTATTTACCCAACTGCCCTCTGAAGTTGTGACCCCAGCATTTTTCCGTGCCATCCGCTAGCAACGAACAGGAATGATAATCACCGGCGGTGATCTGAACGGCGCCGACAAGAGCCGTAACCACAACTGGCACCAAACTGTCGGTAGTAGTCCCGCTACCCAACTCACCGAAGACGTTGTGAGCCCAGCATTTTGCTGTGCCATCCGCTAGAAGCGCACACGAATGATAACGACCGGCGGCGATTTGAACTGCGCCGACAAGACCCGTGACCGCAACAGGCAGCAAACTGGCGGTAGTTGTCCCGTTACCCAACTCACCGAAGAGGTTGTGACCCCAGCATTTTGTTGTGCCATCGGCAAGCAGCGCACACGAATGAGAAGCACCGGCAGCGATCTGAACTGCGTCTGTCAGGCCTGTGACGTCAACGGGGGTGGATTTGTTGATCAGGGTGCCGTCACCCAACTGCCCGTAGGTGTTGTCGCCCCAGCATTGTGCGGTTCCGATGCTACGAAGTTGACAGTTGTGTTCGCCGCCAGCGGAGGTTTGTTCTGCTGAAAGCGGAAACGCAACCGGCGGCTCGAAATAGCCGAGCACGTCCAACACATATTGTGTCGAAGAAGCAAAGTTCTTCAGGTTGAGGTCATTCAAACCCGACAACGACAACCCAATCGTGCCCGTGTTCGTAATATTACGACCGGTGCTATACGCCAAAAACGTTGCATTTGGTGGCGTCGCACCAGCAGGAAACACTCTGGCGTAACCGTTCGCTACAGGGGCTACCGCAGTGAGTGAAGCTTCAACTGCGGCAGTGCGTTGAGGAACCCCACAACCCACCGGGTTTGTTGCACCCTGAGCTCTGAACCCGACACGTGTTCCACCCACCTGAAACCCGCGAGCCACCCCAGAGGCCAACACGCCACCGGTGTTGCGGGTATCAACTACCCGGCACGGTGTGACTGTCTGATACCGGGTACCACCAGATGCAGGAAAATATCCCTGAACATCAATCACTAACTGGGTAGCCCCAACAAAGTTTCTGACCAACAGATCCTTGGAGTCACCAGCAGCAGACATCGTGACTGTTCCCGTGTTCGCAATACCAATACCAGAGCTATACGCCAAAAACGTAGCTGTCGGATTCGATCCATCATTCGGAGCAACCCGCAGATACCCCGAACCCGAAGGCGAGATCGCAGTCACGGTCACCTCAGCAGCAGTCACACCCGCCGGGATCCCACACCCATCATCAGTGCCACCCTGAGCCACAAAGTTCACACCCGACCCGGCAACCTGAAAAGCGCGAGACCCACCCGCAGCAAGTGCACCACCAACAACACGAGTATCAACAACACGACACGGTGCAGCCAAGGGCACATACCCAACACCCGTCCCTGCTGTGTAATACCCCTGCACATCAATCACAACCTGGGTATCACCAACAAAGTTCTTCACAAACAAATCCAACGGATTTGTTGCATCTAACGGCACTGTCCCGGTGTTGGTGATACCAACACCGGAGTTATACGCCAAAAAAGTAGCCGCTGGATCAGACCCATCATTCGGACCAACCCGCAAATAACCATTCCCAACCGGTGCAACAACAGTTACTGAAATCTCAGCAGCACCCACACCATCAGGAATCCCACACCCACCTGAAGTACCACCCTGTGCAACAAAATTCGCACCAGACCCAGCAACCTGAAACCCACGAGACCCACCCGCGGCAAGTACACCACCAGCAACGCGAGTATCAACCACCCTGCACGGCTCAGCCAACGGCACATACCCCAAACCACCAACAACCGGCGCAACCACAGACGCAGACACTGGCGCAGTCACCACAGACGCCCCCACAACAGGCGTAGCAACGACCGAACCCAAAACCGCACTCACCGAAGCCAACACCGCAAAAACACCAACACCACGAACACCACTTACACGGCGCATACCAGGCTCCCCCGCTCAAAAGACGTCTCAGGACCCTGACACACAAAGATTCGCAGCACCAACATTCGCACCACAAAAATATGCACTGCAAAGCACGGTGCCCAGCGCCTACCTAGCCACCTGCACCAACCAACTCCCCAAACGGGGCACTCTTCGAGCGGGATTGAAGTGTTTTGAGAACGCGAGAACCTGTTTTGGAAGGTTTCCGGTTACGGCAAGTCACGGCCGCAACAGGAAACATGCTGCAGGCGATGGTCCCGCTAGCGCTGGCCTAGTCCGAAGAGTGGCTCGGCAGTATCAGGAATCGGAACTTGGGTCCCATGCTGCAAGATCTTGCAGTCGGGGATCGTTCGAGAACATCTCGACAATTGGAATATCTAGGCCGAGCCGCTTCTGGATTCGCTTCACTTCGAGTTCTTGGTTCCACAGAACAAGAGACACCACAAGGCCATCTTCGCCCGCTCGTGCGGTACGGCCTGAGCGATGCAGATAGTTCTTGTGATCAGAAGGTGGGTCGTAGTGGATGACCACGTCTACTTCATCTACGTGAATGCCTCGAGCGGCAACATCGGTAGCTACAAGCACCTGCAATTTTCCGGCCGAGAAGTTCGACAGCGCTTTTTCACGCATGTTCTGGCGAAGGTCCCCGTGAATTGCCTGAGCCGAAACACCAAGCTCATCAAGTTTGTCCGCTAGCCGATCGGCTCCGTGCTTGGTGTTTGAAAAGATCATGGTTCGGCCACTTGCCCCAACGATGGTGGCTGCAACTTTGGCCTTATCCATCTCATGGACCGTAATGAACCGATGAGTCATCTGCTCAACGGTTGCGCCCTTGGACTCGACCTCGTGGCGTGCCGGCTCGTGCTGATACCGCCGCACCAGGGTGTCCACCGCGCCGTCAAGCGTCGCAGAGAACAGCAGCGTCTGGTGCCCAACCTCTACGTTGCGAAGAATCCATTCCACCTGAGGAAGGAATCCCATATCGGCCATCCGGTCGGCCTCATCGATGATGACGTTCTTGACGTCTTCCACTGACAAATCCCCACGCTCAATCAGGTCGATGGCCCGGCCAGGCGTGCAGACAGCTAAGTCCACGCCAGCCTTGAGTGCTTTGATCTGCTTCTCGATTGGGTCTCCACCGTAAATGGCAGTAATCCGAATTCCTCGTGCATGCGCAAGGGGTAGCAACTCGTCCCGAACCTGCGTTGCAAGCTCGCGCGTTGGCACGAGCGCGATACCTGTGGGACGGCCCGGTTTGGCCTTCGGCAGGATCTGCAGCATGGGCAGACCGAACGCGAGCGTCTTTCCCGAGCCGGTTTTGGCTTTTCCGCAGACGTCTCTACCGGCAAGGATGTCTGGAATGGACATCTCTTGGATAGGGAATGCGGTGGTGATGCCCCGCTCGGAGAGGGCGTGGCACAAGTCTGGGGCCACACCGAGCTGTTCAAAAGTTTTTGTCATGTCCACTTCAGGATCGTTGTAATACTTCCTAGGTTACCCGCCGGAGGCCTCAAGCCCGTATTCACAGGGGAAACAAGTGCCTGATGAGATTCTGAAATCTATTGACCTCTGGGGAGCCGACCATGCTGCGACCGCAGTGGTGGGTCCATCTGCGGTCTTGGCGAGCCACGGGGATCCTGCCCGACGCTTTGAGGTGGCGTCACTCACCAAGCTGTTCAGTGCGCTCGCAGTGTTGGTAGCTGTAGAAGAAGGAACAATCTCGCTCGATGACAAAGTCGGCCCGCCCGGGTCAACGTTGAAACATCTGCTGTGCCATAGCTCTGGACTGGGTTTTGACACCGAGCAGGTACTCGCTGCACCGGGAGTCAAGAGGATCTACTCAAATTCTGGATATGACCTTGCTGCGCAGCACCTAGCAGCTCACGCCGAGATGAGATTTGAGCAGTACCTTGCCGAGGCGGTACTTCAGCCTCTTGGGTTGAACTCCACTTCGCTAGATGGCTCAGCAGCGAAGGATGCCGTCAGTACCTGTGCAGACCTTTGTTTGCTAGCTCAGGAAATGCTCGTACCCACCCTGATTGACCACAGCACATGGTCGCTGGCCACTCAGTCACAGTTTCCTGACCTAGCGGGAATTGTTCCGGGTTGGGGTCCGTACACTCCCTGCCCCTGGGGACTCGGCCCAGAAATCCGGGGTAAGAAAGATCCGCATTGGACGGGACACACTGCAAGCAGCGAGACCTACGGACATTTCGGTGCCTCAGGTTGTTTCCTCTGGGTTGATCCCACTCGCAGGCTCGCCTGCATCGCTGTCACCGACAGAGACTTCGGACCCTGGGCCATCCAAGTCTGGCCCGGGTTTTGCGATCAGGTCCGAGTCAGATTCTCCTAAGCCTGTCGGAACCGCTGGCTCAAGGTGAATGAGATCCGCTAGTGGGTCACCGCCGGAGCGAAGCTCTGCGGTCGCATCGGAATCGACTGGGCTTCCCTTCCAGAACAACCAGGTTGCGCCACCAATAATTGCGAAAAAGGAAATCCAAGTATTGACTCGCAGGCCAAGAACCTCGTTTGCAAAGTCGATGCGGAGCGACTCCACCCAGAGTCGCCCAAGTCCGTAGCCAAGGATGTACACCGCAAACCACCGGCCCGGCTTGAGTACGAGCCTGCGACCAAGCAGAACAATGAGGCCCGCTAGGCCCAAATTCCACAGTGCCTCATAGAGGAAGGTGGGGTGAAAGAGCGTGTCTACGGCATAACGCAAAGGCGGATTTTCTACTTGCAAACCCCAAGGAAGGCTCGTTGGTCGACCATAGAGCTCTTGATTGAAGTAGTTGCCAAGGCGGCCAATGGCTTGGGCGATTGGAAGGGCCGGAGCAGCAGCATCTGCCATGAGCTTCCAGTCCATCTTCATACGGCGAGCCATAAGGACCGCAGCTACAGCACCAAGCAGCACTCCGCCCGGAATCCCAAGGCCGCCTTTCCAAATAAGGAACGCGTTCGGCCACCAACGACCGCCCGAGTAAAGGTCAGGCCAGTCGGTGATGACGTGATACAGCCTGGCGCCGATAAGTCCCGCTGGGACTGCAACGAGGGCAACCGTTGTGATGTCTTCGGGGTCGCCTCCGCGGTGCGCCCAACGGTGTCGTGCAAGGCTGACCGAGGCAAGGACACCTAGGGCGATGCAAAGGCCATACATTCGAAAATGCAGCGGGCCAAGGACGAGTTCTTGGAAGGGTGGGCTCGGGATGCTCCCAAAGAGCAGAGACATTTAGTTCCTCATCATTAGACAAACTTGTTCGGCAGAGCAGGTACTCGGAGTGCGCTTGTAGATGCTCTGTGCAGATCGTGGCCACTTCGTTGATAGCTAACAGTGTGTCTTGTTCAGGGCGCTCAGGTGGTCATGGTTCACCACAGCTGGATTGCTAAGTGTTGATCAGCCTGCGGCAGTAGTTGGTGTGACCTGAGCGGGAGCAGACGTGGTTGAAGCTTCGACGGGGCGGTCGGCCGCAGATGCCGAGCTAGAAGAACCACCGGGTGCGTCAGAATCGATGAGCGGGTCTGTTCCCGGCAAGCGAACATCGGGCCAATTCAATGCTGTGGGAGCGATGCACACATCTGCCTGAGCTAACAGTGCGGTGGCAAGGGTTCCGTTCTCTGCGAGCGGATCAGTTGCTCCCCCAAAGGCCCAGGCTTGCACAAACGGGCGAAGCAAATCTTGATCAGCAAGGCCTTTGGCCATGCAGGTTGCGGAGCGGGTTGAGATTCTTCCGTCACCAAAGAACACAGCGGCTATGCCCTGGACTAAGTCAACACAGCTTGTGAACGCATCCACCACAATGGTGCGCTCTGCATCGGTCAGCTCAATATCGTTGAGCGCAGCGCCAGGGGTGCCTGCACGATACCCAAGGACCGAGAGGCGGCTCGGTCCAATTTTTTTAACAATTCGCTCGGCAGCGCAGCGAGCCTGGCTCGATGGCGGTGTCCAGTAGACCTGATCGGCTGGCCGACTCGTCATGTCATAGACCAGCCCCTCTATGAGTAGCGCAGAGGGGACCTCGCCCTCGTCTGGGAACTCTGGAGCCTGGGAAACTTCGCGCGCCGAGTCACTGCCGTCATTTACCTCTGCAGAGGCTCCGCGCTTCTCTGGAACGCAGCCCGAAACGAGCATCGACAGGCACAGCCCAGCAGACAAACATGACAACAGCAGTGCCCTGCGAGCCGCATGAACGCGCAATTCTGTACCCCACTGCGAACTCATGTGAGTCAGGCTAGCGCCGCATGTAGGACCTCGAGCCAACTACTTTGCACGCGGCCAAGCGCATACTCAGCTTCGACACGCTCGGCACCGGCTCTTGCGAGCGAGGGGCAGAGGCTGAGGTCACTCATAATCTCGGAGAGCGCTGCGGTAAGCGACGCTAGGAGAGAGTCGGCAGCTGGGGCTCCGGTTCGCATTCCAGGCCCAAAGCTGAGTCCTGTCACGTGATCCTCGATCAACTCGGCCATTGCAGCGCTGCTCTCGGTGACTGCAATTGCCCCAGCCTGCATGGAGCGC
>WLJI01000058.1 GCA_009701845.1 Actinomycetota bacterium
AAGAACATGACTACTGCCATGATCAGCCACAACGTGAACGCAATAGAGATCCAGGTCTCTTTGAACACGTCAGGTCGCAGTTCATAGGCATTGAGGATGCCGGTAATCAACAACAACAACAGAGCGGGGGCTTGTATGTAGGTAGCCACCTTTGCAAAGCCGGTGTTTGCATCTTCCGCAGAACGAGTCACCATCGGAACAGCAAAGAATGCACCAAAGGCCACTATCGCCGACAGAACATGAAGTAACAGCCAAAGGTTTGCCATGGGCAAGTGTTTAGCGCATTCCCGAGACTCGATGAGCGACCCGCTCACACTGGCCTCTTACTCTCAAGCAGCTGCCCTGTGCCCCTTGCTCTCGGCCCTTGCTACGAACTGAGGTCGAGAACCGCAGTCTGCAGTAGCGCTCCACTAGCCTTGCCGCGTGGCACTTCTTCCCACCTTTCTGGCAATCGGCATCGGGGTCGGCCTCGGGCTGTACTGGGGCGGAAGCCTCGAGAACATGATGACTTGGCGTCCGTTGCTTTGGCAGGCGCTCCTCGGTGGCATTGCTGTGTGCATGCTCCTTGACTTGTTCAGCATCGGCGGGTTTTTTGGTGCCCTCCTGCTGATTTTAGGTACTGCTGCAATGCTCGCATTTGCCATCGCCAACCTGCGCACGGGGGGAATGGTGTTAGTAGTTGCGGGGCTCGGACTAAACCTGTTTGTCACGGTCATCAACTGGGCTACTCCGGTGAGTGGTTCAGCGCTGGTCTCGGCAGGCATCGTCACGAGTAAGGAACTACAGAAAAGTACGCTGACGGGCGGCCGGGAGCTTGCCGATGGTGCAGTGTTTGGCTTCCTTGGAGATGTGATTCCGTTGCCTTGGGGTCACGTCATTTCACTCGGCGACATCCTCATCTTGGTAGGCATCACACTGGTCACAGCTAGCGTTTTGCGGCAATACCAAGTTGGCGGCGGAAGTCCCCGCTCCGGCATGCGTAGCGCACCCAATGATTATCGAAGCGCTTTGGATGCACTGGGCAGAGGACCAGCGCCTCGGCGTGGACCCGGCCTGCACCCCTCTCGGCGGGTAGTGCCACCAGAGTCGAAGTTAGTCAAGCGACCGGGCTCTGATCCCCGCTGACAAACCTGCTCTGAGGATGTTGTCTGATCATGACCGGAACACTCCGGCATTCATCAGGAGGACACCCACATGGCACAGCTCGGACTTGACCCAGAGCAGATGGCAGCGTTGCAGAAATCGTTGCAGCGTGAGGCCGGCACAATCAGAACCTTGGCAAGGCAACTAGACGGGCAGCTGAAATCCGCCTGGTGGAAAGGAACTGACTCAGATCGGTTCCGATCCGAGTGGGACGCCACGCACAAGACTCAACTTGAACGAGTGTCTCTCGCCCTTGAAGAGGCTGCAAAGAAAGTGGCTACAAACGTCGCCCAACAAACTCAGGCCAGCCAGGGATGAGTTCTGCCAGTGCCGTCCTTCGGCTCCCCCTTCGCATGGATGACGGCGCTGGCACCTTTTTCGACTTGATGATTGAGTTGGCTCCTGATGCACTTATTGGTGAGCTTGCTGATCATCTTGGCCGCCAGTTCGGTATTTCTCCAGGCCAGACCATCTTGAACAGTTCGTGCTCAGAGGGGCAGTCGGCGGTTACATACCAACGCTCCGAGCGTGTCTCGCGCTGCGGGCCGCGAGCAGGCGACACCATTCGCCTAACTCCTCCTCAGCCCTCCTCCGCTGACGCAACCCCGATACCAAAAAGCGGAGCTCCCGATGGAGCACGCCTTGCACCGGTAGTCCTTCACAGCAAAGGCAAGACCCCCCGCTCCTTGCAGCTCAGTTATGGCCTGAGCTACGTAGACGGAGCCGAAATTGAGGTCACTGAGCGAGTAGAAGTGCGAGCCACAGGAGCAGTCACCCCGCTCGTGAACGGCGCTAAAATATTGGGCAGTTCGAGACTTGGTTCCGGGGATCTACTCAACATCAACTCTCAGCTGAGCTTGGTACAGATCAACGCACCGCTTCAGCCGCCTCCTGAAGCAGGCCCCACCCAACGACACAAGGTCGCTGTGTCTCGTCTGGCTTCCCATGTGGCTCAGACAATTTCCCTCCCAACTCCTCCTTCACAGCAGCGACTTCCCGGCTTCCCAGTTTTGTCTGCCACCGTCCCCTTACTCATGGGTGCTGCATTGTGGGTAGCTACGAAGTCTCTAGCATCTGCGTTGTTCGTTCTGTTTAGTTTCGTCTTCGTCCTTGCTTCAGGCATTGAGGCACGCCGCGAATCACGCGCTGAAAAAAAGTTCCGCCTCAGAGTGTTTCAGGCCGATCTCGACGAAGCCCTCGTGAGCATTTCACAGCTACACCGAGAGGAATTTGATCGACTCGATCGGCAAGTTCCCCCAGCAGATCGACTAGCAAAAATCCTCTCCGAGCGCTCCGAACAGCTGTGGTGTCGCAGCCTGAGCGATGCCCAATCCCGACCGATGAGGGTGCGTCTTGGAACCGCTCAGATCACTGCTCAAAATCAGGTGCAGGTGCCCGCCCAAGGCCAGTCCGAGCTCACATTGCAGCTGAAGCAGCTTGCAGAGGCGTACGAACTCACGGAACTCCCAAGCATCCTCGATCTTGATGAGATTGGCGGCCTAGGAATCGTTGGCCGCGACGAGCTCGCAACGGCTCTTGCACGGAGTCTGCTGCTGCAACTAGCCATTGCTTTGCCTCCCGAGGAGCTACAGATTTGCGTGCTCGCACGGCAAGACCGCCTTGAAGTTTGGAGGTGGTGTGCTTGGTTACCTCACTGCCGTGGTCAGGGCGGCAGCCTTCGCACCGTGGTAGTTGTTGACGGAGCGGACGACGACCTTGTGAACGCTGCTAGCCAACAGCATGGCAAGGCAACGACCCGTGTGATCTGGCTTGCCGCACTCCGAGCGGGGCTCCCTGCTGGGCTTGGCGCCATTGTCGAACTTGGGCCGAGGAACCGACTAACTCTTGATGGCGTTGCTCGTGATGATCCCTCGCTGCGCAGTTCCGGCGAGCAAAGAGTGCTGAGTTTGACCATCGAGGATCTCACCGAGGATGAAGCCGTTCCGCTCGCAAGGAGTCTTGCGCCGTTGATAAAGGAACAGTCCTCAGTTGCGATAAGTAGCGGAACCAAGCTTCACGGTGAGTCGCTCAGTCCTCCACCCCTTCCAACCTCGCACCTGCCAGTCAAGATCGGCCTACATCAGGTTCTTGCCGACCAAGAAATGCTTCATAACCCCGAAGCCCTTCTTGCTCAGTGGGCACGCTCGGCCGCCTCATCAAGCCTTGCGGCGCCGCTCGGACGGGTGGCACACGGTGTGCTCCACCTTGACCTTCGAGCAGATGGCCCTCATGCACTCATTGCCGGTACAACTGGTTCCGGCAAGAGCGAACTGCTTCGCAGCCTTGTGGCCTCACTCGCACTTCACCACAGCCCTGAACGACTCACCTTTTTGCTCGTCGACTACAAAGGCGGCGCAGCGTTCAGCAGACTCACTTTGCTACCGCACACTGTGGGTCTTATTACTGACCTTTCTCCACAACTCGCCATGCGTGCACTTGTCTCTCTGCGTGCTGAGCTTCGCTATAGAGAGGAGCAGTTGGCTCGGCTCGGAATCTCAGAGATCACCGAGACCCCAAAGGACGACTCGATCACGGTTCCACCAGCACTTGTCGTCGTGGTTGATGAGTTCGCAACTCTGGCGCGTGAGCTTCCTGATTTTGTTGATGGCCTAGTCGATCTTTCTCAGCGAGGCCGAAGTCTTGGAATGCATTTAGTTCTTGCAACCCAACGGCCCGCCGGTGTCATCACCGATGCGATTCGGGCAAATACGGGGCTCCGAATCGCGTTGCGAGTCGCAGACGAAGATGACAGCCGAGATGTGGTTGAACTACCCGAGGCCGCACTGCTCCCCCGTGAGGTTCCCGGTAGGGCAATACTGCGCAGCGGACCGGGTCAATGTGCTGCGGTTCAACTGGCGTACAGCGGGTCCTCACGCGGAGCCGAGATTCGTGCCAGGTCCTGGCCGCTCGGCGACCCACCGCCGCAAGTGAGTACACGGGTAGCGAGCGACTCGCTGACTGACTTAGATGCTGCAGTCTCTTCGGCTGTTGACGCAGCAGCACATGGAGGATTTCGCGCGCCGAGGCGACCTTGGCTAGATGCCCTACCCGAACAGCTACAACTGTCACAGATTCAACCCTGCGGAGAACCGCTAGCGATTGGTTGGGCCGACCGCCCAGACCAACAGCGACGAGCGCTACTCGAGCTCAACCTGCCCAGAGACGGCGGGCTGCTCCTGCTCGGCGCAAGTGGATCGGGTCTCAGCACAGCGCTCCGCACCTGTGCGCTCTCGGCAATCATTCAATTCAGTGGGCAGGTTCAGATCTTTGGAGTTGATGCCGGAAGTGGGTTGAGCGAACTCGAAGAGTTCCCCCAAGTAGGGGCAATCATTTCGGTAGAAGACAGCGAGCGGGTACTTCGCCTTTTGCGCCGCCTGTCCGCAGACCTTCAGCTGAGAAGCCAAACCACCGCAAGGACCGATGCCCGCACTGCGCAGTTACTGCTTCTTGATGGGTTCAGCGCGTTTGAAGAGTTTTACGAACGCCTCAATAGAGGAGAAGCACTGGAACTGCTCACCAGGATTGTGCGAGACGGCCGCTCCGTTGGGCAGCATGTTCTGCTTGCCACAAACCGACGTGCCGATGTTCCACCCAGAATCGCTGCACTGCTCGGGTGTCAGGTGTACCTTCGAAGCTCGACAGTCGATGACGCACTGATGCTGGGCCTAGAGCCCGAATCCGCACACAAGGAAACCCCTCCGGGTCGAGGCTCTGTGCACGGCCATCAGGTACAAATTGCTCTACCTGATCACCTCAGCCGCAAACTTGCCTTGAGGCAACAAGGTGCGGCCGAAGCCGTTGGTGCACTCCCCCGCAGCCTCTGCTTTTCGCAGCTCCCGAAGCCTGCTGGGAGCGAGCAGCCAATCGCAGCTCTCGGCTCAGCTACACCATGGCCCTCGCTCCCCTGCGGCGTCTTGTCAGAGCAGCTCGACGTGGCACTGTTCGACCTTGCGAATCAACATGGGCTGATTACGGGACCGCCCCGCAGCGGAAAGTCCACGGCACTGAATACTCTGGCGCTGGCCCTGAGGGCTGTCACCTTGGAGCCGGCCAGCTCTGCTAGCTACTTGTTGGCAGCGCATGCGTGCACAGCGCATGACTCAGCTCGTTGGACCTCGGCGCTCATCGGGACCCAGTCAGCGCAGGATGCAGCTGAGTTTCTCGGAGCGGCGGCAATGTCAGCCCGATCTGGTGTGCAAACTCTTGTGGCAATAGATGACGCTTGCCGCTTACTTGAACTTCCAGAGGGACATCAGGTCGAAGCTGCCCTCAGCGAACTCATCGAACTTGGCCGAAGCCATCAGGTGCGAGTCGTAGTCAGCTCAGAGGTAGACACGCTGCTCAGGTCATACAGCGAGGCCATGATCCAGCTGCGCTCATCCCGTACGGGCATCTTGTTGGGTGTCGACCCAGACCTTCACGGTGCCGTGCTGCACACTTCGATTCCCCTTCGGTCGGAGATATCGCATTGCAGCGGGCGGGGTTGGCTAGTCACTCCTTCGACCGCAGAGGCAGTTCAGATCGCTCACCCCTGAACTACGCCGCGCGGTGTTGAGCGTCGATCAGGTGTAGTTCGTTCACAGACACGAGTTGAACCTGCAGTGCATGCTCTATGAGGTACCACCGGCGGTCCGTGGCGTTTGCACCAAGCCCACCGTGCACATTGGTAATTCCTGCCCGATGCAGCTTCTCGCACAGGTGATCAAGCTTTCGATTGAACTTGGTGAGCGACCATCCAAGCCGCGCTGCCCCATGACGGTTTGACGGGGGTTGCGTCTGCTCGGTTTGCGGATCGAGCAAACGCTGCTCGCACAGGGCGAGCAGCAACAAGCGCTGATCATCGTTGAGTTCAACTCGGCCCCAATCCATTGTTTTGGTTCCGTGAGCGCCATCTGCACCGAGCAGGTCGGTATCCCACTCAAACCCCTCGAGGGCCCCCGAGATTTCATATCGTGTCGGGCCTGCAACAAACCTGCAGGTGAACTCACCATGCAAAATTGCTGCAGTTGATCCGGGGGCCACAAGCGCCGAACTCTTGCCGACTGAGTCTTTGATGGTAAACGCGATGCTCTTGCCCAGGTTTTGTATGCACCAGTGATGCCCAAGCAGAACGAAGCGGCCCAGGACTCGATGCATATACGGGTTCTCGTCGATGAGGAGTTCTGCATCGCGACCGAAACTCAGAGAGTTACCGGGGCTGAGCGTATGGTCTTCTCCGCAAAACTCTAGGTACAGCCTTCCGGGAGAACTGCTGTCGGCCGGGCTAGTTGACGCTTGAGTCTTGGGCTTCAGGTTGGGCTTCGGGTTCGCCGGTTTTTTCCTCATGCTGAGCAGTATAAGCATTTTCAGCACATCTCATTACTTTTTAGATACTTCAGTAGCATCTCAGTTGACTACGAGCTCAGGCATCTCCCGACTGCTCCATACAGATTGCCAGCGTTGTCCAAGACTGAGGAACTGCTCCCCCGGGCCGCGCCGTATCTGCGTCCCAGTACTCTGCGAGGCCCGAACGCTGCGCTCCAAGGCGGCTTCTGCGAGCTAGGTGTGCCGCCTCTGCGAACTTCCCCACTCGCTTCAGTCCCAGCCACAACAAGTAGTTCAGCTGCGGCCAACTTGGGCCCCGCCAATATGTGGTTGGCAGGTAGGTGGGTTCGTCAAGGTGCACCTGTCTTGAGCCAAATTCCCCGGCAAATGCCTGAATGTCACAGAGCTCATCTGCCACCAAACCAGCTACTGCTTGGGTCATTGCACGAGTTCCGCCGCCCATGGCATCAATGGTGAGCAGCGGCAGAAGCGCCTCGACAGTGCGCACCCGGCCCGAACCAGCCGCTGTAGGCCCGTCGTCTACCCATGTGCGCAGCTCCGGCTCCCAACGCTCTGCAAGCGCTGCCGAGACCTCTGCGGCATGGCGCAAGAGCGCCGTGTCGCCTGTGACCCCGGCAAGTTCCGTTGCACAAAACGCCGTCATAGCGCTGAACGCCACAGATCCAACTGCAAACTCATCGTTACTGATAGGTGCGCCGCTGGGTGAGCGCTGAATGCCATGCAACAACTCGCCCTTGCGCCGGTACCAGACCTGTTCGTCGAAAGCAGAAGAACCCAGAACAAGGTCATCCCAGCGAGGACTGTGATCACAGCCAGACTCCCAGGGGTGAACAAGTTCAATGAGACCTGCGCTGCTGCGGCGACGAGACTCAAACAAGAAGTTGAACCCTGCCGTAGCCCGATCGAGCAGGTCAGCGGGAATGGCAGTTCCGCCCCGAGCGAGCTCCGCTATGGCATGGCCATAGATAGGAGGTTGCGTTATTGATGACGTGTGAGCACGACCCCAGAACAGCTCATGATCAGTCGAGCCATCCAGATACAGCACGTGAGGAATAAAGCCGTCAGAATCTTGAGCAGACAAAGCGGTAGTGAGTTCGCTCAGCGCACGTTCTGTGTCTCCGAGTTGTGCCCAGACAATTGAATGGAAGCAAGAGTCCCAGAGCCACAGCCATGGATAGGTGCGGCTGTTCGGGCAGGTGAAACCCGGATCACGCCAGTGAGCGGTGAGTACCTCTTGGGCTTGTACAGAAATCATCCTCGAATCCCTAACTGCATCACTGTGACCCTAACCTGTGGAGCTCATGACAAAACGTGCCGCCTTCTTGTCGTTTCGATTCGGCCTCACCGATGGGGTGTCGGTGGTTGCGCGAACTTGGATGGATGCATTCAAGGAGTTCGGTTTTGAAGTAGTCACGGTCACCGGCGATGCTTCAGCCGACAGAACAGTTCTAGGGCTCGGGCTCTCTGGAACTACAGATTCGGCCGACACCGAAAGCGCCATGACCGGCGCGCTGACAGAGGCACTTGCAGACGCCGACCTCGTGGTGGTCGAAAACTTATTGACCATCCCGATGAACCTCGCTGCATCTCGAGCTGCAGCACAGGTGCTCGCAGGTCGACCAGCATTGATTCATCACCACGACCCGCCGTGGCATCGCGAACGATTTGCTCACATCACAGAGTTGCCGGCAACTGACCCTGCCTGGCAGCACGTGGCAATCAACCGCATCCTGCGAGACGAACTCGCCGAACGGGGAATTGCCGCTGCGATTATTTACAACGGGTTTCCCACGCCAGTTCGTCGCAGCCGCACAGAGACCGAACACCTTCGACGCGATGTGCGTCGCTCCGTTGGCATTGGCGCAGAAGAACTTGTGGTTGCTCACCCAGTGCGAGCAATCGAGCGCAAAAACATTCCGAGCGCAATCGCACTTGCTGAAGCAGTTGGAGCAACCTACTGGCTACTTGGCCCCGCTGAAGAGGGATACAGCGAAGAACTCAAGCACCTGCTTGATGCAGCCTCCTGCAAAGTTGTGCATCACGAGTGGACTGACGTTGAGGGGATTTACGCTGCCGCTGATCACATTGCATTTCCCTCTACTTGGGAAGGTTTTGGCAATCCGCCGATCGAGGCTGCTCTCTACCGAAAGACAGTCAGCGTGGGCGAGTACCCCGTGGGCAAAGAGCTTCGAGCGTTTGGGTTCGATTGGTTCGATTCCACCGATCATCAAGCTGTCGCAGCCGCTCTTGCGGCACCGAACTCGGCAGAGGTGACAGAGATGCTCAACCGTAACGAGCGTGTCGCTAGTGAGAACTTCTCGTTGGGAAGAATGCGCAACTCGCTGCACCAGCTTCTAGAGAGGGCCGACTGGCTGCCATGACATCAAGAACCCGCCGTCCTGAAAGTTCCAGAGATGAGTGATCCCGTATTGGAAAAGCGTGAGCGCATACGCAAGCTGTGCGAACTCGGGTCGAAGATCGGCTACTCCTGTTTTGCTGCGGCCATGCTGCTGTTCGTGATCGCCTTCATTGCAGACTTTCCCTCGTGGATCGTCTCTGTGATCATTGCCGCGATGATTCTGGGGTCGGTCACACTGCTACCGGCAATTGTCTTTGGCTATGGGGTAAAGGCTGCAGACGCAGAGGATCGCGGAGAGAAGTTCGGTTACTAGTCGCTGGCGTTCAGACCTCGGTCACCGAGGCCAAACTCCAAACAGTTTCGACTGCGTATTCGGGGGAATCGATGGCCCCGCATGTGATCTGCGGGATGTAGCGCTGCACCTGGACCTCGACTCGAAACGATCGCGTTCGACCATCAGCAGGGGTTCCAGCGACAATCAGACTCGTGGCCAGTGAGTGACGATCAAACTCAACAACTTCAACCGTTCGATGTGAACTCGCCCAAGCCCAGCCAACCTCTGCACAAGCAGCGCGATCAGCAACCTGCGCCGGACCAGCAGTCAGCGATGACGCTCCCCTGCAATGCTCAAGCGCCACGGCTAGGTCAGTCGCCGCCGCTGGCCCAGAACGGCCGAGAATCTGATCAGTGACGGTGGCATCTACATAGGCCCACGCATAGCCATCGGGGAAGCTCAGCGCTGTAGGCGCAAAGCGGTGACCTCCGGTATGAGATGCCCGCCACACACGCACCCCTTGGGTCGGGGGATTTTCAGCGTGCGCGAGGCTGGCAGAGATTTCTGAATACAGCGCCATGCCGGCCTGCCCGCAGCACACATCGCGCTTGCCATGAGTACAGATCAACAGATCAATCACATCGGCGGTATCAACAACCAGATGCTGCTCGTACTCTGCAAGCGCAGTGTCATCCGCATTGAGCAGTGCCTGAGCGAGCGGGACAAGATCGCGTGTCGCTACAAGCCATTCTCGCCGGTCGAACGGAGCCGCCAACTCAACTCTTCGGCCTGCATGCAGGCCCCCCGCTGCATCAGTGGCTTTCTGCTTCTCGAATGCGATAACCCGGACAGCGTTGGGCACAGCAGCGTTGGGCACAGCAGCATTGGGCACAGCAGTTGGAACTAGCCCTTGCGGTCTCCAGATGCGGCCGTCAGGGGCAGTCAAACTGGCAAAAGGCTTTCGCTCGGGAAGAGGCTGCACTGCTGCAGATTTTGCGCTGCGCTGGCTCGCAAGTGAAGCGAACGGTTCATGCAACGAAATATCTTGCTCCCATGGCAGGGGAACCTCGATACAAAGAAACGCGTCATAGTTGCCGGCTGACCCAATCGGGTCGGCGCTAAAGCCTTTGCGAAATGGAGCGCAACGCTCCAACTGAGTAACAAACTCCACCGAGGCCTGCATAAGCAGAAACTCTATGCCGGACTCAGAGGTTGCACAGCCGAGCCTCGCTCTGGCCTCAACAAGGGGCACTGTGTCCGGCGCGGGTATCCTTTCGCTACTCGCTATGAGACTCCCTGCTGCTGAACGCCGAGAACAACTCCTTCACACTGCTGTGTCTGTTTTCGCCGAGCATGGGTATCACGCCACCTCGATGAATGAAGTTGCTGAAGCCGCTGGCGTCACCAAGCCAGTTCTGTACCAGCATTTCGCATCTAAACGCGAGTTGTTCATTCAGTTGCTCACCAATATTGGAGCCGAGCTACAAGAAATCATCTCGAAAGCAACAGCCGAGGCTGCGGGGCCGCGCCAACAGATAGAGAACGGATTTCGGGCCTATTTCGGGTTTGCTAGCGAACAGACTGATTCGTTCAAAGTCCTCTTTGGTGCCGGAGCCAGACGCGATCCAGAGTTTGCCTCATTCGCTCTTGGGGTAGAAACCTCAATTGCCGAAAGCATTGCGGATTTGATCATGGTCGAGGGCGAGCCTGTGGCCCACAGGTTTTTGCTAGCTCACAGCATTGTGGGGATGACTGAAGCTGCTACTCGTTATTGGTTGTCGCACCAGCGTGAACCCCAGGTAAACCTCTTAGCCGAGCAACTCTCACAGCTTGCTTGGTCTGGCATGCGTGGCATTCGCAGCCAGACCTAACTCAGACCCACGAGTTCGCAGACCCATACATTCACAGAAATACAGAAATACAGAAATACAGAAATACAGAAATACAGAAACACAGAAACACAGAAAAGGGAACTACGCAGATGACTACAGAATCCAGCCAAGGCCAGCGCGAGGGAAACGGCTCCGACTGGTATGAGGTTGTTGTTGAAATCCCAAAGGGTTCACGCAACAAGTACGAGATTGACCATGAACACGGTGCGGCTTGGCTCGATCGCCACTTGTTCTCAACCACTGTCTACCCGACCGAATACGGGTTCTTTCCAGACACCTTGGCCGAAGATGGAGACCCACTCGATGCACTTGTGCTGCTCGAGGAAGCAACCTTCCCGGGTTGCCACATTCGTGCCCGACCCATAGCCGTGCTCGAGATGACCGATGAGGCCGGGCGTGACCTCAAGGTGCTCTGCGTTCCCTCGGGCGACCCACGGTGGGACTTTTTACAAGATGTGGGCGATGTTCCCAAGCATCAGCTAGCGGAGATTCAGCAGTTCTTTAAGGTCTACAAAGATCTAGAGCCCGGCAAGGCCAGCGCTGTTGGCGAGTGGAGCAACCGCGAATCCGCCATTGCTGCCATTGCCGCCGACCGGGCCAGATTCGTCTAGCGGGTTCTTACGCAGCACAACTATCCCTAGAACTCTCTCAGGTTCTGAGTAGCTTGGAGATGCTGACCCAACCGAAAGGAAACGACTTATGGTATCTCTACTCACCCAGAACTCAAGCTCAGGCGGCGCTGCAGGTGGCGCCATCTTCTTTGTCTTTTACATCGGGTTTATCGTCTTGATCCTCGCCTCAATGTGGAAGATCTTTGCGAAGATGACTCAGCCTGGCTGGTACGGAATCATCCCGATTTTCAACTATTGCGTGATTGCAAAGCAGGCTGGCAAAGACTGGTGGTGGGGACTTCTGCCATTGGTTCCCTGCATCGGAATCATCTTCCTCATCATCTTGTTGAACGAACTTTCTAAGCTATTCGGCAAGGGAATCGGCTACACCGTCGGACTCATCATCCTGCCAGTCATCTTCTTGCCGATTCTCGCCTTTGGTTCGGCCGAGTATCAAGGACCGCAGGGCAAAGCTTTCTGAACCGAACAGATTTCTGAGCGGAACAGCATTCTGAACAGAGCAAACTGAGCTACTCAGGGTTTCGTGGTACCTCGATATTCATCTGGGTACCACGAACCCTGACTTCTCGATGCGAGAGCGCTTCGAAGGCTGCTTGATCCTGATCGGTGAGGTCTCTACCCGACAGGCTTCGCGGCCAGCGCTTGTCATAGAGCACTGCTGCAAACTCAACGCTGTATAAGTACAGCGTGCCCAGCAGATAGCTCCAAGACAACAACCCGAGCACCAGCACGAACACCCCGTAGGTGTCGCTTGATTGGGTCACAATTCGGGTCACGTAGAAGCCGCCGAGTGACTGCAAGGCCCACCAGCCCACCCCGGTAGCCAGAGCTCCCGGCAGTTGGTTACGAAGCGGGATTTTTCTAGCGCATAACACCGCATGAAGGCCAAGGTAACCAACGGCACCTGCCAAGATTGCCAAGGCCGCAGACATGAACCATCGCAAAGCCTGAGAGGCATCGCCAGCTAGTAGCCAGCGGCCAGCCCCAGATAGCACTGCACACGCCGCAATCAGCAGTGCACCCGGCAGGTCTCGTAATCGCCGGAGTAGCCAAGGCGGGCGGTCAAACTGCGGCACCTCCCACATGGTGTTGAGCGACTCTTGCAACATGTCTAACAAGCCGAGGCCTGCCCAGACAGAGACCAGAATCGAGGCGATCAATACAAACACGCTGCCACCAAGTGCGCCGGTCTCTTTTGCAATCTCGTTGCCAATGACGGGCACGTTTCCCAAAACCGAGTCAATCAATTGGTTCTGGAGGTCCTCGTTGTTTCGAAGAAGCAAGCCCAGAGCATTGACAAACGCCAACATGAGCGGGAAGAGCGAGAAAAAGCCCTTATACGCAAGAAGCATTGCCAATTGCCCGCCCTTATCGTCGCCAAACTTTTTGAGGACAGCAAAGGTGACTGCTAGCGGAGCAACTCTTCGATGCCAAGCATCTACTCGGTCGATTGTTCGATCAAGAAGGTTTGGCCGAGACTGCTCTTGTGAAGCGTCATCACCGGCCTCTTCCTGCAGACTCACCGCATCAGGGTACGCAACAAGGGCACAGTTGCGCACAGTTCTGAGCTTTCGCAAAGCAAATGCGTAGCAAAGCGCAGGAGTCAACGGGCCGAGCAGTAGTTTGTCTTGGTGGGAACTCTGCAAAAGCAACGGTTGAAAATTGGCACTGCCCCTACGGTGCTCCTTGGAGTAATCGCGCTGTGCCTCATAGGCCTGCTTGTGGTGGGCATCGTATTTCTGCTCAACCCGTTCGGCACAGAAACTGTCGACCGGTCGGGACCCACGGTGTTGCAGCAGATCCGAAAGCTTGAAGAGTTCACTGCTGCAGAGGGCACCTTTACCCAAGATGTTGACCTCGAGACCGACGCGAAGTTCCTTCCCGATTTTCTCAAGGGCGAACGAGTGACTGCACTTGTTACTGGCACGGTTCGAGCCACAGTGAATTTTGCTGAGCTTGACGAGGGGGCAATTCAAGTTGACGAGTCCACCAACACCATCCGACTGACGCTTCCCGAACCTGTCTTGGCCGATGCCGAAATTGATGAATCCTCTGCGCGGATTGTGTCTCGCAACAGGGGACTCGTTGACCGGGTGGATGACTTTTTTTCTGCCAACCCCACAGATGACGGTCCGCTCTATCAGGCCGCAGAAGACAAGGTGAGCGCAGCGGCGGCCCAATCGGACCTAGTCGAACAGGGCCGACAGAACACCGAGGACTGGCTCACAACATTCTTGGGGGCAGCAGGTTTTGAGAACGTAGAGATCACCTGGACGAAATCCCCCACCTAGTGTGACGAAGCTGAGCATAAACATCGGAGGGCAAGTGAGCAACGAAGTGCAAACAAGCTGGGCGGCGCAGGTTCATGGTGCTGCAAAGATTTATGGACGCGGCGAGAACGAGGTGCGAGCGCTTGATCACGTCACCGTTGGGTTTCAAAAAGGCGCCTTCACCGCAATCATGGGACCATCAGGATCTGGCAAGTCCACACTGATGCAGTGTGCTGCTGGCCTCGACCGCCTGACTGCCGGGACCGCATTCATCGGCGATGTTGATATCACCAAGCTTGGAGAGAAAGCGCTCACGCTCCTTCGCAGAGACAAGGTTGGGTTCATCTTCCAGCAGTTCAATCTGTTGCCTACCTTGACTGCTCAAGAGAACATCACCTTCCCTCTTGACCTTGCAGGTCGCAAGCCTGATGCCGACTGGATGGCCCATGTTGTGGGCACGGTTGGGCTTGCCGACCGACTACACCACAAACCCTCGGAGCTTTCTGGCGGCCAGCAACAACGCGTTGCAGTAGCGCGAGCACTTGTAGAGCGCCCAGAGATCATCTTTGCGGATGAACCAACCGGCAACCTTGACTCCACCTCTTCGTCAGAGATTCTCTCTTTTATGGGGGGTGCAGTGAGCGAGTTCGGTCAAACCGTTGTGATGGTGACCCACGACCCTGTTGCAGCAGCACACGCAAGTCGGGTCTTGTTCTTGGCGGACGGCCGCATCGTTGACGAACTCATGACACCCACAAGAGACTCGGTGCTTGACCGTATGCGCAATCTGGGCGACTGAGCGGGCTAAGACATGTTTCGCTACGCACTCAAGAGCCTCCGGGCAAACCTCACTCGCCTGATTGCAACTGCCCTGGCAGTCATTCTGGGCATCGGCTTCTTGGCCTCTGGCCTGATGCTGACCGATGCAATGCGCTCGGGTCTCACGGGCGATGTCGAGGAGCAATACCAAAACGTCGACTTCGCCATCCTTGCAACAGCAAGCAGCGAGCAGAGCAGCGGGATGGACTTCCAACTCACTGTTCCCGAAACAGTGCTCGCTACCGCTCGAGCTACGCCCGGAGTCGAGGCTGCTGCAGGCGAGATTCAAGCTGATGCTCGGGTGCTACGCGCCGATGGAACCACTGCCAATCTGAGGTCGCAGGGCCGTGCATGGATTGCAGACCCAGAACTCAATCCACTGAGTTTGGACGAGGGCTCTGCGCCACAGGGAGACCAGCAGGTAGTACTTGACCGAAAGCTAGCTAGTGAGGCAAACGCCTCGGTGGGCAGCACGGTCACTGTGCAAACCCCCGCTGGTACCAAGCAGTTCAAAGTCTCAGGGATCTCTTCGTTTGGTCGTCAGGATGCCCTTGATGATGGTGGAACTATCTCGTTCTCCGAACAGACTGCGGTCGAGGTGCTCAATGCGGGCACTCCCGGCTATTCGGACGTCATCCTGCGCACCTCGGGCGATGCGGCAACTGTTCAAGCTGCGCTTCAAGCGGCTCTGCCAGCCTCGGTCGATGTCGTCACCGGCGAGCAATTCGTTTCTGACGCGGCCGAATCTGCTTCTGCATTCATCGGCCTTCTGCGGCCCGTGCTTCAGGGGTTTGCCTATCTGTCGATGTTTGTGGCTGCCTTTGTGATCTTCAATACGTTCTCTGTAGTGGTCACCCAGCGCTTTCGTGAACTCGCTCTGATTCGCGCTGTGGGTGGCACTCCCGCCCAAGTTCGCCGATCGCTGATCTTCGAGGGGATGGCAATCGGGGTG
>WLJI01000059.1 GCA_009701845.1 Actinomycetota bacterium
CAACAAAGAACACGCCGCGAGCAACGTGGCACAGGTGCACGCTGTGTTTGCGCGCATGTTGCGGCTTCCCTGCGTAAGCGTGGCGGCACTAAATGGCCATGCGTTTGCTGGGGGTGCGATGCTCTCGCTCTCTCACGATTTTCGGATCATGCGAGCCGACCGAGGATATTTCTGTTTACCCGAGGTTGACCTTGGATTGCCCTTTACACACGGGATGCGAGAACTCATTACCTCTCGCCTCAGTACTCAAGTTGCCCATGAGTCGATGGTGACGGGAAAGCGATACTCAGGCGAAGAGGCCGCCGCTACGGCCATAGTCGATCAGGCAGTACCCGAATCCGAGGTGTTAGCCACAGCACTAGCGTTAGCGAATTCCCTTGCTAGTAAGGCCGGGCCCACCATCGCAAAGATTCGATCAGATATGTACTCCGTTGCCCTTGATGCACTCGACGCCGACGCGGCAAGCTGAGTACATGCCCACGTATCCCGATGAAGAAGTTGTTGCTGCACTCGACGCCTATGTTGATCTGCGCAACAGAATCGCCGCTGGCCAAGCAACTTGGACAGACCTAGCTGAACTGTTCACCGATGATGCCGTCTACATCGATCCCGCTTGGGGCCGACTGCAAGGCAAAGAGAACCTGCTGGAGTTCCTCGATGAAAGCATGCGGGGCCTAGAGGGCTGGGAGTTTCCGATTGAATTCACTGCAATCTCTGGCAATACGGTTGTGATCAAGTGGACCCAACAACTGCCCGTGCCACGAGCAGACGGCACTCGCTACGAACAGTCTGGCATTTCAACTCTCGTCTATGCCGGTGATGGCAAGTTCTCATACGAAGAAGACATGTTGAATATGGCCCATGTTATTGAAGACCTCACTGCGAGCGGCTGGAGGCCAGGCGAAGGATTTGTGCCTCCGCCGAAGAACCCAGATCGCAACTTCTCTCGGCCCTAGACAGCGCTCAACAAGCTCAGTCCGCACCAACCATCACTCCACGATGAACCTTTTGGGTACCCAGTTCTGATCCTCAATCGGCGGGCGCTGGTAGGCGCGTTTTTGCCGGTCAGCAAGAACAAATTCTTTCGAGGGCAGGTCCTCATACGGGATCTGACTCAACAGATGAGAGATCAGGTTGAGGCGCGCAGTCTTTTTGTCTTCAGCGTCCACCACAAACCAAGGCGCTTCGGCGATGTCTGTATGCAACAGCATCTCGTCTTTGGCCTCTGCGTAGTCCACCCAGTGTGCTCGTGCCTCTAGATCCATCGGGCTGAGCTTCCATTGCTTCACGGGGTCAGTCATACGAGCACGGAACCGGCGCTCTTGTTCCTCGTCGCTAATAGACAGCCAGTACTTGATGACCTGAATGCCAGTGCGTACAAGTGCCCGTTCAATCTGCGGGCAGGTGAACAGAAACTCTTCGTACTCGGCCTCGGTGCAAAAGCCCATGACCTTCTCGACCCCGGCCCGGTTGTACCAACTTCGGTCAAAGAGCAAGATCTCACCCGCTGCGGGCAATTGGTTGACATACCTTTGGAAGTACCACTGAGTGCGCTCGCGATCAGAGGGAACTCCCAGTGCCACCACTCGGCAGTAGCGAGGATTCAGTGCCTCTGCGATTCGCCGGATTGAGCCGCCCTTACCGGCAGTGTCTCGGCCCTCAAAGATCACAACAACGCGCTGGCCTGTGGCTTGAACCCATTCCTGCAATTTGACGAGCTCAACCTGAAGGTTTTCGAGCTCCTTGAGGTACTGCTTCTTGCTAATCACCTGTGGTGTACGCCCGACCACATCTGGTCCGGGTCTCGCTACCTTGTTCGAGTCTTTGTTCTGCTTTGAGCTCTTCTTATGCTTCGACATCGCGGATCGCCCTCCTCTTTGAACAGCCTGCGGCCTAGCAGCATCCTCACCGTAGCGAGCTTTCTCAGCAGAGGTCCAACAACTTAAAGTCCTGATGTGCCCTCACCACCAAGCAGCCTTCGGCCGATCACCTTTGGAGTGCAGTGCTCCTCACCTCAGTCACCCACCGCTAGATCTTGGGCTGAGTTAGCCCGCAAGGTTGAAGACCTTGGCTTTACTCGGCTGACCGTTGCAGACCATCTTGACGAACAGCTCGCACCCGTACCCGCCCTGATGGCAGCGGCCAACGCCACGAGCCACCTGCGCATTGGCTCACTTGTCTTTTGCAATGACTACCGACATCCAGCGATGCTGGCCAAAGAAGCAGCAACGCTGGACCTGCTGTCGGATGGACGCTTGGACTTTGGTATCGGTGCTGGCTGGATGCGATCCGACTACGAGCGCGCTGGTATCTCGATGGACTCTCCGGGCGAGCGAATCGACCGCCTAGAAGAGGCTATTCAGGTGATTCTTGGGCTGTTCTCAGAGGGTCCGTACAGTTTCTCGGGGAGGCATTATCACATTGAGGGGCTGGCCGGGCTACCCAAGCCGACCCAGCTACCTCACCCTCCGCTGTGTATTGGTGGAGGCGGAAAGCGGGTGCTACAGCTGGCCGCTCGCTACGCAAACATCATTGGGCTCAATCCAAAGCTCACTGCTGGAGTGATCGATTCTTCTGTGGGAGCCGACGCGACCGAGGCAGCCACTGATCGAAAGCTCGCCTGGATTGCCGAGGCTGCAGGAGATCGATTCTCTGAACTCGAGATCCAAGTGCGCACTCAAATTGTGATTATTACCAACGAGCGACATGCCGTAGCTGAATCTTTGGCGGCAGGGTTTGGGCTCAGCACCGAAGAGGCGCTGAAGACCCCGCATGCGCTCGCAGGTACCAGCGAACAGATTGTTGAAGATCTGCTCTACCGTCGAGAGCGTTTTGGGATCACCTCTGTGGGAGTAGATATGGATGCAATCGATACCCTTGGGCCAGTCATTGCAGCCCTTGATGGCCGCTAGGGAGGCAGCAGTATGAGTAGCACTGGGTTATGAGTACAAACTGGGACGGCCAGGAGTATCAGCAAAGATTTGACGCACTCGCTGCGACTGGGAAGTCAATGCACGGTGAAGCCGACTTTGTGATGCGCTACACCCCAGCAACTGTTCTAGATGCAGGGTGCGGCACTGGCAGAGTTGGTATTGAACTAGCAGCACGCGGGGTAAGCGTGGTGGGTGTTGACCCAGACGCATCAATGCTGGCAACGGCAAGACTCCTTGCCCCGCAGATTGAGTGGCATTTGGAATCAATGGTCGACTGCGATCTACAGAGAACTTTTGATTGCGTGCTCATGGCAGGCAACGTTCCGCTCTTTACTCCTGTCGGCACTACTGCTGCGCTCTTCGCTGGATGCGCTCGCCATCTCGCCATCGGCGGGTTGCTCATCACAGGGTTTCAACTCGGCCGCCGTTACAGCGCACAAGAACAAGATGCAGACTGCGCGGCTTGTGGACTAGATCTTCAGGAGCAGTTCTCGACCTGGACGAGAGAGCCCTTTGTCAACAGCAGTCAGTACCGTGTCACGGTGCATGCTCGGGTGGCCTGATCCGGTGCACATCTGAGTCAGGCGGCTCTTCAACTTGTAACCGGGAGCACAAGATAAGAGCCGGTAAAGCGCACAGAGATAGGGCTAGCAACACCAGCGCAATCACCTGTGGCCCTAAGCGTGCAACGAAGAGGCCCAATCCTGCCGAGACGCAGGTTGCTGAAAGATTCGCCGTAATGAGTTGTTGGCCCGAAACCCGCCCAGCGGCGGAGCGGCCTACTCGGTCAGCAGTCGTTGACAACAATGTGGGAAAGATCCCAGCGAGGGCGAGACCAAGAGCGGCGAACCCGAATAAAGCAAATGACGAGGGCAACACCAAGATCAGAAGCAGGGTGACGACAACTGCCACCCCAGCGACCCGCAGGATTTGGCTGGGCGCCCAACGTAATTGTCCCAGAACCAATCTGCCCAAGGTGATCCCAACCCAAAAGCCGCTCACAGCCAAACTTGCTGCAAGTGCTGTTGCGCCCCGAGCCCCTTCAAGGTAGGTGGCTGACCAGTTTGCAGTGGTTGCTTCAAGTGCGCAGAAACCTGCCACAGCCAACAATGAGAGCATCAAAGGAACAGTCTGACTCTTTGCTGCAGAGCCCCTAGCTGTTCGGCGAGGCTCACAAAGCCCATCGGGCCATTCCACCTGCGGTCTCACTGCCAACAGCGCAGCGATAAGAGCAAGTAGAGCCGCAAGCACAAACCCAGCAGTCCAAGAAAACACTGCAGACATAGCCGGACCGAGAGCCGCGCCTAGGCCGTAGCACCCAAACATCAAGCCGGCACTGCCAACATTGCGCACCAACGTCTGAAACCTGGCGCCTAATGAGTCCAGTGCACCTGTCAGTAGACCAATCACTGCAAAACAAACAATCAGCACCACAAAATTTCGGCCAAAGCCAGCAACGAGATCAGCAACGACAAACAGCACGCACAACACGGTGTTCGCAAGACGGATAGGTACCCTGCGCAGAATCGGCAACGCCGTGGCCGCAGTACTCAACCGCCCAATCCCATAGGCCAAAACCAACAAGCCGAGTGCTCCAGAAGATTGCCCGAACTGCTGCCGCTCCTGTGGCCAAGCTGCGCCGAAGAGACCCAATGGCGTAGACATCGCCAGGTAGATCATGCACTCCACCAGCAGCGGGGATCGAAGCCGGGGGTGCGGAACCATTGCCCCAAATCTAGTTGCTAGTCATAAGCTCTCTTTCATGACAGCGCACGGAGAAATCGCTCTGCATGGTCTGCTCTCTGTTGATGATCACGAGTTAGTTGCCGCAGCCTCATCAGCGGTGACCGTTCGACGAGTAAACAAAGATGATTTCTCTGCCGAGGGCTCTGATCTGCGTGGGGTAGTCGAGCAAAGCTCATCAATTGACGCTCTGCTACGTGGCGCATACGAGGGTGATGTCAGCTTTGCCGAGCTCTCTCGACATGGCGATTTTGGTCTCGGGACGGTGCAACACCTAGATGGCGAAATGCTCTGTGTAGATGGTGAGTTTTTGCAGATCCGTTCGGATGGCTCGGTCCACGGCATTGCCCCTGAGATGCTCACACCGTTTGCAGTCATGTGTCACTTCGAACCGAAAGCTAGCTACACCCTTGATGGCCCACTGACTTGGGAGGACCTGCAGCAGCAGTTCGAGACGATCTCCGATAGGCGCTTGGTTCAAGCTTTTCGTATCGATGCCGTGCTGGAGTGGGTCTGCTTACGCAGCGTTCCTCGGCAGTACCCGCCTTACCCACCCTTGTCCGCGGTGACTAAAAATCAGACCAACTGGAAGGCCGAACAGGTGGTGGGCAGCATTATCGGCTTTCGCTTTCCGACCACTTTGCAGGGCCTAGAAGTCCCAGGGATACACCTTCATTTCATCTCCGAGGACCGAACCGTCGGTGGTCACGTCACTGATCTGCTGCTGCGGTCGGGGGAACTACAGGTTCAGCAACTCTCTGAACTGCATGTAGAGGTGCCCGAGGGAGTTCACGTAGCAGCAGCAGATGACAGCGATGAAACTGCTGAGGCCATCCGCAGGGTAGAGGGCCACCACAACTAGGGGGCTCCAAAGCGCCTCGTTCGGCAGTGGACGCGGTTCGCTCTATCGTTGGACCATGGTAAACACGATGACCGGAGTTCGAGTAGTCATCGTTGATGCCGACACGGTTGCGGGTTGGCGGCGAGTTACCCCGTCTCTCGCGCAGCTTGAGTCCGCCGTGAGTGACCTGCGTCGCTCTGCACCCGGAGCCATCATTGTGATTCTGGGCGACCCGTCTTTGCGCTGGGCATTATCTAGCGAAGACAAAGAACTCCTCGACGATTGGATCAATCATCAACAAGTCGTGCTAGCTCCAGCAGGAACAATCGGCGGCCATGTTGGTTTTATCGCTGCGGCTTCTCAGAAGGCCACCTTTTTGGGCATGTCACCCGTTGTGATTACTGACCGCGCAGTGCCTAACTGCCCAATTGCCAGAATGCGCCGGGTTGGGGAACGCTGGCTGTTCGACCTTGACAATGCGAGCGTCACTCAAGTTGTTGCTTCTACGGCCTCACAACATCAGCGACGACGCAAGCCAGCACGAACTGCATCGGAAACCGCAATACCCTCGGGCAAGTCAGAAGCCGGAACCGGTGTACCCCAAGACGTGTGAATCGGTACTTCCCCGGCCCAGATAGGCAAGGCAATATCTTCAGGCTCTTCTTCTGTGGGTCCACCAGTGCGAATTTTGGCCGAGGCCTCATCAATACTGAGCGCCAGAACGCAGGTTTGGCGTAGTTCGGTCTCAGAAGGCTGACGGGCCTCTTCCCACCGGCCAGGCAACAGGTGATCGCTGATGACCTTGAGACCGTGAAGTTGCTCGGAGGCTTCTACTGTGCGCGCTCGACCAAACACCACCACGGACCGATAGTTCATCGAGTGCAAAAATGCTGACCTTGCTAGCACTAGGCCGTCAACGAGAGTGACTTCAACACAACAGTCCAGCCCATCAGCCAGGGTGCGTACGAGCCGACTCGCTACTGACCCATGCAGAAACAACACATCACCCTCTCTGCCAAACAGAGTGGGGATGACTGTTGGGCGGCCATCAGCGGCGATGATGCCAACATGGGCCAAGTGGGTGGCGTCAAGCACCTGATTGATTTGCTCCCGAGAGTAGGTAGCTAGATGTGCCTCACGACGAACTGTGCTCGCAGCAGAATCCGGGACACTGGCAACATCTGACGTCTCTGACATAGTCGAACGATACTGCTGCGAGATCGCCGATCAGTCCGCCTGACAGTAAGTTCTGAATTATGAATGAACCATCCAGCAACGCTGCTGATCTGAGCGAGGACCGCACCAAGCTTTTGAGCATCATCAAGAACCGGGCGCTCTTGCAGTTTGAAGAGCCGCGGCAGTTGTCCTCAGGGGAGCTGAGCAGAGATTTTATTGATGCCAAATTTGGCCTCTCCCGAGGAGATGATCTGAACTTGGCTTGCAAGGTGATCGTTGATGAGCTTGCCCAAGCTGGCATTGACTTCGATGCAATCGGGGGTCTCACCTTGGGTGCAGATCAGTTTGCTCATGGAGTAGTGACTCACCTTGCCGATGACCACGAATGGTTCGTAGTGCGCAAGCAAGCCAAGGGCCGAGGCACCAATCAGCTAGTCGAAGGAGCAAAGCTCAACAGCAGCACCCGGGTTGTTCTCGTCGATGACATCGTCACTACCGGCGGCTCTATACAGAAGGCCTACGAGCAGGTGTCAGAAACCGGCGCTCAGGTAGTCGCAGCAGTCACCATGGTCGACCGCAGCGATATTGCGGTTTCATATTTTGCAGAACGATCCGTTCCGTACTTGCCCGTCTTTACCTATCACCATCTTGGAATTTTGCCCGTCGGAATACTCAGCGAATAGCAGCCTGAGATTGTTCCGCACTAAGAACAGTTCTCAGTATTTCCGTGATTTTCAATAATGGTCACAACTGTCTCTACTCTTAAGTCACTAGTCCCGACCAACCCCTTCTTACTTGGAGATTTCAATGCAGACTCAAGCCGCAATTCTTTGGGAACAAGGCAAGCCGTGGAGTGTCGAGACCATCACCTTGGACCCACCCAAAGCAGGCGAAGTACTTGTCGAACTCACAGCCTCTGGCATGTGTCATTCCGATGATCACTGCCGCACTGGTGACCTCCCTGGAGTGACGCCACTTATCGGTGGCCACGAAGGCGCAGGCATTGTGATGGAGGTCGGCGAAGGGGTCACCCGCGTCGCACCTGGAGATCACGTGGTCTTTAGTTTTGTACCGGCCTGCGGGCACTGTCAGCCCTGCGCTGATGGTCATTCCAATCTGTGCGACAACGGCGCTGCCCTTCTTGTGGGGGCTCAACTTGATGGCACCACTCGGCATCACTCAGAAGATGGAACAGACCTTTGGACGATGGTCTGCTTAGGCACCTTCTCAAAGCACACCGTGGTCAATGAGATGTCGTGTGTCAAGATCGAAGATGACATTCCGCTTGAGTTGGCCTGCCTTGTTGGCTGTGGCGTGACTACGGGTTGGGGATCTTCGGTTTATGCAGCAGAGGTTCGCCCCGGAGACACCGTTGCAGTGGTGGGCATTGGCGGAATCGGCGCAGCAGCAGTTCAGGGTGCCCGCCTTGCCGGAGCGCGCTACATCATTGCGATTGATCCAATTGAGTTCAAGCGCGAGCAGGCTCTGAAGTTTGGCGCAACGCATACTGCGAGCAGCATCGGGGAGTCCTACGAACTCATCCAGCAACTCACCTGGGGTCGCATGTGCGAAAAGGTGATCTGCTGCATGGGTGTTGGAGACGGCGAGCAGATCGCACCCATCATGTCGCTCTGCGCTAAGCGCGGCCGCGTGGTCGTGACCAATATCCACTCGGCAGCTGAAGGACAGATCAACATCTCGCTCTGCGATCTCACCCTGATGGAGAAGCAGCTTGTTGGATCAATCTTTGGCTCAGCAAACCCGCAGTCAGATATTCCGCGTCTGATGCAGTTGTACCGCAACGGCCAACTTGATCTTGCTGGCATGGTGACCCAGGAATACGCCCTCGAAGACATCAACCAAGGGTTCGCTGACATGCTCGCCGGCAAGAACATCCGAGGGGTTCTGCGATACAAGTGATGCATCACGGGCAGCCAGCATGACAACGACGCGCAAACGGGTACTGCTGTGGGTCGCTGTTGCTGCGCTGGCTGCTTCGTTGATGATTGGTCTTGGCTTGTGGATCACGGCTGCAAACAACAGCGAACCGCTACAGCCCGTTCAGTCAACTGCTTCGACCGCTGCTGTGCCGACCACAACGCTCAAGCCCAGCATCACAACCACAACCGTTGTGATTGAGTACCAAACTCTGCCGCCCGGAACCCACGAGGTTGCGACTGCTCGAAGCCAGTTCAACCAAGTGCAGGTGCAATCAGAACCACCCGCTGGTTGGAATCAATCCCTGACTCCGGTAGTCACTTCAACTGAGCCCGAACCCCCGCGCAGTGGCCAAGACCTCGGCCGAGTCTTGATACCTTCTGCAGAGTTCGCAGTCTCGGGCCGGGCGCTGACTCGCACTGGTTGGGTCTTTACGAACCCAGGTGCCTATGACCCTCCGCAACCACTTGTCTTTGGCGTTGTTTCTCGGCAGGGCCCTTGGTCACAAGTTGCGCTCCCCGTTCGGCCGAACGGCACGACCGGGTGGATCAAAAGTGACTTGCTTGTTCTGTCCACGACTCAGAAGCAGGTGGTGATCTCACTCACTGATCGATCTCTGCGAGTGGTCGAAGCGGGGCAAGAACTCCTCACTGCCCCGATCAGCGTGGGACGGCCGAGTAGCCCTACTCCTACGGGAAGTTTCTATGTGACTGACATCGTGCCCTCGGCAAACCCTGCAGGCGGCTATGGGCCAGTGGCACTAGCGCTGAACGGGTATTCCGAAGCCATGGATACCTTCGGCGGCGAAAACGCCGAAGGTACTCCTGACTCGCTCGCTCCAGTGCTCGCTGTTCATGGCACCAACAAGCCCGATTCGATCGGCCGTGCAGCCTCGAACGGGTGCCCCAGGCTTTTCAATCAGGACATCTTGAAACTTGCAGCCCTAGTACCCGCCGGTACCCCTGTTGCGATATGGCCCTAAATTGCTCACGCTTGGGCGTGCCCGCCTGCGCTAGTGAACATGTTTGTCGGCTAGGAGCAACGCCTGATCAATGATTTCTAGGCCAAGGCGGGCATCCTCATCTGAAATTACCAAGGGTGGGGTGACGTGAAGGCGATTGAAATGTGCAAAGGGAGATAGCCCAGCTGCCTTGCATGCTGTTACGACTTCCACCATCGGCGCCGCGTCAGCCCCTGAGGCATTGAAGGGAACGAACATCTCTTTGGTCTCTCGGTTCTTCACCAGTTCAATCGCCCAGAAGCATCCAAGGCCGCGTACGTCGCCGACACTGGGATGCTTTGCCTTCAGTTCCTCAAGGCCCGGGCCAAACACCTCGGCCCCAAGGTGTCGCGACCGTTCAAGTATGCGTTCTTCGTCAAAGATCTGCATGGAGGCAACAGCACTTGCACAGGCAAGAACATGGCCCGAATAGGTCAGCCCGCCGGGGTACACCCGAGTATCGAAGGTTGCAGCAATCTCATCGTTTATCGCCACTCCACCAAGTGGCACGTAGCCCGAGTTGACTCCCTTAGCAAAGGTGATCAGATCCGGGACGACGTCCCAGACATCAACAGCAAACCATTCGCCGCAACGACCAAAGCCCGCCATTACTTCATCGCACACCATGACGATTCCGTTGGCATCGCAGAGTTCGCGAACTCCAGCGAGGTACCCAGGTGGAGGAACCAAAATACCATTCGTGCCAACTACTGGCTCTAAAACAATCGCCGCAATCGTGTTTGGCCCTTCAAACATGATGACCTCTGCGAGGTGCTCTAACGCACGCTCCGACTCTTGTTCGGCCGAGTCAGACCAAAATGAGGAACGATACGGGTAAGGCCCAAAAAACTTGATGATGCCAGGTGCAACGCTGGGCTCGGAGGGCCATCGTCGGGGGTCCCCCGTCAAGGCAATCGACCCACCCGTCGCACCGTGATAGCTGCGATACATCGAGAGCACTTTGTGCCGACCTGTGTGCAAGCGGGCCATGCGCATAGCATTCTCGGTTGCCTCGGCCCCGCCGTTCGTAAAGAAGATTTTGTTCAAATCCCCTGGGGTTCGCTCGGCAATCATGCGGGCAGCTTCTGAGCGGGCTTCCGTGGCTACGCCCGGCGCAATGGTCGCGAGCTTTCCGGCCTGCTCTTGAATGGCGGCGATCAGTTTTGGGTGTTGGTGGCCAAGGTTCAAGTTGATGAGCTGCGAGGAAAAATCCAAGTATTTCTTGCCGGTCTCATCGAAGAACCAAGCGCCCTCGCCGCCTGTCACCACGAGTGGTTTGAGCGCACCTTGAGCGGACCAAGAATGAAACACATGTGCGCGGTCATCTAGATAGGTCTGGCTGGGCTGGGTTTCTTGCTTGGGTTCCGACAGATTCATGGGGTCACTTTTCACTGGTGGACTGGGCTCACTGATGGACTGGGCTCACTTGTGCACTGGGCTCACTTGTGCACTGGAAAGCCCAAGTTGACGCTAGACGTCGACGGGTCTGGCCAACGAGAAGTCACGACTTTGTTGCGGGTATAGAACTTGACGCCGTCGGGTCCGTACATGTGAAGGTCCCCGAACAGTGAACTCTTCCAGCCTCCAAACGAGTAGGCGGCAACGGGAACCGGGATCGGAACATTGATCCCTACCATTCCAGCTTCAACCTCGAACTGAAAGCGTCGGGCCGCTCCGCCGTCCCGAGTGAAAATCGCAGTTCCGTTTCCGTATTGGTTGCTATTGATGAGTGCTAATCCCTGCTCGTACGTCTGTACGCGCATCACCGCAAGCACTGGCCCAAAGATCTCATCCTGATAGAGCTGCATCTCGGTGGTGACACCATCGATCAGTGATGCTCCAAGGAAATACCCATCGCCGGGCACTGAGAGCTCTCGGCCATCAACTACGAGTGTTGCTCCGGCTTGCTCTGCGCCATCAAGGTAGCTCGTGACTTTGTCGCAGTGCTGCCGAGTGATGAGCGGGCCCATCTCTGCTGTGGGATCAGTTCCCGGACCCACCACGATTTGCGCAATACGGTCCTTCAGAGCCGGGATGAGTTCATCAGCAACTCCGCCTACGGCAACGACGACCGAGATTGCCATGCAGCGCTCACCGGCCGAGCCGTAGGCCGCAGAGACTGCGGCGTCCGCAGCGGCGCTGATATCTGCATCGGGCAACACGAGCATGTGATTCTTTGCCCCGCCGAGTGCCTGCACCCGCTTGCCGTGAGCCGATCCGGTCTCATAGACGTAGCGGGCAATCGGAGTGGATCCAACAAAGCTCAGCGCCTTGACCTCGGGGTGTTCCAACAAGCGATCTACTGAAACTTTGTCTCCTTGCAACACGTTGAACACGCCCGGGGGAAGGCCAGCCTCGGTCAGTAGGTTGGCCATAAACAACGCTGCCGAGGGATCTTTCTCGGATGGCTTCAAGATGAAGCAGTTTCCGCACATGATGGCGTTGGCGAACATCCACATGGGGACCATGGCCGGAAAGTTAAAGGGCGTGATACCGGCCACAACACCGAGTGGTTGGCGCAGGGAATACACATCAACTCCACCAGCAACCTGCTCGGAGTACTCCCCTTTCAGCACTGCCGGAATCCCGCAAGCAAACTCAACATTTTCCATGCCCCGAGCAATCTCACCGAGTGCGTCAGAGGGAACCTTGCCGTGTTCAAGACTCACTAGTTCGGCAAGTTCGTTTCGGGACGCATCCATGAGTTCACGAAACTTGAACATGATGCTTGCTCGTGTGCTCAGTGAACTGCTGCGCCAGGTCTCAAAAGCCGTTGCAGAAGACTGCACCACTGCATCAACATCTGCTACCGACCCAAGCGCAACGTGGGCCTGCTGCTCGCCAGTTGCAGGGTTAAACACGGGTGCAGATAGCCCCGAGGTGCCAGGGCTCAGCGCACCATCTACGTAATGACCGATTGTTCTCACGGAAAGACCACTTTCTGCACGCGCTCAGGGCTAGCTCGGGCAGTATCAGTATTGTCCAGCAAGTGCTTTCGAAACCATCGCAATGGCTTCGGGGTCGGCAATTCTCAGCTGCAGCAGGCAGGTCCCTCAGCGTTTTCTGGGCTTGTAACATGAACCGACATCTGATCGGCATCGCCCGTTTTGACGTACCACTCCCATTTAGCTCCATCAGGATCAGTCACCCAAGTTTCGGTTTTTTCAGCGAAACAGCACACGGTGTCATCCACGCCGGTGGTTTCTAGGCCGGTTTCAGACAACCGGTTTTCTGCTTCTAGAACCTGAGCTGTGGTTTCGGTCTCTACTCCAAGGTGATTGAGGGTGCCCCCTTCGGGGCCTTCAATCAAAACCAGCTTGAGCGGTGGTTCTGCAATCTCAAAGTTTGCATATCCAGGCTTACGCTTCGACACCTCAGTGGCGAAAAGCTTGGAATAGAAAACAACTGCTGAGTCAATATCAGTAACGTTGATTGCTAGTTGTACTCGTGACATTTTTACTCCGTGGTCTCGGTGAATGTTTTCTCGGATAGGTTCGAGGGATAAAAGTTGTGAAGGCTTACTTCGTGAGTTCGGCCCAGAGCTCTTCTACACGGCGCAGGATCTCATCGCGGATCGGTCGAACGGCCTCAACGCCTTGGCCGGCTGGGTCATCTAGCTTCCAGTCTAGGTAGCGCGTCCCGGGGTAGAACGGGCACTCATCCCCACAGCCCATAGTGATGACCACATCCGAGGCTTCTACAGCTGCATCCTCAAGTCGTTTCGGTGTGGCTCCCGAGCTCAGCAAGTCGATCTCAAGTTCGGCCATTGCTTCAATCACTGCCGGATTGATCGACTCGGCGGGGGCCGTCCCCGCTGAGCGGACCACAACTCCAGATCCACCAACCTGTGCAAGAAATGCTGCGGCCATCTGTGACCGGCCAGCGTTATGGATGCAGACAAACAAGACCTCGGGAACAGAATCAGACACTTGGTGAGCCTCCTGTGGCTTCCGTCGGCTCTTCGGCTTCGGGAACATGTGGGTAGAACAGGCGAATCAGGCCGAAGGCAATCACGGTGCCGACAAGTTGCATCAGAATGAACATCGGCGCAGATGAGGGTGCAATACCAGCAAAGGTGTCGGAAAGCATTCGGGCAATCGTTACTGCGGGATTAGCAAAACTCGTGGACGAAGTAAACCAGTACGCCCCAGCAATCCACGCCCCTACGGCAAAGGGCACTACCGAGGCGCGTCCGGTTCGCACACAGCCTTGAATCACGAGCAGCAGCCCGACCGTAGCTATCACTTCAGAAAGCCAGATACCGCCGCCTGATCTGACATGTGTCGAGATCTCCACTGCTGGCAGCGAAAACATCAAGTTGGCCAACACTGCTCCGCAGCATCCGCCAAAGATCTGAGCGATGACATACAACACGGTGTCGCTACTGGAGGTGGTACCCAAAAACCGATCTGTCAAGGTAACAACCGGGTTGAAATGCGCACCAGAGACGGCAGCAAACATCAAGATGAGCCCAATCAGAGCGCCACCGGTGGCTGCAGCATTCTCAAGGAGTTGGAGTCCGACATCGCTCGACAGATTGGTAGCCATGATCCCCGAGCCAATCACTGCAATGATCAGCAGTGCTGTGCCGAGAGCCTCGGCAGCAAGGCGACGAAACAGGTCAAGGCCCAAGGTTCCAGTCCCTGTCTCAACGAGGACTGCAAGCTGGGCGTCATCAGGTGGTCGTTCGTTACTCATGCGGCAGAACCACCAGCCTCAACTAGTGCAGACACCCGTCTCGTCAACTCATCCAGAGTGGAGTCAAAAGCACGGGCCGTGCCGAGCTTCACAGGATCGGGCAGGGACCAATGCAGCCAACTTCCGGCTCGAAGAGGTTGCACCTGATCAGCCAGTTCTTCATGAGCCAATTCTTCATGCACAACGTCACACACGGTGATGACGAGCGTTGGACTGATGTTGATCTGTCTGAGTCCTTTGGGAGCGCTGGCCCCCACTTGTAGTCCCCTGCGTTTTGCAGCAGTTACTGCTCGGCGATCAATTTCTTCAGCAGGGTTAGTTCCAGCAGAGTCTGCTGCACAACCCGAGAGCGCTTCCCAGAGAGCAGCAGCTAGTTGACTTCGAGCAGAGTTCTTGGTGCACAAGAACAGCGCTGGTCCAATGGGAACGCATTTAGTTGGAGCCAAACCGCGGAGTGCCTCTGAGTTGAGGTGGATGTACCGTCGTCGAGCGTCTCCGCTTGAATTCGAACGGTAGATCAGACCGACCTGTTCAAGGACATCAAGGTGATGGGCCAACAGGTTTGAGGGCAACCCGAACGCTAAGCGAAGTTCCACAGGCGAGCAGTCAGAGACAGTCAGTTCGTCAACAATGGCCAAGCGAACAGGGTCACCGAGTGCGGCATGGCGAGCCGAGCGCAGGTCATCCGGGGTGCTCATCCCTAGAGTATGTAGCTCAGGTATTTATGAGTCAACTCTGATTGAGTGACTTTTCCTCATCCTGAGGTTCCGCTGGCATCGCCTGATCTACAGGTGAAGCAGTAGCGGGACTCACCGGTGGCTTTGCCCAAGCGGCATCTCCTCGGCCTTCACCGTGATCCAGCGTCAGGCCGTGCTGGGTCTTTTCCCAATGCGAGGGATCGGTAAAGAGCTGAATCATGGCGCGCAGAGCGGCTACTGCCATGAGCACCCAGTACAGCGGCGAGAGCAAGGCAGAGAGCAGTAACTCCGGCCGGCGGACTGCACGCAGGGTCAGAATCGAGAGGTAGATAATCACCACGTTGCCGAAGAACCACGAGAAGATTGCAAGGTAGTAAAGCGCTCCCGGGAAAAGCGCCTGGATGAACGAGGCCTTGGTCACAAACCACAACAGAGTCATCGCCCAGAACCACAGATTCAACACAGCAAGAACCGGTGTGCTTCCGACAAACAAGCAGAAGTGCCCAAATCCAGCCCAACCCAAGTCACGCACCATGCCACGGGGGTCTCGCATACCTACCAACCAGGTCTGCAA
>WLJI01000006.1 GCA_009701845.1 Actinomycetota bacterium
ATTGACGTTGTGTTTAATGACCGGCCCTCTACCAAGGTGCACCCAGTGGTTGGGCTCATGACGCTCGGTGTAGTTGGGGTGAGTTGCATGAGCCATATCGGCCGAGAGCATGAGTGAACCAGCCAGGCTGGCCAAGAACGCTGAGCGACTCGCACCAAGGGCTGCTGCTCGCTGCTCAAGGACTTGGCTGAACCAGGTTGAGTCCGCGCCGGTGGCCGAGGTCGAGCCGATCTCTTCATGGTCGTACAGAACAATTGCCGAGGGCCCGTGGCCTGCCCATTTGGCCGCTATGAGGGCTTCGACAGCGCCGAAGGAACTGCATAAATTGTCGAGCCTGGCGCTGGCGAGGAGTTCGTCCTTGCGGCCAAGAACAGCCGCAGGCTGAACATCAAAACACGCCAGATCCCAACTCAGAATCTCCCTAGGGTCGCAGTTGAGTTCTTTCCCAAGCCAGGAGCGGAACTCTCCTTCGTTGGGGCTACCCAAAGCCCAGATCGGAGTCATCTGAGTTTGCTTGTTCAATATCAAGCCGCGCTCGGCAAGGTCGCGATCCAAGTGAATCGCCAGTTGTGGCACCCGCACCTGTGGGCCCTCGCTGCGAAAGAGACGATGCTCAACAGCTCGAGCCGCTGATTTCGACTGTGCGTAGTCCTGGCCGCGCAGTGCAACCCGGCCAGCGATGCCAAGGTCGCGATCCAACCACGAGTTCAACAGTGCTCCGCCATACACCTCGATGCCGAGCTGCTGAAAACCAGCTGCTCCCGTATCGGGGCGCGGTCGGATACGCAGATTCGGCGAGTCGGTATGAGCGCCTATGAATCGAAGCGCCCCAAGGGGAGTCTCGCCATCTACCCAAGCAATGAGAGCACCGTCTCGCACCACAAATCTGGCGCCCGGGTCCTGTGGGGCTTCGCCCTGTGCGGCCTCGGAGGGGTCAAAGAGCTGAAACCCGGCATCAGCTAGTCGCTGGGCAGCATTGTGCGCAGCATGAAACTGCGTGGGGGAGGCGTCTATAAACCCGGCCATCTCTGCGGCTGCAGACATGGTCACTTCCCCTTTTTTGTAGTTGTCGGTGAACTGCTAGCAGCGGAATCTTCAAATCCAGGGCCTGTGGCAGTCGGGCTAAGTCCAGCACAGGATTGAAGCGCGTCCATTGCTGCAACGCCAGCAGTCGCTGCTGCGCCAGAGAGCGGGACGGGAACCAGATTCTGAATCTGCACGGGCTTCCAGTCGTAGCCGTCAATGCGACGACCAGTTGCGGTGACTACAAGTACCCCACTGGCATTACCTGCGGCCGAAGGGGCCTTAAAGATGAAGTTGGATAGCCCAAACGCCACGAGCTGATCGCCCTGATAGCCGATTCCTTGCAGCCGGTGAGCGTGAGTGCCCACCACAATGTCTGCCCCAGCCGAAATCATGAGGTCAACGAGTTCTTTCTGCCGCGCATTGGGGCAGGTTTCCTTCTCGGTTCCAAAGTGCAGGTAGACCGCCAGCGTGTTGACTGTTGGGCGCAGATCTCGTACTGCTTGAGCGAGCTGCTCCTGATATGCCTCTTCGGCGCTGGCTATACCGGGCACACCCGGTGCCGCCGTCCACCAGGTGACCATGGAGGACGGGTAAATATCATTTGCAGCGATGATCCCGATGCGTTGGCCGTTGACCTCTTTGATATAGGGGGCGTACGCCTCGGTATCGTCTTTCCCGATGCCGATGATGGGCATCTTCCCCTCGGATTTGATGCGCAGCGTGTCTGCAAAACCTTCTTTACCAAAGTCCATGCCGTGGTTATTGGCCATGGTGACTACGTCCACTCCAGCCGCATCGAGAGAGTCCAGCGCTTCGGCCGGCACCTGAAACGTGAATTCTTTGTTGACAGCAGTGCCGCCGGTGCCAACGGCAGTCTCTACGTTGACCATCGAGATATCAGCAGCAGACATCACTGGCTCGATTGCCGACAAAAGCCCAGTGGTGTTTGATACCACCGACGTGCTGAGACCCTCGAAGCTGGCATCGCCAGCGAAAGCAATGGTGACTGCCTCGCCGCTGCCAAGGGGGGCGAGTTCTTTGGGCTGAGCTGTGGTCTTGGTGGTCTCGGCAGTGCTGCTTGGATCTGTTGTGGATTCGGTGGAGTTCGTGTCAGAGCTCTTCAGCTCCGAATCAGAGCCAGAACACCCAACGCTGAACAGTGCAATAACACCAATAATTCCAGCTATTACTTGTCGCGTACGAGTCATGAGACTCTCAAGGGTACCGGACGGGCGAATCCACTTTGGGACCATTGGCAACTGCGACTAACTTTGTGGCGGTACGTGATCGGCACTGAGCAGCGTGGCTCTGCCGGTCAGGTACGTGCAGCAACGACGCTGCCCTGCAGCCAAAGATGCCTGCAGCGAGTCTGTCACCTTCGGCTCGATAGATCCGATCAACGTGGCCACAGCTTCAACTGTGGCCACATGTATCTCAGGAAGCATCATGTCTCAGCATCTCCCCGGTCAGACGGGGCTTTATCAGCCCGAATTTGAACATGACGCCTGTGGCGTTTCGTTCGTGGTGGATCTCTACGGTCGCAAGTCCAATGGCCTTGTTGCGCAAGGACTCACCTCTTTGTGCAACCTAGAGCATCGGGGCGCTACCGGCGCCGAGCAAAACACCGGCGATGGTGCGGGAATCCTCATTCAGGTGCCGGACGCTTTCTTGCGTGCCGTTGTCGATTTTGAACTTCCGCCAGAAGGCGCCTACGCCGTGGGCATAGCGTTTCTTCCGCAGCAGCCAGATGACCTTGATGCTGCTTGCAAAGTGATTCACGAGATCTGCGAGGCTCAAGGCCTGACCGTGCTCGGCTGGCGCGATGTGCCTGTTGATCCGTCCATGATTGGCTCATCAGCGCTGCAGGCCATGCCGACCTTTCGGCAACTCTTTGTTGCCGATGCAGCGGGCAACGAAACCGGGATCGCCCTGGATCGCCGTGCGTTCTTGGCGCGCAAGCATATTGAGCACGAGATCTTGGATTCCGATGGCGATCAGGCGGTGTACTTCGCGTCACTTTCTGCTCGCACCATGGTGTACAAGGGAATGCTCACCACGCCACAGCTTGGTGAGTTCTTCCTTGATCTGCAGGACGATCGCATGGAATCTGCAATTGCGCTTGTGCATTCGCGATTCTCAACGAACACCTTCCCCTCTTGGCCACTTGCTCACCCGTATCGCTATGTGGCGCACAACGGCGAGATCAACACAGTGCAGGGCAACCAAAACTGGATGCGAGCCAGAGAGGCTCTTCTGGGGTCCGATTTGTTCCCCGGAGGGTCTGCGGCTCTAGAGCAGGTGTTCCCAATCTGCACTCCTGGCGCATCAGACACTGCTCGTCTTGACGAGGTGCTCGAACTGCTCTGTCTGGGCGGCTACTCGCTTCCGCACGCCATGCTCATGATGATTCCTGAGGCCTGGGAGAACCATCAACATATGGACCCAGCAGTGCGCGATTTTTATCGCTTCCACGCATGCCTTATGGAGCCATGGGATGGGCCAGCATCGGTGTGTTTCACCGACGGGACGGTGGTCGGTGCAGTTCTCGACCGCAACGGTCTGCGCCCATCGCGCTATTGGGTGACTGAGGACGGCCTAGTGGTGATGGCCTCTGAGGTTGGGACTCTCAACATTGACCCATCACGAATCATCCAAAAGGGCCGCCTGCGACCAGGGCGCATGTTCCTGATCGACACTGCCCAAGGCCGGATTATCAAAGACTCCGAAATCAAGCAGCAACTTGCAGCAGAGCACCCGTACACCGAGTGGCTCGCCGCAGGCATGAAGCACCTTGATGACCTTCCCGAGGTGTATCACGTAGCGGAACTGCCGCGAGACGTGCTTCGTGAGCAGCAGACCTTTGGATACACCCACGAAGAGATCAAGCTGTTGATCGAACCCATGGTTCGCAACGGAGGCGAAGCTCTCGGATCTATGGGAACCGATACTCCCATTGCTGTTCTTTCAGATCGCTCGCGCCTGTTGTACGACTACTTCAAACAACTGTTTGCGCAGGTGACGAACCCACCCCTTGATGGGATTCGAGAGGAGCTTGTTACCTCGGCTCGGCGCGTGATTGGTCCAGAGGGAAACCTGCTCAACCCAGGCCCCGAGAGCTGCCACTTACTAGAGCTTCCTCATCCCATCATCGACAACGTGAGCTTGGATCGGATCCTTCACATTGAAGAAGCCGACCCCCGGTTCAAGGCGCATACTGTGCGCACCTTGTTCCCGGCCTTCTCAGGAGGCGACGGTCTGCGTCGCGCCTTGGAGCGGATCCGTAAAGAGGTCTCCGAGGCAATCGCTGATGGCGCAAATATCATCATCTTGTCTGACTGGCATTCCAACGAAGACCTTGCGCCGATCCCCATGCTGCTCGCCACCGCAGCAGTACATCATCATCTGATTCGTGAAAAGACTCGGACCCAAGTTGGGCTGATCATTGAAACCGGCGAGGCGCGAGAGGTGCATCACTTTGCACTCCTCATTGGCTACGGGGCAGCGGCGATTAACCCGTACCTGGCCTTCGACACCATTGAGCAACTTGTGCTCGAGGGTCACACAACAATCACCGATTTCGAGGTTGCACAGAAGAACTACATCAAGGCTGTTGGCAAGGGTGTACTCAAGGTGATGTCCAAGATGGGCATCTCGACGGTGGCCTCGTACACCGGTGCTCAGATCTTTGAAGCCATAGGACTCAGCGCCGAACTTGTGGATGAGTACTTCACCGGGACCGTGAGCAGGCTTGGCGGAATCGGACTCGATCAAGTTGCTGAAGAGACACGCCTCCGTCACGCACGGGCCTACCCCCTCAGGCCAGAAGAGCAAGCGCATCGCGATTTGGAGTACGGCGGCGAGTATCAGTGGCGGCGTGAGGGTGAGTACCACCTGTTCAACCCCAAGACGGTGTTTAAGTTGCAGCACTCCACTCGCACTGGCCAGTACAGCGTCTTCAAGGAGTACACCCAGCTCGTAGATGACCAGTCTCGCAATCTGGCAACATTGCGCGGGTTGTTCCGGCTGAACTCCGACCGCCCAGCTGTGCCTCTTGACGAGGTAGAGCCAGTAACGGAGATCGTGAAGCGTTTTTCGACGGGCGCCATGAGCTACGGCTCAATTTCGGCAGAGTCGCACGAGAACCTTGCAATCGCCATGAACCGTTTAGGCGCCAAGTCAAACACTGGAGAGGGCGGCGAAGATCCAGCTCGCTACTTGCCAATGGCAAATGGTGACTCAAAGCGATCCTCAATCAAGCAGGTTGCCTCGGGACGCTTTGGGGTGACTTCGGAATACCTCACCAACGCAGACGATATTCAGATCAAGATGGCTCAGGGCGCCAAGCCAGGCGAGGGCGGACAGCTTCCGGGTCACAAGGTGTACCCGTGGATTGCGAGCACTAGGTATTCAACCCCTGGAGTAGGACTGATCTCTCCACCCCCGCACCACGACATCTACTCGATCGAAGATTTGGCTCAGCTGATTCATGACCTAAAGAACGCGAACCCAGCGGCTCGCGTCCATGTGAAGCTGGTCTCTGAGGTCGGAGTTGGAACCGTGGCCGCCGGCGTTGCAAAGGCGAAGGCCGATGTGGTGCTGATCTCTGGCCACGACGGGGGAACGGGTGCAAGTCCGCTGACCTCGCTCAAACACGCTGGTGCGCCATGGGAGCTTGGATTGGCCGAGACCCAGCAGACGCTGGTGCTCAACGGCTTACGCGATCGCATCGTTGTGCAGGCCGATGGTCAGATGAAGACCGGCAGAGACGTCATGATCGCAGCGCTGCTCGGCGCAGAGGAGTTTGGCTTTGCCACAGCGCCGCTGGTGGTTTCGGGTTGCATCATGATGCGCGTGTGTCACCTAGATACCTGCCCGGTAGGAATAGCCACACAGAACCCGGTCCTGCGGGAGCGCTTCTCTGGCAAGCCCGAGTTTGTAGAAAACTTCATGCTCTTTATTGCTGAAGAGGTGCGCGAGTTGCTAGCAGAGCTTGGCTTCCGCACCCTAGAAGAGGCCGTTGGCCATGCAGAGGTGATTGACGCTGCTGAGGCCGTTGGGCATTGGAAGGCAGCAGGCCTTGACCTCAGCCCAATTCTGCAAGTTGTGGAGCCGCGAGAGGGCGATCATTTGTCTTGGCATCGCGAGCAAGACCATGGGCTTGCAGCCGCCCTCGACGTGACACTGATCTCGGAGTGCGCTCAAGCAATTGAGCTGTCTCAGCCCGTGCACCTTCGTGTAGATATTCGCAACGTCAATCGCACAGTGGGAACACTCTTGGGCCATGAAGTGACCAAGAAACATGGCGGATCAGGCCTAGCTGAAGACACCATCGTGATTGATTTTGATGGTTCCGCAGGAAACAGCTTCGGAGCTTTCTTGCCCCATGGCATCACACTTCGTCTACATGGCGATGCAAATGATTACGTTGGAAAGGGTTTGTCCGGCGGCAGAATTGTGGTCCGGCCACCCGAGGGTAGCCATGCGGACCTTGTTGCTGCCGACAACATCATTGCGGGCAACGTGATTCTTTATGGGGCAACACGCGGAGAGCTTTTCCTGAACGGCAAGGTCGGCGAGCGTTTCTGCGTCCGCAACTCTGGCGCTACAGCTGTTGTCGAGGGTGTCGGCGATCACGCATGCGAATACATGACTGGTGGTCGTGTAGTGGTGCTTGGCTCCACTGGACGAAACTTTGGTGCCGGGATGTCTGGCGGCATTGCCTATGTCTACGACCTAGATGGCGAGTTTGGAACCAGAGTCAACTACGAGATGGTTTCGTTTGATGAGATGGATTACAGCGACATTGAGTTCCTCAAGCAGGTCATCGGACGGCATCAGGAAGAGACAGGCTCGCTTCGAGCAGAGCAGATTCTTGGCGACTGGGATAATTCCCTGAAGGCATTTAAGAAAGTCATGCCCAAGGATTACAAGCGAGTTCTGCTGGCTATCAAGAAAGCCGAAGCAGAGGGAAGAAACGTTGATGAAGCAGTCATGGAGGCGAGTCTGTAATGGGTGACGTGAAGGGCTTTTTGAAACACGACCGCCAGCTGCCAACCCGGCGGCCTGTCCCAGTTCGGATCTTGGATTGGAACGAGGTGTACGAGGAGTTTCCGGAAGGCCACCTCAAGGATCAGGCCAGTCGGTGTATGGACTGCGGAATTCCGTTCTGTAATAACGGTTGTCCGCTAGGCAACATCATTCCCGACTGGAATGATCTGGTCTACAAGGACCGCTGGCACGAGGCGATCGAGCGACTACACGCCACCAATAACTTCCCCGAGTTCACCGGAAGGCTGTGCCCCGCACCATGTGAGTCGGCCTGCGTATTGGGAATCAACTCTGACCCCGTCACGATCAAGCAGGTTGAGGTTTCGATCATCGATCATGCGTGGGAACAAGGCTGGGTGCATGCAGTGCGGCCGGCACGTTTGACTGACAAGAAAGTGGCCGTGATCGGCTCTGGGCCCGCAGGGCTTGCAGTGGCGCAACAGCTCACTCGGGCAGGGCACTCGGTGATCGTGTTTGAGCGCGCAGACCGAATCGGTGGACTGCTGCGTTACGGCATCCCAGAGTTCAAGATGGAAAAGCGTGTTCTTGACCGTCGCCTCGCGCAAATGCGAGCAGAAGGAACCGAGTTCCGCGTGAACATCGATGTTGGTGTCGACATCAGTGTGGCTGAACTCCAAGAAGACTTCGATGCAGTAGTTATTGCCACTGGCGCAACGCTTGCTCGCGATCTTCCTATTCCCGGTCGCGAACTTCAGGGGATTCACCAGGCCATGGAAATCCTGCCAATGGCCAACAAAGCCCAAGAGGGCGACTGGGCAGTCGATGAGGTCGAGATTTCTGCTGCTGGCAGGCATGTGGTGATCATCGGCGGGGGAGACACCGGTGCAGATTGCCTCGGAACCTCGCACCGCCAAGGCGCCGAAGCGGTCTATCAGTTCGAGATCATGCCGCAGCCGCCAGAGATCCGCCCCGGCGCAAACCCTTGGCCAACTTGGCCCTTCATCTATCGCACATCTTCGGCTCACGAAGAGGGCGGGGATCGCGTGTTTGCAGTGAACACCATTGAGTTCTTGGGTGATGAGAATGGTCGTGTACGTGCCTTGCGGTACGCAGAGGTAGAACAGGTCGTCACCGATGGTCGAATGAGCTTCGAGCCCGTCGAGGGTTCCGAGGTTGAGCTCAAGGCAGATCTGGTGCTGTTGGCCATGGGCTTTACTGGCCCCGAGACCAACGGACTGCTTGATCAGTTTGAGCTTGAGCTTGACCCTCGAGGCAATGTGCAGCGTGACGAGGCTTGGGCAAGTTCTGTTCCCGGGGTGTTCGTCTGCGGAGATGCCGGTCGGGGGCAGAGTCTGATTGTTTGGGCGATTGCCGAGGGCCGCTCCTGTGCTGCATCAGTGGACGAGTATTTGATGGGTGAAACGGCGCTACCAGCACCCGTTGCTCCCACTGACCGACCACTCGTGTGACCCTGCCAGATTTACCCACTCCGCTGCGAGTGGTGCTTGTTCATTGGAATCAGGTACAAGCCTGCATCGAGACGATTGACCGCTTTTTGGACCGTGAGATTGCGGTAAGAATCACGGTCGTAGATAACGGTTCGCTCCCTGATGCTGTGGACGCGTTGCGACAGGGCGTGCAGGTGCGAAGTGATCGTGTGAACCTCATTGAAGTTGGAGCGAATACTGGCTTTGGCCCGGGGGCAAATGTAGGTCTACAGCAGTTCTTGGACACTGCCGAGGACGGTGAGTGGGTGGCACTTGCACCTCATGACGTCGACCCGTTCCCAGGATGTCTTTCTGCCATGCTTGCGGCGGCTGAGACTCAACCGATGGCGGGCTTGATGTGCGCTGATGTTGGCGATGGCATGACTCCAGTGATTGACCCTTACTTTGGTGGGATGGTCGTGCCAGCAGCCCTACCGGGCATCGCTGACTCAGGCACAGACTCGGCGGCAAGCTCAGACTCGGCGGCAGCAGCCCACTGGGAGGACTCAGCATTCCCGCATGGCACACTGATGATGTTGCGCAGAGAATGCTTGGCAGAAATTGGTCTGTTCGACGAGCGCTATTTCTCGTATTGCGAAGAGGCAGATCTGGCACTTCGTGCTCGTGCCGCAGGGTGGAGTATCGGGCTGATTCGTGGAGCCCGAGTGCAGAACATTCACATCGGATCAGGCTTAGCCGTTGTTGATTACCTTCAGACGCGAAACACCTTGCTGTTGGTGCAAGAGATGAGCGGCAACTACCACGCGTTTATTCGTGCATGGTTCACGATCGTGCAAACTTTTCGTGGGGTGCGTACACCCTCGACACGACCAATCATCTTTGATGCCCGCGCTCGGATGATGGGCCTTCGAGACTTTGTCTTGAGACGGTTCGGACCACCGCCTGCGAATATTGCAACTGCGCCGAGCCAGTTCGACCCCAGTCTGCACGGTTCGAAGAGCGCACCCGTCGACGGCTAAGCAGACTGTCTCGCAGCGCTAGAGGTTCTGGTTTCTTCCCAGACGATCAGACCCGGCGTCGACTCCCGGCAACTGATTCGCAAAGCTGCCTACCTTTTTCGCTGCAAGCTCCGAAACAACTGTTTCAACCTCTGCCCACGTACTTGCCCTGAGTCCGTCTAGGTGCCGATTGTAGGGTTGATCAAAAACAATCACCGTGTTACCGCGGGCGCGTAGCGCCTCAACATTGTGGGGCGCGTCTTCTACATATGCGTCAGCCTCAATCTCTGGTTTCCGGCCCAAGAAACAGATATCTCGGTACGGGATGCTATGAGTGTCGAGCCAGTCGACAGTGTCTGAGACAATCAGCGCATGACCCCAGTTGGTGACAAGGCGATGGGTGACAATGCGTATCCACACACCGGCATCAGACATGCGCCAGAGTGCATCAGACACACCATCGATAGCGGGCATATTTCGAAACATGCGATGGTCCTGCACAGAGGTTCTGTGCAGTTCTAAAAAAGACTCGCGATCGAGGCCCCACTCGGCAAAATCCCAACTCACTTCTGTGGTGAGCGATTCGAGTTGAACATCCCATTCCATAGCCGCAATTCGACGAAACGCCGTGGTGTAATCAGCGCAGACTCCGTCAAGATCCACGCCAATAACAAACTCGTTCATGGTTTCCTTTTGCGGTTCTTCGTTCGACTCTGAGCGTCCGCAGCAAGTACTTCAAAGTTGGCAATTGCAGCATGTTCCCAAGTGAGTTCAGCGGCCCGATCTAGGGCACCCTGTTGAAGTTTGCTGCGTAATTCAGTGTTCGTCAGCACAGACGTCATGATCTGAATCAGCTCGTCATCAGTTGTTGCTAGTAGGCCGCTTCGGCCAACGTCTACTGCGTCAGCGTGACCCGAAATATTGGTAGCCACTGTTGGGGTTCCACATGCTGCGGCCTCGGTCAGAGTCATGCCCCATCCCTCTCGAATCGATGCAGAAGCTGCGACCCATGCCCGTCGGTACAGCGAGCGAAGCTCCTCGTCTGAGACACGCCCAGCTAGTTGTACCCAGTCTTGGGCGTGGTACTCAGCAATGGTTGAGAGAATTAAGTCCCGCTCGAAGCCCTCCCCAACAATGACAAGCTCTAGATCGGGAACATTCTTGCGAACTCCGGCCATGATACGAATCAGCCTTGGGAAATCTTTTACCGGAGCGAGTCGGCCAACGGCCACTGCAAGGGGAGTCGCAGAGCGGGTTTCGCCTGGCGTAAAAAATGGGTCCACTCCGGGAGTGATAACGCTCACCCGGTCGGCATCAAAGCCAAGTTCTTCAACAAGTTCCTTCTTTGAAGAAGGAGACAGCGTCACGATTGGTTGATGTCTGTAAAACGGTGGAGCGATCTTCTCTTCGATTGCAACGCCCACCTTTGCCACTGGCCCTGGCAACGTCATTGCCCACATCGGACCATGCACATGGTGCAGCCAGATGGCTCGCGGCCCACGCCACCAGATGGGTGAACCGAACGGCATGCCGTTCCAGATTTCAATGAGACCATCACACGGGCCGAGCTTGCCCGTGATCTCGGCTAGAGCAGATCTTGGAAATACCCCATATCGGCCAGCTTTGCGAGACACCGTGTAGCCATCGCGGACAGTACTGCTGGGCTGGCCCACAGCGGCCGAGGTACGCATTGTGACCTGAACACCGCTTTGGGCCCAGATAGAGGCGATGTTGTGCGCGTGAACCTCTGATCCGCCGGCCTCATCGTCGTCAAGGTCACGCCAACCCAACATATGAACGTGTTCTAGTCCGGCTGATTCGGCCAACTCCGATATTGCCTTGATTGTTGCGTCGCTTGCGACCGGAGTCTGCACGAGTTGGATCTCCAGAGGCTGACTGTGGCCAGCAGAAGTGCAGGCTCACGAGAGGAACTGATGTTGGCACCTAGACTATCGCCCGGTCACTAGTAGACATGCGGAGGACCTTTGAAGCTCACCGGAGAACGGCCCATGGAAGGCCAAACACCAGACTCGTTGTTGGCGTTACACGCCGCAGGGTACCGAGAGGTACGCGCACGGGTGGGGTCGGGGCGAATGTTGGACCTTGGCTGCGGCCTAGCTGATGGCACCGTCGGGTTTGCCGCAGAGGATCGCATGCTCATCGGCGTGGACTACGACCAAGAGACTGCGGCAAGCGCAGTGAAGCTCCACCCCGATGTTGACCTGCGTACGGTCTGTAGCGATGGCGCAAAGCTCCCCCTGCGAACGGGCTCTTTTGATGATGTGTGTTCCTCGCATCTGATAGAGCACTTTGTCGAGCCCGAGTTCCACGTGGCGGAAGTAGCGAGAGTTCTCTCTGATGACGGTCGCGCATTCTTCTTGACCCCCAACGAGCCCGCCGACTTCGAGAACCCGTATCACGTGTACCTCTTCACTCCAGAAGACCTTGAAGCCATGCTGAGTCGGCATTTCAACACCGTCACCGTCATGGGCCTTGATGCAACACCAGAGGTAAAGGCCGACTTCGAGAAGCGTCGAGCTATGGCAAATAAACTTCTGCGCCTCGATCCGTTCGGTATACGTCATAAATTGCCACGATCGGCTTTTGTTTGGTTGCATGCAACGGGTCGGCGAGTGGCCTACCGCTTTACGAATACTGAGCAAGTAGGTGGGCAATCAGGCATCACCGATGCCGAGTTCTTTACCACCGAAGCCATCGACGAATCCACGTTGGTGCTTATTGCTGTAGCCGAGCACCCAAAGCGCTAGAGCTCAATCCTCTGTGTAGCTCACATCCGACACAGGCTGTGGATTTTCCGCTGCAGACGCGTCTGTCGACTTCGTTCGAGTACCTGAGGTAGAGCGAAGCCCATCTACAGCTACGTCTACTGCGAGAAGCACTACTGCGAGCAGGCCCCAACTATGGGTGGTTTCGAACCACTTTGCCCAGTCAAAGTCTAAGCGGTACCCGTTCAGCCCCTGCTTGAGCACGATAAAGGCGAAGGCAGCGCCGAGCACGCCGGCTGTTGCAAGGCGCAAGACGAACTGCCCTCGGCCCAGCAGCGAAGCAAGCAGTGTGAGAGCGGCTACAACGAGCGCGACCCACAGACCGGCAACGAAGAACGCCACCAGCGCGGCACCAAGCGTGGTTACTGCGGCGAGTTTCACACTGAGGGGTGGCCCGTCGGCATCAACGGGAGATCTGTAGAGCGGTGCCATCTCCCGGGCATCCTGAGTTGCGTCGTAGTTGTCATCGGGCTTCCTTCGGCCACCGCCGAAGAGGAGGAGAACGAGACAAGCAAGGACTCCTAGGGCTGACAACGCGAGTCCGATCCAAACCAGTCGTTGAGGAGTCCAGACGATACGTACGGTCGCGTCCTCGCCAACCTTCGCGGGGTCAACTCGCCAGCCGTTTGCGTAGCCGTTGATCAGAGTTGGAGCTCCGAGGTCTGTGCCATCGGTTGTCCTCGCAGACCAGCCCGGCCCGTAGCTTTGCCCAAGCACTACCCAGTAGGGCCGCTTGGCCGACGTGGTTGCTACCTCGTACGTGTTGCGACCCTTGCGCTCGGTCGTCGATTCAGGCGGAGTTGGTCCTGCATCTGGCGGAGTCTGCAGGGTGTCAACGCCGGCGCCGCCTCCTGGAGAGGAGGACAGCATCATCATGTCAACATCAAAGCCTGTTGTCGCTCCGGGTGCTGTCTGTAGCAGTGTCTCGCCCGAGGGCAGTGCAAGGGGTTCGGCTTGGGGTTCGCAAGCCTGCAAGGTGAGCGAGGAACTAGACAGCGCTGCACCGACTGTGCCAACGACTTTGAGCGCAACGGCCTGATCTCCAACTGAAACAAGGTCTGTGCGGCAGGTGCCCGGCAGCTCAGCCTCGGGTGCAGGGGAGGCAACTATTGGCAGAGAAATCTCTGCGATTCCAACCGGCAGAACCGTTCGCGCGCCACCAAACCAGTCAGTCGAAGCTGCTTCGTGAACTGCATCGATAGCGATTCGAAAGCTCGTCCCAGTGATTGGTGCCGTTGTTGCTCCGAGTTGGCGAGTTGTTCCCCTAGATGCGCCGGCGCCAAGAGATGTACGGGGAAGGCTGATCTTGACTGGGGTAGCACCGTCTGCAGAGATCGACAGTTCGGTTGGAATTGAATGCTTGCCGTCAGCAATGACTGCGAGTGACAACTCGTCGATGGTGACTGCCTGCGGGTAGGTGTATTGCACCCATTGCAGCGGTCCGTTCACTGGGGTTTGGTAGGCGGTGTTCACATCGCCGTCTACTGCCGTTGAGGCGCGAGAACCAGGATCATCCGGTAGGCGAGCGGATGAGGTTGCTGTGACTCCGCCTTGGGCGGCGTCGGGCAACCCGATGATCTGATCGACTCGTTCATCCGCAAGAGAAGCAGTCATACGAGCGCGCCCAAAGGGAGTAAATGCTCGAGGGGCAGGACCAGCGACAATGCGCCGCATAGTTGGCTCTTCATCGGCAGCAATCACATCGCCTGGGTTCGAGGCGCGGCGAGTGAACACGTAGCTGAGCTGATGGTTGAGCGAATCTGTTCCTGCGGCTGCCAAAAGGTCAGTTGGGGGGCGAACTACTTCAGTAATTGGTCCGAGGCCCGGGATGAGGACCTCTGCAAAGCCAACCCCTGAGGTTCCACGATAGGTGGCCATCTCGCCACGGTCAGTTTGCGTGACTGTCAGGCGCAGATTTTTGAAGCTGCGCTTGGGGAAGTCAATTCGCTGACCTCCGCTCTGCCGTGAGGAGTCGTCAAGGGTGACCGAGATTGGGTTGCCACCGTCAAAGCTGAGGTCGAGCTCGGTGATATAACGATTCGCTCCGCCTTGAACCTGAACCAGAGTGATGAAATCAGTAGTTGCTGCAGTGTCCAAGGAGACATCAAGGAACTCGTCTGCCGGGTCGGCGAATGCGGCTACTCGCCACGCAGTACTTAGGTTCTGGTCAAATGCGTTCGCTGCCCGGTCACCAGCGGTATAGGTCACCCCGTTGCCGTAGGTGGATGCTGCAACGGTTGCACCGCCGCGTTGCTCAACCACTGTGCGCTGCGCATCGCCCTGATCAGGGAAAACTTCAAGGCGGTTATCGGTGTTGTCCTTCACGAGTGGCACTTCACCGGCACGCTCGGTATACCCGTCGTTATCTCGCACTGCGCCCCATCGCCGCGCTTGCTTTCTATTGGTGTCAGTGATGACGAGCTCCGAAGCTGGCTCGGCGATCTCTTGTTGGAGCGCAGCTTCATCGGTTGCATAGGAGGCCGAATACAGGATCGGGCGGTCAACCTGAAGCCCCCCAGAAGCTGCAAAATTGACGAGGCCAGCAGCATTTCCTGCAAGTAGCGTTGGGCTGTCAGCCTGCACTGTTCGCAAAATGGGGCGAGAATCCTCTACTCGAAACAACGTAACGGGCGCAGGATCGGGCAAGTTGCTAGGCGTGTTGAATTCGAGTTCGTCATCTAGCGGTAGTTCACTTGTAGGCGTGTTGGGTGCCACCTTGCCGAACTGGGCAAAGGGGTCGATGCCAGGGGCATCTTTGAGTTGTTGATAGGTGACGCGAGGCCGCGGAGTGCGAAACCGCTCCTGCTGCAGGTCGGCCCTCAGCAAAATGTCGCCAACACCAAGGAGGCGAGCTAGCGGAGCGATTGCCGTTGGTTCGACGCGACCCGACTGAAACGGCAAATCAAAATCATTCAAGAAATTTGCTGAAGCGGGGGATCCGTAGGGGATCAACTCGCGGGCGGCGTACTCTCTATCAGTCAGCCCTGGTGTAATTGGGTCGACGGTGTTGCCCCAGCGGTACGAGGCAAAGTCGGTTCCTGGAACCTCGAGCACTCGAGTATCTCGATCCCCAGCATCGAGCGCATCTGCGGCCTCTTGCCAATACTCGGGCACCTGCTCGCTGCGCTTCAGGTTGCGATCAACCATCTGCCCCAAGAAGAGCGGAAGCTGGTTTAAGCAAATCAGCAGAAGCAGCAGGCCTGCTGCAAAGCGATGCCACTTCGGTCTCCAAGAACTCAGTGCAGCAATTCCGGCACCAAGAAATACCGAGAGCCCAAGGGCGATCAGCGGAACCGCTCGTGGTGTCGACCGGAACGACAGCCCAAGATCGCCCTGCGTAAACGCTTTGAAGATTCCGCCGTAGGGCGACGGGGAGTCCCATGGGTGAGATCCAACTCCAATGACAAGGCCAACGAGTACAACCGAAGCAAAGAAGATGCGGTGCCGGAAGCGGGTCAGTAGTGCTGAAGCGACAGCAAGAAGCGGGATCAGAAAAGAGAGGGCTATCAGCAGTGGTGATTCGATATAGGCCCGTGATGCCTGAGTCCAAGCTCCGAGACCGTCGGTACCGTAGAAAAACCAGTACCCCAAACCTCGGAGTAGTTCCGGTGCAAGCGCTGCGTTCGCAACCGTCTCATAGGTCTCGGTGTAGCGAAGAATTGGAATGCCATGCGCTCCCTGCGTCATGAGTCCGACCATCCACCAGACAGAGGTGATGACTGTCAGTAAGGTGATTTTGCCTGCAGTCTTCAGCGCTCGAACAAAACTGACCTCTCGCTCGATGAAGGTGGCATAGACAAACCACATCATGGGAGCAACCATGACCAGCAAGAGTGAGGTGGCATTCACCCCACCTACTGTGAGCGTTACAAGTGCGAACAGTGCAGGCGTGCGCCAGTCGCTTCGGCGTAGTGACCGCGCCGCAAGCCCAATCAGCCACGGCAGCCCAGCAAAGGGCAACAGAATCACAGAGATTCTCGCCCCGTAGTTGATCAGGTAGGGACTGAGCGCATACGCGAACGACGCAACGGTGACCCCAGCGGAACGCCAGCGCAACTCTTTGAGCATGAATCGCATGCCAAGGCCAGCAAACAAAATGATCGAACCCAGCCAGATGCGCTGCGCCACCCAATCGGGCAGCCCAAGAGCTTGCATAACGAAGTAGTACGGCCCCATCGGCCAGAGGTAGCCGATGTTTTGGTGTGTCACCGTGCCTAGGCCGATGTTGGGGTCCCACATATATGGCGCACGAGAGAGCAGTCGTCCCGGGTTGAGATACAAGTAGGTCTTGGTGTCGGCACCGACCATGCCGGGCTTGGTGAGCAACAAGGGGATGTAGCTCACTAGGGCGAGCAGGATTACCCCAACGGGAACCTTGCGGCTAGGAATCCAACTGCGTCTGCGGTTCATTGAAACATCAGTCATGGTCGGATCAAGAGAATACCTGTACTCACCCGTTACCCGTGGTCTGCTTCATCAGCAACTAACCTGCCTCTGTGCATTCGGCTACAAGCGGTAGTGCTGTTTCCCTCTCGGAGGTAGTCGAAGGATCAGATCATGTAGCAGCCTCTTCGGGGGGCAGACTGAGTGAGACCCGAGCGGCCGTCATGGTTGGGGCCTTCGCTGCTGCAGTGCGTGCCATCTGGGTGATCTTGGCTTCGCGTGCTCCGGTTGGCCTGTCTGACCCCTATGTGTACTTGCAGGCAGCGGCCTCGCTCGCCGGTGGCAGGGGCTACACATCTTTATTGGGTCGCCCTACTGCGTACTACCCGCCCGGTTACCCACTGTTTCTGGCGGGAGTTCAAAAGGCGGCTGAACTGGTGGGTCAGCAGTCTCGGCTCATTGTCATTCTTGGGCTTGCCCAAGCAGTTCTTGGTGGAGTTGGCGCTGCCGCACTTGTGATCGCTGGGTGTCGACTTCGGCCAGGCATACGGCTGGGGATTCTGGCGGGGATGATCTTTGCCCTGTGGCCCAATCTCATTATTCATTCAGGCCTAGTGCTTTCCGAATCGCTCTTCTTGTGTTGTTTTTGTGTCTTTCTCGCTGCGCTTTTCACATGGACGCTCAGCCTTCAATCCCAGCAGCCCCGCCACCAAGGTGCAGTTCTTGCAGTTCTTCTTCTGGCCACGGCCGCATGCACGCTGGTGCGACCTCAGTCAATGGCGGTGATCCTTCCGGCTGCGGCAGTTGCCTGGCTGATGAGCGGCCTTGGCTGGCGTTTCGCCCTGCGCTGCTCGGGGCTACTCCTAGTCGGAATGTTGATTGCAATCCTGCCGTGGACGCTGCGCAACGCTGTGGTGATGAATGAGTTTGTTCCAATGTCGACCAATACCGGAGACAACTTCTGTATTGGGTTTCATCAGGGTGCAACCGGCGGGTTCAGTATTTCCCCGGAATGCGCAACCGAGGGCAATTATACCGACGGCCCCAAAGTGGAAGTGGAGCGTGACGCTGAGCTGAGAACGCGAACTATGAGCTGGATTGTCGCTCACCCCGGTGAGATTCCTGAGCTGAGTTACAAAAAGTTGCGTATCACGTTGAGCCACGACGCAGATGCGGTGTTTGCTTGGGAGTCCTACGGCGCAGATGCTCACCTGTCTTCGGGGCAGCGCTCACTTCTGAATTGGATCTGCAATGTCTATTACTGGATTGTGGGGATGCTTGGGCTAGCAGGAGTAGTCCTTGTGCTTCGTGCATGGTGGGCAGATCGGAACTCGCACGAGCGCTCTGCTCAGGCCAGCAGTGCGCTTCTACTAGTGACTTCCTGTGTTTTTGGTGTGCTCTTGCCGGTACTTTTCTTTGGCCACGAGCGATTCAAGATCCCGATCCTTCCTTGTGTGGCGTTGCTTGCAGCCCTAGCTATTCATTCTCTGCTGCGACCGGGCAGCAGAAGTAGTGAAGCCGTGTCTACAGATTCGACGAGTTTCGCTGATACTGATACTGAAGCTGGTGCCGAGCAAGAGGTGACGAGTGACTGACACCACAGAAGAACTCGACGACGGGTCACATAGTGCGATTCGCAAGTCCTTCGTGCTTGCTTCCTCGCTTGGGGCTGTTCTCGCTGTGTTGCTCTTTGCCGTCATCATGCAGGGGAGTCGTCAGAGTCTTCTTGATGAGGACCTGCTGGGAGGCTTCTACGACGCTCAGGCACAGTCGTTGCTCAAGGGGCAGATCAACGTCGACCCAGACGTCCCAGGCTTAGAGGGTTTCCGAATCGGAGACGAGACCCAGATTTATCAGGGAATCGCGCCCGCTGTCATCCGGATGCCTCTGCTGGTGCTCACGGATCGTTTTGCCGGCCGCCTGACCGGTGTGTCCATGCTCATGGCCTTTAGTACAGCCTTGGCGTTTTTGATTGCCGCAGGCTGGCGGATTCGTTCGCTCATTCGGAACACCGCAGCTATGAGAAGCACCGAGACTGTTTGTACTGGGATCGTCGCGTTCGGAATTGCAGGAAGCTCTTTGTTGTTCCTGAGCTCTGCCACGTGGGTGTATCACGAGGCACTGTTATGGGGTGCGGCTTTCAGTATTGCCTCGCTGACTTCGTTGTTCTATTGGCTTGCACCGAGAAGCTCCTCCGAGCCAAAGGCTCGGCTTGGCCCACTGTTACTCGCAGTTGTTTTTGCTGGTCTTGCAGTGAACACAAGATCTTCCATCGGCCTCGGACCGCTAGCTGCACTCGGAGTAACAGCAGCTTGCTTACTTTTTGCGCTGCTCTTCGATAACAAAGGGCGGAGGTCTGGTAGTGACGCGGGCGATCCGCAGCGGGCACCGTTCGTGCAGCGCATCTCGGGCTGGGATTCGCAGCGCTCAACAACACGGCCGGTCTGGGCGATCTCTGTGATCTTGATCGGCGCTCTAGCCGCAGTTGTGCTGTATGCCGCTGTGAACTTTGCCCGATTTGATTCATGGTTCGGCGTCCCGCTCGACAAGCAGGTACTCGTAGAATTTGACCCCGTCCGCTTGACTGCGCTCGAGGCAAATGGCAACACGCTCTTTGGGCTCAAATACGCGCCATCAGTACTTCTGCAGACGCTTCGTCCTGATGCGCTCAGCTTTTCCTCTGAGTTTCCCTTCGTTGGGTTCCCAGATCAGAAGCCTACGAGCATTGGATCAGCCATATTTGCAGAGCGAGATTGGTCCTCAAGCCTTCCGAGCAGCCAACCGCTTCTGTTTTTTGCAGGCTGTCTCGGAGTTCTAGTTCTCCTTATGCCGAACAAGTTGGGAGTTCGGCCCGGGGTGAAAGTGCTCCGCATCCCCGTGATCGGAGCTGCCGCTGGTGGAGCGCTGTTCATAGCTTTTGGCTACATCTCGGAGCGATACCTCACCGACCTGTTTCCATTTTTAGCTCTGGTTGGCCTAGTTGGCCTTCAAGCGCTAGCGGCACTGATTCTTGACCGAGGCTCGGATGCTCAGAAGGGCTCGGTTTCATTAGCGCGAAAACTTGCTGGCCCAGCGCTGGTGTTCGCTCTCGTTGTTGGTTCGTTGTTTTCGGTTTGGGTGAACGCTTCGCTTGCCTTGCAGTACGGCCTAGTGATTGCGCCGAGTGCTAACGAATCACAACGCTCAAGGTGGTTGGGCTTACAAGATCGCCTTGGGGGTAGACCAGAGGTACTGAGGCTCAGTGAGAGTTCGCAGCTGCCGGAACCAGGTCCAAAAGGCCAAGTTCTGATAGTTGGGGAATGCGAAGAGATGTATCGCAGCAGTGGAGCGACCTGGTACTTGCTCGAAGACGCAGGCGATTCTGGTGCACTACAGGTTGTGCTCCGCAAGACGGCTCCGATTATCGAGCCCACGGCCATTGTTGAATCTGTTTCGGCAACCAGCCAAAGCTCGTTGATGCTGCAACCCCTTGGGCAATCGCGATATCGCCTTTTTGTACAAACGGTGAGCGACGAGGGAACCAAACGCTCATTTAACGGCAAGACCTTCACCCTTTTCAAAGATGAACCTCGTGCTCTGACTGCTCTGATGACGCGACGCCTAGGGGCCGCAGTCGTATTTGATCAACAGTCTGGTCGCGAGCTCTTGCGAGTCGCTGCTCCACTGCCATCAGCGCCATTCGAACCCGTGAAGAGTGCGAACCTTCAAGTTCAGACATCAGCGATAACAACCACAGCCTGCGATCAGTTCCTTCGCTGACGCTCGCCAAGCCAAGGTCTAGCTGACCGCCTAGGGGCGAGTTGGTGTGGCCTCTGATGGTGGGCTAGCTACGGTGAGCTGAGGGATGGTCCCCCGATGCCGAGAACCCCACCGAATCGCTGGCTTTTCTATGAGATACCAACTGATGGTTGCGCTGATCAGAGTGAGAACCGCGGTAAAGGCCAACATGTTCAAGAAACTGGTGTTGAGTGCAGGTTGATCTGTGATGCGCAGATAAATGTCTTGCCAGGCCTCATGCCAGATATAGATGCCATATGAAACCAAGCCAAGCCAGATAGCTAAAGGGTTTGCCGCAGTTTTGGTGACAAAGCCCTTCTCCGATCGGGCAAGAACTGCAGGAATCACAAGAAGCGTTGCGAACAACAGATACAACACCCGCACAACATACGCCTGAGTTGGAGTGAAAATGGGAAACATCGGTAGGCCGAGCTGTGTCGACACAAACCAGAACACGCCTACAGCTAAAAGCCAGAGGGCAAGTGCCACTTGCGCTGAGCTGAGCCATGCCGCCAAGCGAATTTTGTTGTGTGAGACCCAAGCGCTTCCAACAGCTAGCAACATTCCGGGAATAAAGTCTCCGATTCGAAACGGTAGCCAAGTGCCAAGCTGCGCAAAGGTCGAGCCAGCCACGCCAATCTTGATAAGACCAACGTTGCCTAAGGCCGAGGCGACGAAGAGCGCTACTAGGGCGATCACCTCTAGTCGTAACTGCTGTGCTGCTCCTCGCTGCCTGCGTGACATCACCCAAGCCCAACATGGTACGAACACATAGAACGCAACCTCAGTGGCAAGAGACCACGCTTGTTGAATCGGACCGCCGACGAGCTGCGTTGAGTCATAAATCTGCAGCAACAGATAGTGACTCACGATGCTGTGTGGCTCAACAAATCCGGGTGCCTTGAGCACGAAGCCAACTACGGTGAGTGCAACCCAATAGGCAGGAATGATGCGCAGGAGCCGACGTCGCGCATAGGCGCCAACTTCACCGGCAGGCTGACCTGCAAACCTTGCCGCCACGAAGGGGCGATACAACAAGAAGCCAGAAAGCACGAAGAAGACCGACACTCCGACATCCATACGTGCCAAATATGGGCCAAGTGTGGTGGAGCGGTTGCTGAACCCGCTCAGCAAGGCGACATGGGTGATCAGGACGCCGACGGCAGCAAGTGCCCGGCAGCCGTCAAGTGCAGGAAAGCGAATCTTTCCCGCTGCGAAGGGTGCAGGAGCGGTTGGCGAAGCCTCGCTCATTGCTCTGATCCCGAACTGTTCATGTGATGGATCGTAGACCGGTTATAAACTGCACGGCTTGACCTCGGAGGCTCTGTGACAAACAAGAAAATTGGCATCTTGGTAGTTGCGTATAACGCTGCTACTACCCTTGCCGCAGTGCTTGACCGCATCCCCGAGGATTTCCGGGACTCGATCACAGCCGTCATCGTTGGCGATGACCACAGTCAAGACCAGACGCACCTGGTAGCAGTTGGGTACCAGCAACTCGACCAAAGTCTGCCTTTGCAGATTACTCGTCATGAGTCGAATCTCGGCTACGGCGGAAACCAGAAGTGGGGTTATCGAACCGCCATAGAGCAAGGGCTCGACATCATCGTGTTGCTACATGGCGATGGACAGTACGCTCCCGAGCTTCTGCCTCAGATGGTGGCTCCGCTCCTGAGCGATGAAGCAGAGGCAGTCTTTGGTTCTCGGATGATTATGGAGGGTGGAGCCCGGCGCGGGGGAATGCCGCTCTACAAGTTCGTGGGAAATCGAATCTTGACCACAGTAGAAAATGCGGTGGCTGGGGTCGACCTGACCGAGTGGCATTCGGGCTACCGGGCTTACTCGGTTGCTGCATTGGCGCAATTGCCTTTTGAGCGCAATAGCGATGGCTTCGACTTTGATACTCAGATCATCCTGCAGTTGATTGAGTCAGGGCAACGGATTGCAGAGATACCAATCCCTACCTATTACGGCGAAGAGATCTCACACGTCAACGGCCTGAAATACGCCAAAGACATCACCTCTGAGGTGGTTCGATACCGCGCTCACAAAATGGGATTTGGTTCTGGTGAGTTGGCATTCTCGAGCTCAGCGTACGAACAGAAAGAGGGTGACGACTCATCTCATCACATCTTGAAGAACTGGCTCTCGAACCGAAGCGCAGCAAGGGTGCTTGATCTTGGGTGTTCGGATGGTCGCTTTGCTGAGCAGCTGCAAGCTATGGGCCATCACGTCACGGGAGTGGATCTGCAAGCTCATGAAGGTGTCAAGGAGCGAGTGGAAACCTTTGTGCAAGCAGATCTGGATCAGGGTTTGCCGACAGAGCTTGCTGGGCCCTTCGAGGTCGTACTCGCTGCCGATGTGTTGGAGCACGTTCGGCGACCCGATCAGTTGCTTGAGCAGATTCACGCTCTTTTGGCGCCCGGAGGATCAGTTCTGGTGAGTATTCCTAACTTTGCTCACTGGTACCCGCGCGTACGCGTGGCTTTGGGGCGCTTTGACTACGACCGGCGTGGAATCCTCGACTCTGATCATGTTCGTTTCTTTACCAAGAAGAGCTTTGAACGCTTAGCGGAATCGGCTGGTTTCAGCATCGTCCGGCGTGAGGCCACTGGGCTTCCGCTCGAGGTCGCCGAGCGAGGCGGCCACGGTCAAGAGGTCAACTCTCGAGGAATCTCCCGGGTCTTGAGTCGCCTTGATCGAGCAGCAGTGTCGGCTCGACCACAGCTGTTTGGGTATCAATTCATCTTTGAGCTCCGAGCTGACTCGGCACTCAATCGAGACAATCAAGTCAATCAAGTCAATCAAGTGAAAGCGGGCGAGTGAGCGCCGCACTTGATTCGGAGCCAACAACTCGCGAGCTACGAGCCGGCTCGGAGAAGCGCTTCCTCTTGTGGTTGTCTCCAATCTTGGCCCTCGGGTTTGCCATACGAGTTGCATTTGTGCTGATTCGGCAGTCCTCGGTGCAGCTCGTTACAGGGGATGCTTACTGGTATCACTTCCAAGCCAAGCTGGTAGCTGAGGGTCGCGGGTTTCTGAACCCATTCGACTTCTACAAAGAGGGCATCGTCAGCCAAGGGGCCGATCATCCCCCAGGGTTTATCCTTGTGCTCACTGTTCTCGATTGGCTAGGGATCGACAGCGCTCAAGGGCAGCGCCTTGCGATGTGCGCGCTCGGCACGGTGAGCGTGGCAGTCATTGCGTACCTTGGTCGACACCTTGCAGGGTCTCGGGCTGGCCTCATCGCCGCGGCTCTCGCCGCTGTGTATCCGAATCTGTGGATCAACGACGGAATGCTGATGGTCGAGACTGTCTTCATCTTGGCTACTGCCGTTGCGATGCTCGCTTGCTATCGGTACTTCAAAAGGCCGAACCGCTTAGACGTGGCACTACTGAGCGTGGCGCTCACCGCGGCTGCGATGACTCGACCAGAAGCAATCCTGCTATTCCTGCTCTTGCCCGTGCCTCTCGTGCTCGCTCGACGCAACGTTGCTCTTCAGGAACGAGCACTTCAGTTGGCGATTGCCGCATGCATTCCTATCTTGGCTTTCGCCCCGTGGGTTCTCTACAACCAAAGTCGGTTCGAGGACTCGGTTCTTTTGAGTACAGGTGCGGGGCAGACCCTTGCGGCAGGCAATTGCGACCTGACTTTTAGCGGGCCCAATTTGGGCTTTTACGATACGAAGTGTTTGTTGGCGCCGCAGATCGTAGAACCCAATACTGAAGATCGTTCGCTCAGAGACAGCGAATACCAACTAATTGCGCGTGCCTATATCAGTGAGCATTCCAGCGAGCTTCCAAAGGTTATGGCCGCCAGGGTTGGTCGGGTATGGCATCTGTATCGGGTGGATCAAAGCATTGGCCTTGATGGCTATGTCGAGGGCCGGGCCGGTGGAGCCCCGAGCGAAGGGTTCTTCTTGGTCCGAGAGGCGCTCTGGGCCTATTTCGTTCTTGCTCCCTTGGCACTTTTTGGCCTCTACGCTCTGCATCGAAAAGGAACAAAGATTTATCCATTACTGATGCAACCGGCACTCGTCACCGTGGTTGCAGCCTTGACCTTCGGGATCACCCGCTATCGTGCCGGTGCCGAGGTGACGATTGTGGTGTGCGCTGCAGTAGCAATCAACCTGATCGCTACCAAGTTATTTCCGCCAAGAGACGATCAGGTCGAACCCTCCGTCGCTGCTGAACAAGAGGTCTCTGCATGACTCCACCGGAATTCACTCAACAAGACATGGTGCATCGTCTACCCCCAGCGAAGGTGGTGAACCGGTCTGATTTTCTCGTTGAGTTTGTTCGCAACAAGCGAGCGGCACACGTTGGTTTTGTAGACAGCGGTTGCTGGGCCTATCACGCCACCTTCGATAGCTGGTTGCACGCACATCTCGACCGTGCGGCGGAGTCGCTCATTGGCCTTGACCTAGACGAGGAGGGTGTGGAGCGGGCAAAGGAAATGGGCTTTGAGGCCTACGCCGTTGATTGCTCCGATGATGCCGCAGTAGCTGCACTTGGGGTTCCGCTCTCTGAGGTAATCGTCGCTGGTGAGATCATCGAACATCTTGATGACAGCGGGTCATTTCTAGAGGGGTTGCATTCTTTAGTCGAGCCTGGCGGCCGCCTTGTCGTGACCACGCCGAACGCTAGCGGCATGCTCAACGCCGGGGCTGCAGCGCTCGCAGGCTATGAAGTGAACCATCCTGATCACGTCACCTTGTACTCCTGCTACACGCTTACCAATCTGCTTCGGCGCCACGGTTGGGAGACAGAGCAAGTAGCTACCTATGTTCCGGTCTTAAAGGAGTTTGAGGCGCTGAAGGGCAAAGTGAAGGTGCTTGGCCTCGGCGCAAGGCTGGTGTTAGGCGCAGAGCGTTTCCTTGGAAAGCTCGGTCGGCCCTATGCCTCCGATGGACTCATTGTTGTAGCTCGTTCAACTCGCTGAATCTGCAGGTTCTCCAGAATCCTCGGTGTCGCTGCCCCCGGATTGAGTTTGTCCTGATTGGTTTCGTAACTGTTCCGCTAGTTCTTCATGTGAGGCGCGCAGCAGAGCTAGGTCTTCTGCCAGCGTGCGGATCCGTTCTTCAGACCTTGAGAACTCCCACGAGAAGTGCACCACGATTAAGAAGAGAAACCCCACCGAGAGAATCAAGAACGTCGCCGGCGGGTAGTAGACCCCAGCAGCTCTTGACACAGCCTCTAAAAGGCCTGGGAACACAGCAATGGTGGCGAGCGCGATGGCGACAACAATCCAAAGTAGCGAGTACTTCGTGCGCAACTTGTGTCTGCGAACTAGCCGAATAATGAAAAATACGCTGAGCAAAGTGACGGCAATGACAAAAACGTGGGCACGCGTGGTGAGCGCACCATCGCTCACAGGTTCGGCCGTGTCTGTGGCGAAGAGCTCTGCAATTCGCATCGGATTGACTCTTTGGATCATGCCGCTGGCCCTGTTCCGGTCGCGGCGCTAGCAGAGGGGAGCTCAACAGATGCGGGAATAGGGGCTCGCCTGCGACTCGCGCGGGTAAACATCGTGAACATGACGCGTACGTAGTGATAGATCAGCTTGAACCTCATCGCCGAGGGTGTGCCGCCGGCTCTCTGGTGCATCTGAACGGGTACCTCTGCAATGCGGAAACCTGCGTAGTTCGCTGCAAGTAAGGCTTCAACTGATTCCATGTATTCCGATGGGTAGCTCCTGGCGAAATACTCAAGAACCGGACGGCCGAACGCACGAAACCCCGAGCTGGTATCTGTAAATGTTCTCCCCGACAGAACTCGCATCGAAAACTCCAGCAACTGCATTGCTTTGCGTCGCGTGAGGCCCACCTCGTAAGAGTTCTTCGTGGCAAATCGGCTGCCGACAACAAAGTCGGCCCCCTCAAGTGCTGCGATCAGAGTTGGAATCATGCTGGGGTCGTGTTGGCCATCAGCGTCGAGTTGCACAGCAGCATCAAAGTCTTGTTCTACCGCGTAACGAAACCCTGTTCGCAACGCGCCACCAATTCCTAGGTTGAACGGCAATACCAGCACAGCGCAGCCGGACGCGCGCGCGACGTCTGCAGTTCCATCTGTTGAGCCATCATCTACAACGACGACCTCGTACTCGGGGACGGCCGCATGTAGTGATTCTAAAACGGCGGGCAATGTTGCCGCTTCGTTGAGTGCAGGGATGATCACTAGGACGCGAATCTTTGTCCTCCTCGACAAAATTTACCCCTCCACCTTGACACACCCCGGCACCCAAGGGCACCCACGGGCGCCCAATGGCTGTGACAACCTACTCAGCGGGTCTAGTGTCAAGCAGTGTTGTTTTGGACTCACCGACTTGGCCAACTGTAGTGAAGGCCAAGATTTCTTCGCTCTCTGAACGAACTCGAGATTTCCTCTCAGTGCTCATCATTGGAGTAGCACTGTTGCTTCCAGTTTGGGGACTCCTGCGTTATCAAGGCCCACCCATGGAAGAGGGCTTCATGTTGGCCTTTCCAGAGCAGATTCTTCTGGGCCGGCTTCCTCATCGTGATTTCTTGCACCTCTACGGGCCTGGCTCCTTGTGGTTTCTTGCAGGCGTGTACAAGTTGTTCGGCACCACTATTGTCGTGGAGCGGTTGGTCGGCCTGTTACAGCATGGCGCCGTCGCATTTGGCATGTTTGCGTTACTGAAGCCCTTTGGTCGCCGTATTGCTACAGCGTCAGCTTTGGTAGCGCTTGTGATTCTCATCGGTCCTGGCGGACTGTCCGCCATGGCTTGGAATGGGGCTCTGGGCTTGGCCGTTTGCTCGCTCGCTCTGGGGGCGGCTGCTTGCAAAGAAGATTCCTCGCACCCGAAAGTACTTGCAGCGATTGCTGGTGTGCTCGCTGGAGCCGCGTTGCTGTTTCGTCCGGACCTGTTCATCGCAGTCGGGCTGGGTTCACTCGCCATGATGTTTCGTATGGCGAAGCCGCAACGCCTACCGCTAGTGCTTGGCGGTTTGGCGACGGTTGCTTTGTACATACCTCATGTTGTGTTGTCTGGCCTAGGGGCTTCTTTCGAGGGGATGTTCCTAGAGCCCGTGTTTAAGTTGCGCGCAGGTCGGGCCCTGCCGGTTCCGCCAACCTGGGATCGCGCAGATGGCTTCTTGCAGCGAGCAGGAGCGCTACGCCCCTCTGGTTGGCCTCTGCCCATGCCAGAGATTTCCCAGCAGATATTTCTTTGGTTCTTCCTTGTCCCGGCTTCAATACTCTTGGTGCTTTTTGCTGCATGGAGGCTCCGCAAGCAAGAGCCAGACTCGTCGCGGACGACTGCACTCTGGCCTGCTGCACTTTTTTGTGCTGCTCTCATTACGCAAGCTGTGCAACGGCCCGATAGCACGCACCTGTCGTGGGTGACGGGGATCTCGTTTGCGCTCTGTATCCCTGCAATTGCAGTGCTCGTTCAACAGGCGCGGCCGAGTTGGGCAGTCTCTCGCAGCGCTTGGCTGGGCACAGCGTGTATCGGGGCAATCTTGGTTGTGGTGATTCCCTTCTATCCGCTGCGAACCTATGTTGATCTAGCTGGTCAGAGCTTTGGAAGAAACACCTTTGGCTATGAGATCACTCGTGATGGCCGCAGTTTCTATATTGGCAATGCCGAGGGTGCTACTGATGCGCAACAAATCACTGATCAGCTCAGTAGGTTGTCGCAGCCGGGAGAGTCGCTCATCGTGGGTCCAACAGACCTATCGCGAACCAACTACAACGACGCATTTTTTTACTATCTGTTTCCCGAACTGCCTCCGGGCACTAGGTACATCGAGATGGACCCTGGCCTTGCGGATGCGAGTGATTCGGGTCTCGCAGAGGAGCTACTGAACAACGACTGGCTGATCCTCTCTGATGTTTGGTCAGACTGGAGCGAGCCGAACACAAGCTCGGGGTCTGGTTCTCCGGTTCCAAATCAAGTGGTGAAGGATCACTACTGCAAGGTGACAGAGGCAAACATGTTCTCCTTATATAGGCGTTGCAGATAGCCGGCAGAGACTTCGGCAACTGAGGGGATCCTTTGATCCGCAAGCCAAAGCAAGAGCCGAAGCGCCGCCTGCCGGTACAGTCTCTACGTGCAAAGAACCGTTGTGATCCCCACATATCAGGAGGCCGAGAACATCCGACCCCTGCTAACAGCGATTCGCGAACTCTGCCCGGATCTGCACGTGATTGTCTGCGACGACAACAGCCCTGATGGCACCGGTCACATTGCCGATCTGGCGGCAGAACAGCTAGGTGGAATTGAGGTCCTTCATAGACCTGCAAAAGCGGGTTTAGGTGCTGCATACCGTCATGGCTTTCGCCACGCGCTAGATGCTCACTACGAGGTCATTATCCAGATGGACGCAGATTTTTCTCATGATCCGAGCGTGCTACCTGCGCTCATTGCAGCCATAGATGCCGGCGCAGATGTAGCTGTTGGGTCTCGCTACGTGCCCGGCGGTTCAATTCCGAATTGGACCTGGCTTCGCAGGCAACTCTCCCAGTGGGGCAATTCCTACGCCAGAGCGATGCTCCGGCTACGGATGGCTGATGCAACGACTGCATTTCGCGCATATCGGGCGAGCGCCCTTGAACAAATCGATATTGATGGCACTACGGCAAATGGTTACTTGTTTCAGATCGAAACCGCCTATCGACTGTCCTCAGCTGACCTTGTTATTACTGAACTTCCCATTACATTTGTGGATCGGGTAGCTGGAGCATCAAAGATGGCGGTGGTGAGAACCATGGCAGAAACCGAACTTCGAGTGACGTGGTGGGGCATCTCTTTGAGGGCGCCGAAAGTTTCTGAAAGCGTGCGCCGCACTGCACCAGGTAAGTACCTCATGTCGAAGATACGCCCAAGCGGGCCACCTGTGATCGAGTAGGGATCGTGGTCAACGCCGACGTAGCTGCCCCGAGCAGCTCTACTCGAACTCACGTTGGCTCAGAGAAGCCTGGGCCTGTGGCTTCGCGACTGCAGGGCATCCATTGCGAGCCCTTGGGGCAAGTTGCCTCGCTTGATGGTCTACGCGCTCTTGCCGTTCTTGCAGTGCTCTTTTACCACGCAAGGTTCGCTTGGCTTCCCGGAGGATTCCTCGGAGTATCGGCATTCTTTACTCTGTCGGGTTTTTTGATTACATCGCTTCTGCTTCGGGAGTGGGCCTCGGCTGAGAACGTTGATTGTCGCCGGTTCTGGGCGCGGCGGGGGAGGCGCCTTCTGCCGGCGGCTTGGGTGACCATTGCGCTAGTCGTTGCTATGGGTGCTGTTGGCATCTGGGATACAGAGCAGCTGCGTGACCTTCGGTCAGATGTTCCCTACTCGCTGCTGTCACTTCTGAACTGGCACTTCATACGAGCGGACCGTTCCTACGGTGCGAGATTTGCAGCCCCGAGCCCTCTCGAGCATTTCTGGAGCTTGGCTGTAGAACAGCAGTTTTACTTGATTCTCCCGGTTGTGATTATGGGAGTGCTTCTTGTGATCGGACGAGGGCCCCAACGAAAGCGACTTCAGTTGCTCATCGGAGTGCTCGCTTCGCTGACAGTGCTGTCAGCTCTTGCGAATGGGCTTCTTGCAAGGGGGGCAATTGACCGCTCCTATTTTGGGACCGAGACGCGCGCAGCAGAGATTCTGATTGGCGCTCTGTTGGCTTGTTTCACGCTTCGACGAACTCGCGTGCGTTCGGTCAAGCTGCAGGGGTTGCTGCTAGTAGTCGCCCTAGCCGCGGTTTGCGTGACTGGTTGGCTCTGGCATGTCGCAAGACTTCGGAGTGAGTGGTTGTACCCGTGGGGGTTCCTCCTGACGGCAATCTGTACTGCCACAATCATCTTTGCAGGACTACAACGAAGTGTTCTGAGCCGAGCACTCTCGATCGCACCGCTGCTCTGGCTCGGTCGAATCAGCTATGGGGTCTACTTGCTGCACTGGCCCGTGTTTTGCTGGCTGACCCCAGCACGTACAGGGTTAGCGCAGTGGCCGCTGTTCGGCCTGCGTCTCGCAGTGACCTTGCCCTGCGCTGTCCTCATGTTTCGTATCCTCGAGAATCCAGTTCGGCTGGGCGTTCGACTGAAGGGACCCTCAGCGATCAAGGCCGGTTCAGTAGTCGCCGTAGCCGTACTTGTTGGCAGTTTCCTCGTCACGAGCAATCTCAAACCGCAGTCCTCGCTGCAGATGGCCTCGGCAATCTCTTCTTCTACTCCCACTACTTTGCCGCCGCCGGTGCCGCTGCGAGCACTCTCGATCGGTGATGGATTCGTTGGCTCTTTCTCTGCGCAACCCTCGACCACTGAGGGTTTGCAAAATTCTGCACACAGCTCTGCCGACTGCGGATTGGCTCTAGGCGGATGGATCGCCGTTCCTGATGGTCGAGTTGAACGAGATGTAGAACGATGCGCTGGGGTTCGACAGAACTGGATCACCTCTGTTCAGACCGAACTGCCCGAGTACACGTTGGTGTCGGGTACGAGCCGCGACCTGTCGCCGCGCCGGCTCTCTCGCGATTCCGCTTGGCAATACTCCGAGTCTCCACAGATCGAGGATTTTCTTCGGACTGATGTTGCTGATCTTGTGGACCAACTTTCTTCGACGAGCACAAAAGTCGTTCTTCTCACGCTTCCACATATGCGGAGAACTCTTCCACCTAGTGTTCTTCCAGAGGTTGCACCTGAACCCGACCCAACCGCAGAGGCAATGCGCCAAGCCGAGCGATTCGGCGTCAGTGAGGGTTCTCCGGCTCCCGCATTCTACGAAAATGACGATGCCCGAGTAGATCGATACAACGCAGTACTTGCCGAGGTGGCTCAGAGCCGCGGCCTACAAGTGCTCGACCTTGCGAGCTATATGAGATCCTGGGAAGGCGGAGAATTCAATCCTTCACTTCGCCCAGATGGGGTTGGAGTGAGCCTCAAAGGCGCTGCTCAGATACGTGTGTGGATTGAGTCTCAGCTCAGGGTAACTGCGACTGTTCCTGCAGCAGCAACTTCGTTAGCAGCGCAGCTGCCTGCATCTGGTGTTCTGAATCTGCAGACTCCACTTCCCGCACCACCAGAAGTGTCGACCCCGAGAAAGGTCTTGCCCAAGAGCGCCCCGCGAGTCTTAGTCGTCGGCGATTCCGTGGCCCATAGCTATGGGTACGGCCTCGAGAGGTTCGCAGATTCAACGCAAAGGATCCAAGTTTTCAACGCCGCACAGTTTGGCTGTCCGATTGCACGGGGGGGTGCCTTCCGCTTTCAACAAGATATTGATTTCTTCCGCGAGGAGTGTGACTGGGCGCAACAGATTCCTGGGTGGCTCAACGGGTTTCAACCAGACATCATCCTGCTGTCTTCGAGTATCTGGGAAGTCGTAGATCGCCGGTTCCAAGGCGATGATCGCTTCCGTCACGTGGGTGACCCCGCTGTAGATCACTATCTTCTGTCTGAGTTTCTTTCGGCGATTGACCTGCTCGGAAGCACCGGGGCGAGTGTGCAGGTAGTCACGCAGTCACACTTCAACGCTGGTTTAGATCAAGGGTTTTCTGGCCTTCCTGAATCTGATCCAGGCCGAACTGATCGACTCAATCAGATTCTTTTCGAAGCAGTTTCCCTTCGGCCCGGAGTCGCTTCGGTACTCGATCTTGCTTCATGGCAGGCGGCTCAACCCGGTGGTGAAATCAATACAGAATTTCGGCCTGATGGGTTGCACTTCACTGATGCATACTCACGGACTATTGCAGACTGGCTCGGCCCAGAGTCATTGAGAGTCGCAGGGCAGCAATGACGGAATCGGGAGCAACGCCCTCCCTGACAGACCCGCTGTTTGCACCAGCCGTGGTCAGAAAGACGCGAAGGAAGCCTGCACTGGATGGCATGCGGGCACTAGCCGTAGCAAGTGTCGTGCTGTACCACCTCGACCCGAGGTCCCTACCAGGTGGGTTCATTGGGGTAGATGTCTTTTTCGTCTTGTCTGGCTACCTCATTACTGCCCTTCTTATTCGTGAGCATGACGCCAAGCAGGCGATCGACTTGCGAGGTTTTTGGATTCGCAGAGTCCGCAGACTTTGGCCACTGGCATGGATTGTTCTCAGCGCCGTGGCGCTTGCTGGGTTGTTTCAGCTGTGGGGGGCCGATGCTCAGCGGGCACTTGGATCGCAGACAGCGGCCGCAGTGGGAAACGTGTCGAACTGGTGGCAGCTTTCTCACGGTGGGTACGTCGAAGAATTCGTTCGGCCTTCCCCGCTCAGGCATTTTTGGTCGCTAGCAGTCGAGGAACAGTTCTATTTCATGTGGCCCGTTGTACTCATTGGCCTACTCGCACTTGCAAGGCGTACGACTGCCGCCGTGGTTTGGCTCGGACTAGGAATTTTGGCATCCTGCTCGATCTACATTTCCTGGATTTTAAGCCCGGAAGATGCCTATCTGAACACCTTTAGCCGGGCAATCGCTCTGCTCGTTGGAGCAGCACTTGCCTGGGGTTGGAAAAAGTTCGGACTCTTCAGCGGTCCCCGCAGCCTAGGTGGGCGGATCGTGGTCGGAAGTTGCGGCGCAGCAGGGTTTGTCACCCTAGTTTTCTTATTGTTTAACCTCGTGCCTGAGCAAGGTTGGTTACACCGCGGTGGCTTTACGCTCATTGCCCTCGCAGCCTGCGCAACTGTTGCATCGGCAGTGACCAACCCTGTGGCTACCCGAGCCTTGGCTTGGGTTCCGCTCGTATGGATTGGGGAACGCTCATATGCCGTCTACCTGATTCATTGGCCACTCATTGTTGCTCTCGGCTCGCAGGGAACGCTTCTTAGCCGCTCGGTGATTGTCATTGGGTTGAGCCTCTCTTTGGCAGCGCTAGTTCATCGCATCATCGAGCAGCCAGTCGTGATGGGACGAGTCTCTTGGAAGCGTCTTGGTTCGGCAGGTGGCCTGCTCTGCGGCATCACGGCACTGGCAATCTTTGTTGCTTGGCCGCGTACACCAACTCCGCAAGAGATGGTTCAGGAGACTCTCGGAAAGGTTGCCGACCCAGGCCAAGTCGTTGCTGCCGGATCAGAAGATGCTCAGCCTGCAGTTTCGTCTCCACCCACTACGGTGTGCATCCCCGTTGCACCAGACGCTCCACAGTTCGGTTCGGATTCAGAGATGGATGTTGCAACAGTCGGGGAGCTTGCGGATCCAGATGCGCCTGCTTGCCAAACTCAGCTCAAGCTCCTTGTTCTAGGGGATTCCACAGGTCGAGGAGTCTCGAATGGTCTGCGAGCCGTGGCTGACCCACGAGTACAAATCTGGGATCGAACTCAGCTGGGATGCAGTTACGGTCCCGAGGGTTGCCCGAATTGGCGAGAATCTTGGGCAACAAATGTGCTCGGCATTGAGCCTGACGCAGTCTTGATTTACACAACAGTCGTGATCGATCTCCTTGGCGTTGATGATCCGGAGTTCCTCTCAGCAGAGGGAGCTGCCGTACGAGAGAAAACGTTCACAGACGCAATTGAGATCGCTGGGTCTACGGGTGCCAAAGTGTTTCTCGTTTCCCCTGCCCGACCAGCTGGCGAGTTCTACTGCGTTGCAAGTAACCGTCGAACGAGCTGCGATCAGTCATGGACAGATGCTTGGTCTGAGTCGGTGCGTTCAGCAGCAGCCCAAACGGGAGCAACAGTCATTGAGGCCGGAGCGTGGACAGACTCACGTCACCTAGATACGGATCGCCCAGATGGATTACATCTGTCGGGAACTGCACTCAGAGAGCACGCCGAGTGGCTGATCCCTCAGTTGCTGGCTGCTCCAGAAACAGCCCAAAAAGGCAACTAGCCCAAACGAGACGCAGCCCGTGCGGCATCTCGGGCTATCACTGGAGCATCGCGTCCTGTTGAGCTAGCTGTCGACTCGGACTGCTCGTGATAGTCCTCGTCCACGTTTACTGTCCAGATATCGTGATTGCCAGTACCAAGGATGTTCTGAGCCGTCAGCAGCGCAGTGAGCATCGAGTGATCTTGGTTGTTGTACTTATGCATCCCGTTTCGTCCAACAGGGTGCACATTCGGAGTGTGCTCAACAATCCAGTCGTTCAGGACCGAGACGTTATCTGCGTAGAACTCGTCGTACACCGGGTAGGCCTTTGGCTGGCGGACGACGTATCCGGCTTCGACTATCGCAGCATCGCCGAGGCCGAGCATGGAGAGTTCTCGGGTGCCGCGTGCAATGAGTTCTTCATCCGTTGCATTCCAGAGCTCGTCTCCTTCAAAGACGAAGTACTCCAGTCCCAAGCAGGTTTTGCCATCTTTCACCAGATACGGAGACCAAGAACCGAAGTTCTGAATTCGACCCACCATCACATCAGGAGAGTGAATGTAGATCCAGTTATCTGGAAACCCTGCGGACTCGGGAACCACAAGTGCAACCGTCAAGAAGTCTCGGAAGTGAAGGTCATCTGCGGCGCTCAGGACCTCTTTCGGAGGCTGCGGGTTCATTGCGCGAAGCAGCAACGGAAAAGGCATCGAGGAAACAACGTGATCAACTGGGTACTCAGTCAACTCGCCGCCGTTCGTGCGTGCCCACACTGCAGTAGCGGCACCCCCGGAGTGGTCGACCTTCTCAACTCGCGTCTCCATGAGAACCTTGGAGCCAGAGGCTTGGACAAGCTCGGTGCAGCGCTCCCACATCATGCCAGGACCATATTTTGGATACTGGAACTCCTCGATCAGGCTTGTGACTTGCGCCGAACCCTTACGGCGTCCGGCAAACTTGGATCGAATAGGTTCCCAGACCGCCGCAAACAGCGACATGCCCTTGATTCGCTGTGCTCCCCAGTCTGCTGAGAGCTCCGATGCTGGAACTCCCCAGACCTTTTCGTTGTAGGTCTTAAAGAAGTGATCAAAGAGGCGCCGACCATAATTGGCGACGATGTAGTCCTCTAGAGTCTTCTGCTCTTTTGGCGGCCGAATACGCACCCAGAGCGCCGATCCAATACAACGCAAAGCCTCAATCGGGCCTAGGTTGACAAGGGCATTCACCGGCTTGATCGGGTAGTCGTAGTACTTACCGCCGTAGTAGATCCGACTCATCCGTGGCCGAAGAAGAAAATCCTCATCAGGGAGGATCTCATGCCACAGGGCTTCTACCTCCGGAACTTTGGTGAAGAAGCGGTGGCCTCCGATGTCGAATCGGTATCCGTCGCGCTCAACCGATCGAGAGATCCCCCCGACGATGTCGTCTGCTTCCAAGATGGTGCTGTGCACGCCACCTTTTTCGAGTTCGAAGGCTGCGGTCAGTCCTGCGGGGCCTGCCCCAATAACAAGAACTCGAGGTTCGGCCGTCGGGGATGAGTTCTCTGAAGTGAGTTGTGTCATAAGTTGAGTGCCGACTGCTCGGAGCAGACAGACTCTGAGATTAGCCCGTGGGGGAGCCTTGCTGGTAGTTCGGCGGATGGGATTTCACTGAACCGCTACGCATCTCAACCCTCGGACTCGGTCGAATGTTTTTTAGATTGCTCATGCCGGTTTCAGGTGGCGAATCTCGGCGGATGCAGCCTCGAGGCGTCGGATCCACAGAATGGAGTCCGTGCGAAAGCTCGCCACACGAACAGACCAGCAATCCACTGTCTGCCGCCCAGCGTTTGAGCAGAAAAAGGTAGTCATTGACTGCTCCTGCTGATATGCGTCGGCACCTTCAACTTGTTGCACGGTCCCATCGGCAAGGTGGAGTTCGAACTGTGTTCCCTGGGTAGTGCATGCACTATTGAATGATTCCATATGAGGATTTTACGAGAGAGTCCCTGTGGATCGATAGGGGATCAACCCTGTGAATTCAACCAAATAATCGGGGGGTATCCGCTTCGTATCCGGTGGATGACATGGGGATGGGAGTGAGGGTTTCCACAGGGGCATGTTCCGGCTGAGTCGCACTCCTCGGGTGCAGTTCGTGGCAAGCTCATATGGTGACTGAAGATCAGCAGCTCGAGTTCACCTGTCCAAGATGTCGACTCGAGGTCATCGAAGACTTCTATGGCCCGTGCAGCTCGTGTCGGACCACTTTGCGGGTGCAAGTTGGCGGCGAAGCCCGAGAGGTCGAGTCAGCGGCCTATGAGCCGAAGATGAATGTCACTCCAAATGCAGTTGCTACCAAGGAGTAGCCAGTCACCTCCGGTTTAGCTCGCGTTGTGGATGAGCTACCCAAGTTGGGCTTGTTCCTTAGCCCAGCGGTAGTCGGCCTTGCCTGAAGGAGACCGGAGAATCTGCTGCTTACGGATAATCTTGCGCGGAAGTTTGTACCGTGCGATGTGCTCAGCTGCGACAGCGAGGATCTCATCATCGGTTGCCAACTCCCCCTCGCGAAGCTGAACAATGGCCACGACCTCGGAACCGAATCGCTCTGATGGCCGCCCACAGACCACTGCATCGAACACCGCTCGATGTGCTTTGACTGCGGTCTCAACTTCCTCTGCAAAAACTTTTTCTCCGCCGGTTGTAATACAGGCTGAGTCTCGACCAAGGAGTTCGATTGATCCATCGCTCGTCAAACGGGCTCGATCTCCTGCGATGGCGTAGCGAACCCCGTCGATCACCGGAAACGTTGCTTCGGATTTGGCCTGGTCGCCAAGATATCCGAGCGGTACACGCCCTGTTTGGGCAAGCCATCCAGACTCCGGATCGCCCGGCATCAAGGTGCCGCTGAGATCCTCATTTAGAACCACCGAGGTTGCTGCGGGAGTAAACCCTGATGAGGTGCTGTCTACTGCAGAGCGCCTGGCGACCCCCTGCCTGCCCGCTTCGGTTGAGCCTAAGACATCAACAATGCTGATCTGTGGGAGGTACTCAAGCAGTTGAGCCTGAACCCCTTCAGACAGCACGGCACCTCCCGAAAGCAGGTGCCGCAGCGAGCTCAGATCCCTGACGCGGCCAGCGATCTTCTCTTGCGCGAGTTGGTCAAGGAGCGGGCGAGCCATCGGGTCGCCCACGAGGAGCAGCGAGGTGGCAGCAGTGCGCTCTACGGTAGAGAGCACATCCTCGGGATCAAAGTGATCGACCACGCTTTGGATAATCACAGCCCCACCCGCAATCCATGCCGACAGGGCATTCCAGTGTGCCGCACCGTGCATGAGTGGGGGAGCCGGAAGTGCTCGTACTCGGCCGTGTGCCTCGGCCACGAGTTGGTCAAGGGTCTCAAACTCCTCACCAGACCGGCTGCGAACCCCCAGCGCTGAAACCAAAAAGTCGGCCTGTCGCCACATGGCGCCCTTTGGCATGCCGGTAGTTCCCCCCGTGTAACACAGGTAGACATCATCACCTGATAACCCATCGGTGATGAACGCAGGAAGTGTCGGAGTTGCCCC
>WLJI01000060.1 GCA_009701845.1 Actinomycetota bacterium
CAATCAAAGGATTTCCTTTGGATTGCGATGAGATCTGGTAGTTCGAGTACCTCATCAAGGTTGGCAAACGAATAACGATCACGGATGGTGACGCGTGAAGACAAAACTTACTCCCAGTGGATGCAAGAGAGTGGTGGGTATGGACTGTGACTGGGACGCGAACCGCTCAGCAGAAATTTTCTGAAGAGGGGCGAACAGCAGAGCACGGCAACCAACTAGAGTATGCGCGCTGTTCTTTCAGGTCAAGACGGGACAGGAACTGCTCAGATTTCTGGGAATAACCTGCCCTTTAGCGGACGCGCAACGGGAGTGCTCACAGCTGCCGAAGCGCCGAGAACACTCCCGAATAAATCGCGCTCATGCTCTGGCGAGCATGTAATCAAGATGAATTCTTACTTGATCTCTACAGTTGCGCCGGCACCCTCAAGGGCTTCCTTTGCCTTCTCTGCGTCATCTTTGGAGACTCCCTCAAGGACTTCCTTGGGAGCGGACTCGACAAGGTCCTTGGCCTCTTTGAGTCCAAGGCTGGTGAGCCCGCGAACCTCTTTGATGACCTGGATCTTCTTGTCACCAGCGTCAGTGAGCACCACGTCGAAAGAAGTCTTCTCTTCTTCTTCCTCGGCTGCTCCCCCGCCACCGGCGGGTGCTGCTGCTGCTACAGCAACGGGTGCTGCAGCGGTTACGCCGAAGCGCTCTTCGAATGCAGTGAGCAGTTCTGAAAGCTCAAGCACGGTCAGGTTTGAGATCGAATCAAGGATCTCTTCATTGGTAGCCATGTGTCTTACTCCTCTTCAGCAGCGGCGTCTGCCACTGTTTCGTTGTTGTCTTGTGCAACTTCTGAATCTTCAGTAGCTGTTTCGGGGGTTTCTTCTGGTGCCGGATCTGCAACTTCTGCAGTGGCCTCTTCAGCTGCCTCAGGGGCTGCTGCATCTTCGGTAGCTGTGTCTTCGGTAGCTGTGTCTTCGGTAACTGACTCAGCAGCTACTTCTTCGGCAACGGGTGCGCCAGCAGCGCCTCCGGCATCGATCAACGCCTTGAGCCCATAGGCAAAGCTTGCAGGAATTGCCTGCAACAACGAGGCGAATTCACGCATCGGTGCCGCGATCCCGCCAGCCAACCTAGAGAGCAACTCTTCACGGGGCGCAACGCTTGCGAGTGCTTTGGCACTCTCTGCATCAAGCACGTGAGAGCCAAGTAGTCCGCCTTTGATAATGAGCAATGGGTTTGACTTAGCAAACGCCTGTAGCGCCTTGGCAACCATGACTGCGTCGCCTGGCGTGCCATCGGGCTTCTGGCCAACAAACGCTATTGCCGTTGGACCAACTAGGTCATCCTCGAAGCTCTTATCAACTGCAAGGTCCTTGGTTGCGAGTCGAACCAGCGTGTTTTTATACACGCGATATTCGCCCCCAACTGCGCTCAGTGATGCGCGCAGTTCCGCAAGGTTTTGTACTGTCAGTCCCCGATACTCGGTAAACAGCACTGCATCAGAGGACTCGAACTTCTCTCGAACCTCATCAACTACTGCGACCTTGTCTGCTCGTGGGTTTTCCATTGACACCTCCTCTCCATCTGTTCGGGAGGATCGGGCGCCGCAAAGCGGACGCCCCCCTCGACCGAACTGGCCGGGTGTACTGGAGTATCCACCTACCCAGGCGAACCAGTTACGGTCCTTTCAGATCCTGTGTGCAGAGCAGGCTCTACACGCAGGATTCACCTTGGGGTCTTTGGCGAAGCAAGATCCTCGGTTGTATTTCTGTACTTCTTCACTTCATGTAACAACTAGCGGGTGCACTCTACGAGGTTTGATGCAGTTCGCGCCAAATCAGAACTCTGGCGCAGCGCTGGGTCTACGTTGAACAGATGCATGCCATTGGAATCGATGTTGGTTCAACAAATCTAAAACTGGTACTCCTAGATGAGAGCGGTCAGATTCAATCCGCAGCAAGCAGGCCACTGATTACCCACGATGTTGGCGCAGCCGTTACTCAGGACGCAGATCAGGTTTGGGAGGCAGTCTGCGATGCAATGAGAGAGGTCACGGCCGCTCAGCCCGATCGAGCCCAGAGCATCACCAGCATCGGGGTCTGCAGCCAGTACTCGTCAATCGTTGGAGTGAACGAGCAAGGTGCAGCCACGAGTCCACTCCTGATGTACCTCGACCACCGCGGAGACGATCTGTGTTGGTCAGTGATGGAACGCCACGACCAAGCATTTGAGATTTTCGTGGAGCGGCACGGGATTCCGCCCATTGGCGGAGGGTTGTCTCTGGCACATCTGCTGCACCTACAGATTGAACAGCCACAGATTCATGAGCAGACGGCCAGCTATTTAGAGATCATGGATTTCATTAACCTGCGACTCACTGGCCGAGCAGCCGCTACCCAATGCACGATGTTTGCCTCGCAATTATGCGATAACCGAGTTGTTGGAATCACACACTATGACCCTGACCTTGTTGCCATGGCAGGGGTGGATCCCAGCCGGCTTCCAGAGTTGATTCAAGTTGATGACATCGTTGGGCACGTGCCGCCGGCGCTAGCGACGAGGCTCGGACTGCCCAGCGGAGTAACTGTGCGTGCCGGAATGAACGACACACAAGCAGCAGCATTCGCCACGGGGGTACTCCGAAACCGTCACTCTGGTGTAGGGCAATCTGGTCTGCAAGGTGCAGGACCGGAGGCACATCAGTGCGGGCTGATGATCGGGACCACTGCAGTACTTGTTGATTCACTTGATGCTCACCGAGTGGACCTTGATCACGAAGTACTTGCCATGCCGGCGCCGGTGCAGGGTCGCCAAGTTGTGATGGCAGAAAATGGTATCTCTGGACGCGCCGTTGAGCATGCGTTCAGCCTGCTCAACCCGGAGAACCCCTTTCAGGAACTTGAGCAGTCGCTGGCCAACTCCGAGCCTGGCTCTGGAGGGCTCTTGTTTCTTCCGTGGTTAGCCGGGTCGATGTCTCCACGAGCCGAAGCAACACAAAGAGGCGGATTTGTTGGGATGTCGCTCGGCACCACGAGGCAAGACATGTTTCGCGCAATTATCGAAGGAACAGCGCACAACCTTCTCTGGTTGCTGCCGGCAGTCGAAGGACTCACTGGTACCGCCTGCGAGGAAATCATCTTTGGCGGCGGAGCTGCGCGCTCTGCGGGCTGGGCGCAAGTACTCGCCGATGTCCTTGACCGACGAGTCATCGTGCTGCAGCACCCCGAGTTTGCCGCAGCAACTGCCGTAGGGATGGTGGCACTAACTCGGTCTGCAGGCCTAGACCCCACCGAGTTGCGCCAGGACCAAGCCAAGACCTATGAACCGCGAAGCGCTCACCATGAGATGTATGAGCGAGCGAACATTCAATTTCGAGCCGCGTTCACAACCTACCTCTCTATCTGCGAAGCTCTCTCCCATGAGTGATTATCCATATTCAGAACGATTCGTCGTAAACCGTGAACTTCCCGAGCATGGAAGGGACCGGACCGAGATCTTGGAAGAGCTTCGCCAGATCGCCTCCGAAGAAGACAGCTCTTGGGAAACAGGTCAGATCTCTGGGTCCTATTACTGCGGAGACCGTGAGCACTACGAGTACATGACCGAGGCGTTCGGTCTGTTCGGGCATGTGAATGCCCTACAGCGCGACGTTTGCCCAAGCGGAACGAAGTTCGAGGGCGAGATCATCGCCATGACGTTGGACATGTTGCACGCCGAGGCTGTTACCGACACCACCCCAGCGGGAATCGTGACCAGCGGCGGCACCGCTAGCATCACGCACGCTTTGTTGGCATACCGCGAACTGGCTCGCGATGAGCGTGGAATCATTCACCCCAACATCGTCAAACCCGAAAGCGCCCACGCAGCGTTCGACAAAGCCTGTCACCTGTTTGGCATCGAGCTTCGCGTTGCTCCCATCAACCCAGAGACCGGCACGGTGATTGTTGATGCCGTGGCCGACCTGATTGATGATCAGACCATTGCCATTGTTGGCTCGGCTTGCACCTATGGCCATGGCGTGGTGGACCCGATTGCCGAACTTGGAACTCTTGCATTGAGCCGTGGAACTGGCCTGCATGTGGATGGCTGCCTTGGCGGTTTCATCCTGCCGTGGGGCCAAGAACTCGGCTACAAGATCCCGCTGTTCGACTTCCGAGTACCAGGCGTGACCAGCATCAGTGCCGATACCCATAAGTACGGCTACGGCCTCAAGGGGTCATCCGTACTGGCCGTTCGAGACAAGGCTCTGCGCAACTCGCAGTACTTCTATCTGACCGACTGGACAGGCGGAAAGTACTGCTCGCCAGGCATGGACGGCTCACGCTCGCTTGGCCTGCTCGCTGCCACTTGGGCATCAATGGTTGCCTACGGCAAAGATGGCTACCTCTCTCATGCCAAAGCAATTTTTTCTACTGCAGACAAGATGAAGGCCGCAGTCAACTCGCATCCCGAGTTGCGCATCATTGGCGAGCCCACCTTCTGCTTCGCCTTTACCTCCGACCTGTTCGACATTTATCACGTCAATGACTTCATGCGTCTGCGAGGCTGGCGGTTCAACGGGCAGCAATACCCCAACTCGATTCATATGGCAGTGACGGGGCCGCAAACCCAGCCGGGCCTTGCCGAGAAGTTTGCTGCTGACCTTGACGAGGCAGTGCAGTACGGAATTGAGCGCAAGGACGAACCAGCGGGAAGCGCTGCGATCTACGGAGGAGTCAGCGGTGGAATCACCGATGAGGCTGATGAGTTCATCAAGGTCGTCATGGCCGACATGATGGACACCCAGCAATCGCTTCCGCCATTGATCTGATTACTAGCTTCGAAGGGACTGCCCTCAGATGCCTCAGCACCCTGTTCTGCAAACGGTTTCACTTGGCCCACAGTGGCCAACTATCGACCCATTCTTGTTCTGCGCGCATCACAAAGATGCTTACCCAGAGGGAAACGAGCAGTTCGGCCCGGCGGCTTCGCTTGAGGGCCGGCAGATGGGATCCGACTTTGCAGGCAAAGACGGTTGGAGCATGTACCACGGCTCGGAGGTGCCCGGGTTTCCGCAGCATCCACATCGCGGGTTCGAAACCGTTACCTTCGTGCGGACTGGCCTGATTGACCACTCCGACTCCTTAGGAGCGGCTGCAAGGTTTGGCGCTGGTGATGTGCAGTGGCTTACGGCCGGAAACGGGATTGTGCACTCGGAGATGTTTCCGCTGCTGAGTTCGAGCAGCCCCAATCCAGCCGAACTCTTTCAGATCTGGCTCAATCTGCCTGCCGAAGACAAGTTGGTGGAGCCGCATTTCACCATGTTGTGGAATCACCAGATTCCGCGGGTGCAGTTCACCGATGATCAGCAGCGCAGCACCGAGGTCACAGTCATTGCAGGGGAACTCCCAAACATGACGAGCTCACCGCCCGCGCCGCCACCGAGCTCATGGGCTGCGCGTGCCGACTCAGATGTGGCGATCTGGTCGATTCGAATGCAAGCTGGCGCCGAGTGGACTTTGCCAGCAGCACTCGGACCCGACACGGCGCGCATTTTGTATTTCTTCGAGGGATCCACCTTGGCAGTTGCCGGCGAGGAGTACCCCGCTGAAACCGGCCTGGCTATTGCTGCCGATTGCGAGATCCAACTCGTAGCCGGCACGGAGGCAGTCGAGCTCTTGTTGTTGCAGGGCAGACCAATTGGCGAACCCGTCGCGCAGCACGGTCCCTTTGTGATGAATACGCGGGCCGAGCTCGAGCAGGCCTTTGCGGATTACCGCCGAACCGAGTTTGGTGGTTGGCCCTGGCCCTTGGATGGACCGGTTCACGGCGAAGAACCAAAGCGCTTCGCTCGCCATACCGATGGCCGGGTCGAACAACCCGAGTAGACCGATGGCCGGGTCGAACAACCCGAGTAGACCGATGGCCGGGTCGAACAACCCGAGTCAGCGTAACGGCACCACGCGAGCAAAGATCGCTTTCAGGTAGGCACCCTGGGGGAAGGTATCGGGGTGATCGATTGCATGAGTGGTATGACTGATTCCGTCGAGTTGCACCCCTGATCGGTACGCGGCATCCCCAACCGTCTCTATGAACTGCTCCGAAGTAACGCGGGCCGAGCAGGATGCCTGCACCAACATGCCCCCGGGGTTGAGCAGCCTGACAGCTAGCTCCGTCAGCCTTCCGTAGGCGCGCAGAGCGCCTTCAATTTGGTCTTGCCGAGAGGCAAACGAGGGCGGGTCCACAATCACGATGTCGAAGATTCGCCCTGCCTGAATCATCTGAGTCATCACGGTCATTGCATCACCGACCGACACCTGATGAGTGCAAGCTCGCACTGCTGCGCGACCACCGTTGCGGGCCATATTTCGCTTTGCGGAATCAATCGCCGCGGCGCTGATGTCGACGCTGTGCACAAGTGCTGCAGCACCAGCGGCTGCGTTCACAGAAAACCCACCGGTGCAGGAGTAGACGTCGAGCACCCGAGCACCCTGCGCCAGCGAACGGACCCGAGCGCGGTTATCGCGTTGATCCAAAAAGAATCCCGTTTTTTGACCGTTCACCACGTCGGCTTCAAATCGCAGGTCGTTCTCTATAAACGCCACCGCTTCTGTGGGCGCATCACCAAGGAGCGCTCTGCCATCTTTCAGCGCGGCGCCACGAAACGAGAATTGCTGCGCCGGGTTCTGCAACCCGCGAGCCAACCTCAGTACTACGGCCTGGGGTGTGAACACCTCGGCGATGCTGTCGAGAATCTGCTCTAAATGGGGGAACCATGCAGCGCTATAGAGCTTCAGAACGTACGTATCGGCGTAGCGGTCAAGCACCAAACCGGGAAGCGAATCATTCTCGCCGTGCACGCAGCGATACCCCGTTGTATGGGTCGGGTCGAAGGCGCCGATGCGAAGCTCGCGAGCGGCGATCAGACGCTGAGTCCAAAAGGCACCATCAATCTGCACGGGCTTTCCCTGATGCAGGACCTTGATGCTGATTGCAGAGTCTGGGTCATACAGGCCTATCGCCATGAAATCACGGTGCTCATCGAAGATCACGGCAAGGTCACCGGCTTGACCGCTTGGCTTGATCGAGGTGATTGAGTTGTTAAACACCCAGGGATGACCGCCGCGAATCTGCCGGGCGGCGTCTTTTGTTACTCGTACGGCCAAGTTGCGCACGGTGTTGATCTCGACATTTTCTTCAGCTTGGCTCATAGCAACAAGGCTCTCACTTCGACTTCGACCGCACTGCTTGCTGCTGTAGTGCTTTCTGGGGCTTCTTTGGGAGGTGCCGCAGCCCCATCCATGACAGCGCCGAGATATGTGCGGCCACTTCCTCGGCAGACATCTTTGGGTTATCAACCCACCATTGTCCGACGAAGGTAACAATGCCGATCAGGCTCTGCGCATAGATGGGCGCAGCCTTGGGGTCATAACCTGCACGCTTGAACTCCTCGGTGAAGACGTTGCCGACTCGAAAACCTACCTCGGCCAACAAGTTCGCTAGCCCGCTCTGAGTCGGCGAATCACGAGACAACACAGCGAATCCGTCTGGTCGCTCCTCGACGTATCTCATGAAAGCAAGCGCTGCGCCCTCGATACGCTCCCGAGGCGGACCAGTAGAGATGGCCTCGGAGATTTGCTGGATCACGTAGTCCATCTCTCGATCCACAATGACGGCATAGAGGCCTTCTTTGCCGCCGAAGTGCTCGTAGATGATCGGCTTTGAGATCTTGGCGCGCTCGGCTATCTCTTCTACTGAAGTTGCCTCATAGCCCTTCTCTGCAAACACCTGCCGGCCAACTTCAACGAGTTGATTTCTTCGCTCACCGGCAGAGAGCCGGGTACGTGTGCCTTCTGCCATAGCAAGAATCCTACTACGATGGCGTAGGTTACGGTACGGTAGGTTACGTTGCAGTAAGCTTTGCCAACGTAAGCAACCTTTCGCAACCTCAGAACTCGCCAACCCGACCAAGCCACGCACACACCTAACCCAAGAGGAACGCCATGACTGACTCCATGACTCCCCCCACCACCGAAGAAACTCGCAAGCAGATCAAAGCAGATTTGCCTGCCGACACCTTTGAGCGCCAGCCGCAGCGAGCGCTTTGGTTTATCCCGCTCGTTGCAACTGCAGTGGCTGCTGGAACCACCATCATCGTTGTTCGGCCGCCTTGGTATTTCTGCGTGCTACTCGGACTAGTGATGGGTCAGTGCTTTGCCTCAATGGGTTTCCTGGCTCATGAGGTACTGCATGGTGCGGTGGTCAAATCGAAGGGACTGCAGTACTTCCTTGGTTACCTTGGGTTTGGACCCATGCTTGTTTCCCCGTCGCTGTGGAGGGTGTGGCACAACCAGATCCATCACGGCAAGACCAATATGGGCAACTCTGACCCCGACAGCTTTGGCACCGTTTCCCGATTCGAAAAAGCCCCTTCCACCCGCTTTGTGGCTCGCCTTGCACCTGGGTCTCGCCACTGGTCGAGTGCGTTCTTCTTTAGCTACTGGTTTACCTTCCACGGCCAAGTCGTGCTGTGGATCCAAACGAAGTACATGCGCACCTTTGCTCGTTTCAATCGCCGGCGGGCAATCATCGATAGCGCAGTTTGCTTAGCTCTGTGGGTGACCGTAGGAATCTTGGCCGGACCCTTCTATGCACTGTTCGTAGTTGCCATTCCAGTCATGGTGACCAACGCTTTGGTGATGGGATACATCGCAACGAATCACTTCATGCGTCCGATGACCAAGTCGAACGACCCGATAGAAAACTCCATGAGCGTGACCACGCTTCCGATCATTGATCGCATGCATTTCAACTTCAGCCACCATGTTGAGCATCACCTGTTCCCCAACATGAGCGCAAAGCATGCTCCGCGGCTGCGCACCTGGCTTGAAGAGAACGAGAACGATCGCTACGTCACCCCAAATCACGCGTTTGCCATTGCATACCTGTATCGCACGCCTCGGGTGTACCTAGATGCAACCACCCTGTGCGATCCCGAGGATCCTCAAGGTCCCTACCGTGCAGACACCCGCGAACTGGCCGAGATTCTGCATTAGCTGCGAAAGCTAACGGGGATCGAAGCTCAGGTGCTCGCTCACATCGCCCCAGGCTTGCGGCATCATGACCCGTTGAGTGAATCTCCATTCACCTTGCAGGCGGGTCAGGGTATCTCTATACCTGCCCACAACCACAGCTTGAAGCGGTAGCGAATCAGTTGCTTGGAACACGGTGAAGCGGGACCGCATCTGCAAGGTGTCTGTACCAGCAGACTCGACAATCACGGTGGTAATCACGTGAGCAGTAAGCGGCGTTCCATCAGCGTGCCTCAGCGTCATTGCCGAGTACAGAGCGAGGATTTCTGCCTTGCCCTGAGCAATGCGATTGCCAGACTCATCAAGCAGTTCAGCATCAGAGAGCAACTCGGCTAGGCCCTCAAAATCACCCGCATCGATAGCTTCGCCATAGCGAGCGAGTAGCTCAGTCGCAGCCGCTCGATCCTCGGCCGAGACAGTCGCCGGGGTCGCACCTTCAGTTGGTTGGGTCGTACCTTCGGTTGCGCTGAGGGGATGTGAAGGTGGCTCTATCGGGCTAGTCATTGCTCTATGCCAGCAGGTTTCAACAACACCTGCGACCCGGCCATCGGTTGGCCCTGCAGAACTAGGCTCACCACCAGCAGTCTGAGCTAGGAGAATCAACGACATGGCAAATAATCCAATCGGACCACTTGGGATTGCAGATGAGGGATTTAACCATCAGATTGCAGACACTTTTGCCGTCGTCGGGACCAGCGATCCTGCGTGGACAGAGAAGGTCTGCGCTATGGCAATGGCCCGCGATGGAAGCCTACAAATTGGTTTTGGCCTTGGGCGTTACCCCAACAGAAACGTTCTAGATGCATACGCCGCAGTCAGTCGTGGAGCCGAACAAACGACGGTGCGCGGCAGCCGCAACTTGTCGTCCGATGCTGAGACAACTGCTGTTGGTCCAATCAGCTACGAGGTGATTGAGCCGCTTCAACAAGTTCGGTTCTCACTCCAAGCAAACGAGATACAGCCAATCTCATTCGAGATTCTCTTTGATGGTGTTGTGCCGCCACAGCTCGAGGAGCGCACCCATATGCGCGATCAGTTTCGGGTCTCTGCAGACCTTGTTCGCTATCACCAAACCGGGGTTGCCTCAGGGTGGATTGAGCGTGACGGCGAACGCACCGAGGTCACCCCGGAGTCTTGGGTGTGCACCCGAGACCATTCTTGGGGAGTTCGCTACGACGTTGGCCCGCCTGCTGTTGACCGCGGCGATTCGAACGCATTCCCCGCAGGAGTTGGGTTCATGATGATCTGGTGCCCGGCGCTTATGGAGCGCCCCGACGGCTCGCGCTACGCGCTGCACCTGCACTTCACGTTGGTGCAGATGCCCGGGTTTGTTCAAAAGACCGTAACTGCGGGGGTTGAGCACATCGACGGCAGCGTGGAACCAATTCTTGACCTTCACCCTGAGCTGCGATTTGATCCAGAGAACCGTCGCTTGCTCGGTGGCAGAGTCACGGGAACCATGCAAGACGGCAGCCAGCGGCCAATTCAGATTGAGGTTCTTGGCGATACTGGAATTCAGCTTGGTGCAGGTCTTTACTTTGGATTAGATGGCCACCATCACGGTGAGTGGAGAGGCGACTTCCACCTTGATGGGGAGCGCATCGAGGACTGCCGGTCGCCAGAGACGGCTCGGCGGCTGCATCAGATCCGCGACACAGCCGTGCGAGTCACCGACCCAGTGGGCGACGGAGTTGGATGGGGTAACTGCCAGCCCATAGCGGCGGGGCCATGGCCCGAACTCGGCCTTGCCGATGACCCGTGGATGTGAACTCGGCTCGCTAGGAGCGCTACCGGCTAGCCATGAGTAGAGATTCCACCATCTACAGCAATGATTGATCCGGTCAGGTAGCTCCCAGCACGCGAAGACAAAAACAAAACCGTTCCCGCAACGTCTTCCGGAGTGCCAATACGGCCAAGCGGAACCCCCGAAGACACCATTTCCTCGCCGCCATCAGCATCAAGAATAAAGGCCATCATCTTTGAGGGAAACGGCCCTGGGGCAATTGCGTTCACCGTGATATGCGAACTTGCCAAGCGATGCGCTAGTTGGCGAGTGAGCATGTGAACCGCTGCTTTACTTGCCGAGTACGCATAGTTCTCTGTTTCCGGAACACGAATACCATCAACGGAGCCGATGTTGATGACCCGTGCGGGGTCATGACTTTGCGCCGACTTCTTGAGAAGCGGCATGAGTTCGGTGGTCAACGAAAAGACTGCCTTGAGGTTCGTTGCGAGAACCTTGTCCCAAGCCTCATCCGGATACTCAAGCAACGGTGCACCCCAGGTTGCACCAGCATTATTGACCAAAATATCTAGCTGCTCTTCACGTTCAGCAACTGCTTGAGCGAGTTCTTGAACCCCTCGTTCCGTCGACAAGTCTGCGGGTAGAGCAGTACAAGTGCCGAACTCCGAGAGCTCCTCGGCAACTTGTTCGCAAACGGTTGCCTTGCGAGAAGAGATGTAGACCGTGGCCCCCGAGCGCACAAGACCCTCGGCAATCATGCGGCCAATCCCACGGGACCCACCGGTTACAACAGCCACCTTGCCCTGTACAGAGAACAGATTCTCAATATCCATCCAGCAAACCCTAGTCCCGCGCTCCCCCACCTTCTACGAAGCCCCCGCCTGCGCTCAGGCTCGGCCTGCCGCTGCAATGGCCCCTCAGCAGGACACATCATGGAGCGGGTTAGGGAGTGCTCGTTGCGAACCGCTCCCGCAGGCGGGACATCAAGCTTGGGTGCTGAGCCTCGGACTCCTCAGCCTCTACATGGGCATCGCCACCGCGCAGATAGATCGCTACTGCTTTGATGGCTCCAAACGTGGGAACAGCGAAGAGTGCTCCAACAATCCCGCCCACCGAGAACCCGCCAATTGCTGCCAACATTGTTACCGGTGGCGACAAGCTCACTGCCTTGCCAACCACCAGCGGCACTAGTACGTGATTGGTAAAGAGCATAAATATCAAGAATGCAACCGTCATAAAGATCGCAGGACCCACACCAGCTGTGAGACTCACTGCAAAGACCAAGCTGAACCCCAAGAGGCCACCGATTTGCGGGATGAGCGAGGTCACCGCGGACCACACACCAAGAAGCGGACTGAGAGGCACGCCTGCGATGAGCGCAGCACTTGCGGTCCAAATGCCGTTCAGCACCGCAACGAGCAAGCTGCCCGCAAAATACTTCGCGAGTACTTGGTAGACGACTCTTCCGATTCCGTCTGCAGATTCTCTGTGACCGGGCGGAAGCGCTGAACGGATACTTCGAACTAGTCGCGGACCCTCGAGCATCGCTCCGGCCATCAAGAACAGTGCGAGCACCACAGCACCAAGTCCGAATGACACCGATTTCACAAGTCCGCCCACTTGCAACCCGCCACCCGCTCCTGACCTAGCCGAAAACGAATCAAGCGCCTGGGTGAGTTTGCCGGGCAAGTCAGCAGACTGAATGGAGCTGCCAATCAGAGGCAAATCACCAAGTGATGCCACTGTCTTTGGCAGTTGGCGCTGCAAGTTTGAAGACTCTTGAACAAGCTGCGGGCCTGCAATTGCAATAAATGCCACCACCAGAACCAAGTTAAAGAACAACACCACAATGACGGAGGGCGCCCTTCCTAACTTGGCGCGCTGCTGCACTGCATTCACCACGGGGTCCAGGGCCATGGCCACAAACAAGGCAACAACAATCAGGGTCACGGCCCCTGAAGCCGCACGAACGGTGGCCCAGATAATTCCAAGCACGGTCAGCGAGAACAGCAGAACCAACACACTCTGATCGGCAATATCCACCGTCAGCCGAGGGGGCGTCGCCGACTTGGTGTCGACTGGCGCAGCACCGGCATGCTGAGGGTCACGCTCGGTCGACATGCAGCAACCTTAGAATCTGCACTTCAGCAAGTGTGGGAACTACGCCCAGACGGAGAACAGCCCAATGCCCCATACCTCTCTGCACATCTCACCTCGCTCCATTCTGCGATCCGTTGCCATCGTCGGCGCTTATCTCCTTGTCGTCACCGTTGCAATGCGAGCGTCTACCACGCTGGTCTGGTTTTTCGAAGCCTGCGTGTTTGCGGCGCTGAGTTGGCCCGTAGTTCAGAAGCTGCACAAACACATGTCGAATGTCGCAGCAATCCTTCTCATCACGGCGCTCTTAGCCCTCTCGGTCTCGGCACTGGCCGCCATTGGCCTGAAAGAACTCCAGGCAGAGTCGGCAAAGTTTCAAAACAGCGTGCCGGCTGCAGTCCGAGACCTAGAGCGGACCGAAGGAATCGGAAGCCTCCTCAAGAAGCTCCAGATTGCGGATGACATTGAGAGGTTTGCCGATCAGATCACCAATCAAGTGCGCTTTCGTAATGCAGACCTTCGCGGTATCGCCTCGCGGGTAGGAGAGGGTGCCTCTGCAGTGTTTGTGGTCTGGATCCTGACCGTGATGATCATTTTCACGGGCCCCACGATGGTCAATGGAGCAATCGAACTCGCACCCGAGTCCAAGCGAGAACCGCTTCGATGGGTCTTAACACTCGCGTACTCAAGTAGCGCCAGATATATGGGTTTCATGGCATTGCAGAGTTTGGCCATGCTCGGAATCAGTTTCACTGTCAGCACCTGGCTTGGAATCGACTTACCTGGGCTACTCGCAGTGATTGCGGCGCTGCTTGCGTTTGTCCCCTACGTGGGCATCTTTGCAGGGGCGCTTCCCGTAGCTCTCTTGGCGTTACTGAACGGACCAAAACAGGCGATAGCAGTTCTCGTTGGCGCATTCATTTTGCAAATGTTGATGGCCTATACCGTGCAACGAAAGGTCGATGCTGCCACCGCACCGGTCGGCATTTTTCCAACAATGCTGGCTGCCATGATCGGGTTTAGCCTGCGTGGTCCTGGCGGACTTCTTGTAGGCGTTGCGCTAGCCGCAATGGCAATGGCAGTGCTAGGCGATACCGGTGCAATGCGCACAATTCGCAGACTGGATGATCCCGATACATCAGGGTCTTCAGTGACTACTTCGCCCCAAATAACCTGAGCAGTGGCGCGCTGCGCTGATCATTGCGAGACTAATTAAATGCACCCGAAAGTTGGCGCCGACTGATGACGCTAAACGAGCGCGAAGACTCGGTAGACAACAATGCTGCATCCAATCAGGGCACAGGTGACGAACTACCTGACATGGAGGCATTGCTTGATCGGCCAGTCGAACTCTCACTCAATCTTGAAGATCCTTGCATCGCCGCCTTTATCAACGGCGAAGAGAGCGCCCTGAAAGAAATTTACAATCGCCACGGGTCGCTAGTTTTTTCTTTCTGCACACGGTCGCTCGGTGCAGTTCGTGCTGCTGACGCAACCCAAGAGGTATTCCTCGCCGCTTGGAAATCCCGAGCCCGCTACCGGCCAGAGGCAGGCAGCCTTCCCGCGTGGCTGATGGGTATTGCCCGATTCAAAGTCATCGATATTCTGCGATCCGATGGCCGCAAGCCAGTCAGTATCGACATGACTGGATCGGGAGAAGCCGCAAGCTCACACAGCATGGGATCTGCCGAAGGAGATCTCCGAGGCCATCTTGGTGAAGCAACCGAGAACGCTGCGATCTCACTCACCGGGGAACGCATGCTTCTTGCAGAAGCCATCACCCAACTCCCTCTTCGAGCACAAGAAATGGTCAAGCTCAAGTTTTTTGAAGACCTGACCCATGCACAAATTGCTGAGCGATGCAATGTTCCGCTCGGTACCGTTAAGAGCGATATTCGCCGCAGCCTTGAACGACTCCGACGCCAACTTGAGGGGTACCAAGATGCCTGAAGAGATCAACGATATTGACGAAGCCACATTTGCAGACATTCTGGCGCTCGGGGCCAGCCTGACTGAGTCAGATTTTGAGATCACTGCGCCGCCCTCAGCCCTTTGGGACAGCATCGAGGCTCGGATGTCGCTCACTGAACCAACAGTGCTTGCAGAATCAACAGCGCTTGCAGAACCAACAGCGCTTGCAGAACCAACAGCGCTTGCAGAACCAACAGCGCTTGCAGAACCAACAGCGCTTGCAGAA